>CAMOVW010000048.1 GCA_946627725.1 uncultured Clostridia bacterium
TCCCCACCGCATTGCAAACGCTCAGATATCTTGCGAACGGCAAACGGCGAACGGCAAACGGCGTTTATCGCGCAAAGTGCGCGATAAATTATAATTTGAAGATTTCACACTTATTCTTGAGAGACGAAAAAGCTGACTTTTGGCTTTTTCACTGCTGCCGCAAACTGTGATGCGGCAGTTTTGTTTTTTTCGGCGGATTTACCCTTTCAGGCTGCCGAACCAGCGGATCAGGCGCAGAAGGAAGTTGATGACGCCGCTCATCATCCGGTCGAACCGCGTTTTGATTTTTTCGAAAAAGCCTTCGTCGTCTTCTTCGGGAGGGGACTCCGGCTCCGGGCTGAGAACGCCCTCGTCGATCAGTTTCTGTTTTTCGTACAATCCGTATTCGCCGCACACCGAGCAAAAGATGATATAATCGCCGTTGGCGCAGCAGTAATCGTAGGTCTCCTGATCCAGCCAGGTCGCGTCCTGCACGCGGTACCTTGCGCCGTTCTTGTTATGGATCACTTCGCCGCCGGTCACATATTTGCCGCAATCGGCGCAGAATTCACCGGCTTCGTGGCCGTGCGCTGCGGCTGTGGCTTCGATTTTATCTTTCCATATCCTGTTGCGGTGGCCGGTGGCGGGAAGGGTTTCGGTATAGGTGTGGGTCTCGTCGTTGCGGCAGGTGTATACGATATACCCATCCTCGGTGCAAGCGGGGTTTGCGCGCGCGGTTTCGGCGTAATCGTGGCCTACCGCAGGAATGACAGGGAGGTCGATCTCCTGTCCCGCTGCGTCGGTCAGTTTGCCGCAAACGGCGCACTCGCAGTAATCTCCAAGGCCGTTTTCCGTACAGGTGGGAGCATAGCCGGGATGCAGGTCGCCGGGCGCATGCGCGCCGTAAACGTCGTCGGAAACGTCGGCAAGCTCATATCTGCCCACCTCATCCTTGTAGTTTCTGCCGCAGTCGGCACAGTGCCAGTGTTCGAGCTCGCCGGTCTCTCTGCAGTCCGCGGCGGCGGATGCGGGCACATACGTCATGGTATGCGGCAGCATCGTTACAAAAAAGCGCGCGGTAAGGCCGCCGTATAAAACCGTTACGGCCTGTTGCTCTCCGGGGGTATCGGTAAGAAGCGTATCGCCGGATTCCTCCAGCGTAAGATTTCTCCATACGAAGTATACCGCGGGATCGTCGTCGATCTGCGTGCTGCCGTCCGACATGGTTTTTACCAGCTTGACGCCGAGGTCCTTTGCGGTGAGGGAGGCTTCCGGGGGCACGTATTCCGGCGCCGCTGAAACGTCCAGATACGCGTCGGCGATCTCGCCGGGCACAACGTGCAGCTCCAGGGGGAGGGCTACGTCAAAGCGGCGTTCTCCGCGCTCAGCATCGGTAAACGTGTAGATCGTGCGCAGGCTAACGGCGGTATCGCCGAGCACGCTGGTATCCGGATACCGGTTCCGGTTGTCAACAACATGTAACGACGGGAATACATAATCCTTTACGGTCGTAGAACTCAAGGTCATTTGCGCCGTCAGTTCTTCTGTTTCACCGTTACGGGTCACAAACAGACGGTTGCCCCCGTAGGCCTTATCGTAAACCGTGTATTGCGGAACCTCGGTGATCGCTTCGTTCTCGTTGGTGGTAAACCGGATATCGTCTTCGGTAACGTTCAGCGTCCATTCCTGCGTATGGCCGAGGTATTCCAGCTTCATGCGATATGCGCCCGGCGCGGAGAAAGCGATTGCGGAACGAAAGGTAAAGGAACCGAAATTCTTCCGGGCCCAGCCATCGTTTTCCCAAAGATAAAGACTGCAGTTGCTGAGATTCACTTCGCTTTCTTCACCCGACGTCGGATCCGTTTCCCAAAGCTTTATGTTCAGGTTGCTTGCGGAAATAAGCTCCCATACCGCAAAATCGGTACGGGCTTCGCTTACGTCAAAGCGGTAAGCCGTACGGCTGGGGATAACATAGAACGGAAACGTTTGCGCCACGCCGCCGAACTGTACCGCAACCGCATGCTCTTCCACCTCCTCATAGCGGTATAAGGAGTTGCCTGAAAAGGGAAACGTATTATCGTCCATTACATAAAACAGATCGATCGCGGGAAACGTATTTACAACGCCGTCCGAATACCGCACCTCGGCATGGATGGGGAGCTGAGAATAATTGAATTCCTTTTTCACCTCCACTTCAAGGGAAGCGTCCGCAACGATGGAGATCTCTGTGATCTCAACGCCGTCCGGATACGTCAGCCGTCCGCCGAAGCGCAGCGCGTAGCTTTCCGCGCCGGATCCCCTGCGGCACACGATCTCGGTATTTTCATCCATATATTGCAGACTCGAATACCTCCACATATCATCGGAAAAAAAGTCGAAATCCTCCGCGCGGACGGTGATCCGCTCCAACGTCTGCTGCAGCGGAATCGCATAGGTGTGTATGCCCTTGATATCCTCCGCAAGATCCAGCACGGTCTTGCCGCCGGGCACCATAAAAACAGACATATTCGGCTTATCGTAAAGCACGCCGTCCCTTACAAAAAACCGTTCGTCGTTCTCCTCCACGGTAAAATCCGGTATCCTTGTTGTGCCGCCGAAACTCTGCGCGCTGAAAAAGCTTCTGAGCGCGTCCTCACCGGGCTCCAGATGTACCGTTTCAAGGGCGGGCAGATCGTAAAAAGCATCGGTATCGACGTATTTCACCGTGCCCGGGATCGTGAACTCGGTAAGATCGCCGAGCCCCTCCACCGCATGGCTTTGGATCCTTACAACGTCCTCATGCAGCGGCAGGCCGATCGCTTCCGCAGGAAACTCCAGCAGAACGCTGCCCTCATAGCCCGAGGTGTATTCATACAGCGCGCCGTTATAGGTAAAACGTCCTTCTGTGCGGGCAGGGGACGCATTGCCCTGCTTCGGCGCTGCACCGGGCTGCGAAAAAGCAACCGGCGTTTCGATGGGCTGTGCCCCTGCGAACGCGGGAAACGCGGGCAGGAATGTGATTAACATAACAAGGCAAAGCGCCGCGCTGACGTATTTTGCAAACCTGTTTTTCATTTGATGTATTCCCTCCGTTTTTCTGAAACTGTGCGGCAATGCGCACGCTGCCGAAACGGCAGAACCGTTATACGTATTATATCATGTTTTTTCCGGAATGCAAACCGGGAATATGATTATTGACGTCGTCTTCCTTAAAACCGGAACAACCTGCGGAACCAATCGATGATGTTGTTGAAGAAATCAACGATTCTTTGGATGAACTGCTGGAACGCGTTTGTCTGCGGCTGCAGTTTGGGGATGATCTGTTCTTCCGCGTGGGAAGGATCGTTGGCGCAGGTGCGGCGCATCAGGCCCTCTTCGCTTGCTGTCGCCTGTCTGATCACTTCCCACTCGCCCTAGGCATGGCCGGTGGCGGCGGTTTCCACGTGCGTCCGGCTGAGTTCGGCGGGGCAGTTGGCGCAGAAAACCGCTTCGTCGTACCCGCCCGCGGCCGTGCAGGCGGCAGGGATCTCGTTTTCACGCACGGTTCTGCCGGGGATATGGCCCGCGGGATCCGCCGTTTTGTGTTCGCGGCTGAATTCATAGCCGCACTGTGTGCAGTATACAACTTCCTCATAGCTGCCGCCCGCGGTGCAGGCGGCGGCGATCATGTTTTCGCGCACGGGGTCGCCGGGCGTGTACCCCATGCCGCTGATCGTGAGCAGCCCGTCGCTGTCCAGCGTCCAACGCAGGTTTTTGCCCGTACCGTACCCGCAGCAGCCGGAGGCGACGATCTCCGGGGCGTCCTCCGCAAACGCGGGAACCGCGGAAAAGAGCGTAAGCAACAGAACAAAGCAAAGAAGTATATGCTGATATACATATTTTTTCATACAGATCCTCCTTTTCTTCAGATATCGCCGCTTTTAATATAACATATATCGCGCCATACGTAGCAAAAAGGGAACAGAAAGCCGTTTCGGGGGAACAGAACGCGCCTGCATACAAAACAGCCCGCCGGAAAGGCAGGCCGGGATGATAAAACGCAGGACCGGAATACTCTGCGGAACAAACCGACGACGTTATAAACCCATCGGAGAGCGTGCCTCCGGCAAGCCGCGGCGGTGAAAAAAGCCCCCACACCTGCGAAAGCGTGGGGGGCTGACAGATCGATTGATGAAAGCCGTAATCAGGGGGCGGGAACGTCCCAAAGCGTGCCCGTATAGGTACACCCTGATATCTTGACGAGTTCTTTTTCTTCCACGTAGGTAATATAAAAATCCGTATCCCTAAACCGGAACAGGTATTCGCATGAATCGGATTGTTTTTCTGTTTTCGTGTGTTCGTAGCCCAATTTTTCAAGGACGTCTACGTAAGAATAAAACATCTCTTCATTCGACAGAACTGACGGTTTTTTATAATATTTGAGAAGGAAGGTGCTGCTTTTGAAAGTGGACGTTGAAGGGACCACCCCCCACAGCGGGCCCGGATCGGGCACGAAAGGAAGACCGGTAATGCACAGAGCACCATCCGTATCCGTTACCACAGAGACGGTCAAAATGATCTCTGACGTATTATATACGCCCTCAATGCGCAGCTTCACCGGGATATCGCTGCAGGGCTCTTTTGTATAGATCCGCAAAAGCGGTAGTTTCTGATAAACATTCTCTATGGTAACTTCAAATTTCTCAAGGTCCGGGTTCTCAACAAATGTATTGTTCCCGATGGCTCCTTCGATTTTCAGCGGGATCGCCGCCACGCCGTACTGCGGGATCTCAATATGGTCTACTGGGCATTCTATCGAAACGCGCCATTCCTCCCGCACGAATTCCTCCACAGACCTGGGTCTGAAGCTTTGCGGATCGGGGAGCTTTGACAGAGGGATCGCAGATACGTAATGCGCCATGCCGATCATTTTGTTTTCCAGAATGATTCCGATGGCCCTCCCGAAGCGATCCGCCATCGGCCGGCCCACCGAATCGCCCGATTCTTTCAGCAGCGCGCAAATATCAGCCTCGGGATACAACGGATCATACACAACAGGCATCGGGGTGATCTCGCCATGGATCAGAGGCCCCGTATCGGTTGCGGTGTAAACGGGATCGCCGTTATTGAACCAGGTACGGTTTACGGGAATATGGGGCACGTCGCCGGTCACCTTCAGCAGTGCCAGATTGGAACCGGGATCCGTATATAAAACAGATTCCACCTCGCATCCGGTTTCGTTTACCTGAATATCGATCGCTTTCTTGATCATCATATAGGGGATCACAACCGTGCCGTTTTCATCGATCGCGAAGCCGTAAAACTGAAGAAAGCCTGTGCGTTGAGCGGTAAAGCTCAGAATGCAGTCTTCCAGCTTTTGGCGGATCTCTTCCTCGGGCAGCGCCGCGCTCTCCGGAAGACGGTCGTTCAGATCCTCCAGCTTTACGGCGGCGCGCAGAATCGCGCGGGCGTCCTCGGAAGTGAGAACGCCGTCAAAATCCGCGTCCGCGGCAATATAAGACTCGGTTTCCGGCGTGATCGCGGGTTCCAGATGTACGGCGGCACGCAGCGCCAGACGCGCATCGTAAGCGGTGATACCGCCGTCGCCGTCCACATCCCCCAACGCGGCGGCGCAGGCCGCAGTGCAGAAGAAAACAAACAGCAGGGCGACGATGGGAATCGTAAGGATTTTCTTCATCATGGTTTCCTTTCCATTTTTCAGGACTTGACGTTGATTACCGAAAGAATGAAACGATATTACGGTTCATTTGAGGAATTCGTTGTACCAGAGAAAATCGTTATTCTCAACAAGTACCGTATAATCCACATAACCTCGGATAAAAGCATCTTTTAACGAATCGTAGTAAACAATATGCACCTTGCCGTCCTCCGACTTAAACCAGTATTGGGTCTCGGAAGTTTTTTGTTCGGTTTTTTCGTATACGTAGCCCATTTTCGCAAGCGCGCCCGCATAAGAGTAAAACAGCTCTTCTCCCGACAGGCCTGTTTTGGCTTTATCGTACCGGAGCTCAATACTGTCTTCTCCCACAGTAAACTCCTTCGGCAGGCATTTCCATAAAACACCGGGATCCGGTATAACGGGAACGCTTACCATATTGATATATCCTTCCGTTGTTACGGTAACCTTCACGGTGATTGTAAGCGTTTCATACCTGCCTTTGAGCACCACTTCTATGGGGATATCTCTGCAGGGCTGCTTCGCAACGAGCTGCAAAAACAGTGCGCCGGAACCGGTACCTCTTACCCTGGCTTCGATCCGTTCCGGATACGGATTGTTGACAGAAAAGCGGTACTCCAATTGCGTATTGGATTCAAACGGAACAACCGCCACCCCGTATTGTACGATCTCTATTGCGTCAACGGAGCATTCCAGCGTAATACGCCATTGCTCCCGCGAGAATTCCTCCACGGTTTTGGGATTATAATTCTGCGGCGACGGAAGCTTCGCACACGGTATCGCGTACATATACCTTTTATTTTGGACGGTTTCATCGCACATGATGAAACCGACGGCTCTGCCAAACCGGTCCAAAAGAGGACTGTAATCCAATTCATACATCAAATTCACGTATTTCATAGCGGCGCAAAGCGTGGTTTCGGGCTTTGCATTCTCTGCCCCGGCAGGGATGGGCGAGATCGTACCGCGCAGCAAAGCCCCGCCGAAACAGCCGAAAACAGGATCGCCGTTATCAAACCACGTGCGGTTTACCGAAAGACGGGGTACGTCTCCGGTCAACTTCAGCAGTGCCAGATTCGCCGCGGGATCTGTGTACAGAATGGATTCCACAAAGCAGTCCTCTCTGTTTACCGAAATGTAGATCACATTCCGAAGATACGAATAGGGAATCGCTACGGTGCCGTTGTCATCAATCACATACCCGTCAAAAGAAAAACTGGCGGTACTGACGTCTATATATATCGTCATACGCAAACAACAGTCCCGAAACCTTTGCCGAAGCTCATTCTCGGAAAGCGCCTCGCTCTCCGGCAGGCGGTCGTTCAGGTCCTCCAGTTTTACGGCGGCGCGCAGTACCGCGCGGGCGTCCCCGGAGGTGATCGCGCCGTCAAAATCCGCATCCGCGGCGGTAAAGGCCTCGGTTTCCGGCGTGATCTCGGGCTCCAGATGTACGGCGGCGCGCAGCGTCTGACGCGCGTCGTAAGCGGTGATGCTGCCGTCGTTGTCCACGTCCCCCAATGCGGCGGCGCGGGCCGTTACGCAGAAAAAGGCGAACAGCAGGGCTGAGCTCAGAAGGATAAGCGTTTTTTTCATATGGATTTCCTTTCGTTTTTGCGCCTCCGGGGCAAAAGCCCGGCAATTCCCGGCAGCCGGACGGACGTGATTTTAAGCTGATTTAATTCACCGAATCCGTTTCCGGCCATAGGTCATAATACCTTACCGCATCCTGATTCGAAGCGCCGTCATTTTCCAAAGGAATATATTCCGGCAGATCATTCTTCTGCTCCGGCACGTTGATTTCCGGTTCCGGCGTCTGCGGCGCGTCGGGCGCAGGGGACATTTCAGGCGCGGAAGTGGAAGAAGCCTCATATCTTACCGCGGTTTCCGATGGGGCGGACGTAACCGCCGGCGTTTCCGCCGCGGCGCGGGAAACGGCGTCCGCCGCGGAAGGCGTATGCAAAGACGAAGTCGGCTTCTCCTGGGGCTGTTCTTTCCGCACGGATGATTCTGGCGGCGCGGGCCGTTCTTTCGTCGGTTCTTCCGGCGGCGCGGGCGGTACAGCCGTATCTTCGGTGCGGTTCGGCTGCGCGTCTTTTTCCGGAACACCCGATACCGAAGCGCTCAACTGCGGTATCGGCTGCGCAAGACGGAACAGCGGGTTCTTTTCAGCCGGAACGCCGAAGGCTGCCAGCAGGATCATCAAAAAAAGCATCGATCGCCGCACAGGGGTTTTTACCATATCCCAAACAGGGTTGCGCTGTATGCGGATCAGACGATCCATTTTTTGCTGAAACCCGTCTGAAAATGCGTGTTCGATCTCCGCCTCCTCAGGTATGGCGGCAAATTTTTCAGATTCGGCCTTACGCAGCGCGGAGATCAAAGAATCATTTTCCATATCTGTTACTCCCTGAGCAGATCCAGCAGTTTTTGCTTGCCGCGCTGGATCTGTTTTTTTGTTGCGGAAACGCTCTGTTCCATCGATTGCGCCGTTTCATTTACGGAGAACTGAAGAACAAATCTGTAATACAGCGCATCGCGGTATCGATCGGGAAGCTTTTCGATGGATTGAAGCAGCCGCTTCTCATCCATTCTGGCGCACACCTCCGCAAACGTGATATCCTCCGCCTGCTCTGTAAGATCCTGTTCGCAGACGTCATCCTCCAGCGACAAATCTTTTTTTGCGCTGCGATCCATGATATTCAAAGCGCGGTTTTTTACGGCCTTCAACAGATAATTGCGTAGATCCGTTTCGTTTTCTATTTTTCGTACGGTCTCCCAACAGCTTGATGCAACCCGCAAAAACACGTCGTGCACGGCGTCCTCCGCGTCCGCGTCGTTTTGCAGGCAGCCCCGCGCAACGAGAAACATCTGTTTTCGGTAGCGCAGATAGATCTGCTCAAACAGCTGCTGATCTCCCGGATCGTTCAGCAGCGCAAGAAAAATGGAAAGCATCCCTTTGTTTCACCCCTTAATATTTAAACCGCTCACGTGAAAAAAAGAGGACAACCCTCCCCCGGCGTCCCCTTCTGGTTCGTTATCGGCGATCCGTTCGTGCAGGGGACGCCGCATGATTTGCCAATCGCACACAACAGATACGATTTTTTTGTTTCGCCAAAGTGATATCTGCCTTCCGCGCCGCAAGGCGCGTTCCGCCGCAGTCAGCCCTTCTGCACGGGGACCTCAAGATATGGCTTGCCGTTGCGGATCAGCACCTTGCGGTTCATGGTATGGCGGGCAAAGTTGCGGGGACGGATCACAACGCGGTCCTCATACACCTCGATCAGCACGCCGATCCCCATGGAGCGGTCGTCCCCATGGTGGTTGCCGCAGGCAAGGCTGGGCAGGTTGATCAGCTCAACGCCGTCTTCTCGCTCAAAGCTGGCGTAGCCCTCGGCGGCCTTCCGCGCTTCGCCGCACAGCCCCATATGGGAATGGCCGCTGAAATAGAATACGTTTTTGTGCCGCTTCAAAATCGCCGCCACCGCGTCGGATTCCTCGCCGATACCGCCCTCCATCGGGTCCGTAGCGGATTCGTTCCGATCCCACGTGCGGGGCAGGCCGTGGCGGCCGTTCAGGCTCTGGTGGCAGAACACAAAGGCGGGGCGGCCGTCGGCTTCGTCCAGTTCTTTTTCAAGCCAACGGAGCTGTTCCTCACCCAAATGCGCTTCACAGCCCGCATCCCGCGTGTTGCCCAGAAAGATCATCTTATACCCGTTTACGGTGTGGGAGAACCAGGTTTCGGTGTGAGACGTGCCGCAGATACGGTTTGAATAGTTCAGGTAGTTCTCCCTCGCCTTTTCAAAGCCCTCGTCGTGCCAGAGATCGTGGTTGCCCACGGTAAGAAAGATATGCTTTGCGGGGTTCGCCTTTTTGAAGCACTTCTCCGTCATCGTCCAGTTGCGGTCGCTGCCGCGGGAGGTGGTATCGCCCACGGTGATATAGGCGTCCATGGGGCGAAGGCTCTTTTCGGCGTCCTTCAGGGATTGGGTGAGATACCACATCGGCACCGCCGGCACGGGGTGCTTCCAATCGATATGGTTATCGCTTGTAACGGCACAGAACAGTTTTACGTTTTGGTGCAAAGGCGCGATTTTTCCCATTGCAATTTCCTCTTTTCTGCTTGAAGTACGGTTTTATTCTACGCGCGCCGCGCCGGAATGTCAATCCTCCGGCAGCACTTTCCTGCCCCGCAAAAAGAAAAAACGCGCCGCCCACACGCGCCGCCAGCCGAAAAACCGCCCCCTCCCCCGCCGCTTTTATCAGAAAAAATCTTGACATTCCCGCGGTTTCAGAGTATACTTTTATACGGTGCGCCGGTGTGGCGGAATTGGCAGACGCAAGGGACTTAAAATCCTATACCGCTTCCCCCGTTGAAAATGCCGAAAACCCTTGTAAAATAAGGCTTTTTGCTCTCGCTGGAATCGGTGTTTTCCGGTCGTGACCTCCATTTTGACCTCCATTTTCCGAAAAACTTCTTTTTACAACAGAATATCTGCTGGTGTGGCGGAATTGGCAGACGCCCGAGACTTAAAATCTCGTTCAAGCAATTGAGTACCGGTTCGATCCCGGTCACCAGCACCACGGCAATGGCCCCGAATTCGTTGATATATCAATGATTTCGGGGCTTTTGTCTTCCCGTTATCCTGTGCGCCGGCTCACGCTTTGAATCCCGTTTTTCTTCGGAGTTTCGGAAAACGGAGGTCATACCAAAGCCGGAAAGCCCTTGCGCCGTAAGGCTTTTCGGGACTTCTTCCGGAATTCGGAGGTCATTTCTCTGACCTCTTTCCGTTATCCGTTCAAAACGCCGAGGATGGCGTTGGCGGAATTGATCTTTGAATCGAAGTCCAGATGGGTGTAGATGTTGGACGTTGTGGAAATATCGCTGTGTCCGAGCCACATCTGGATGTCCTTCAGCGCCACGCCCTCGCGGTACAGAAGCGTCGCGCACGAGTGCCGCAGATCGTGAAAGCGGATTCGCCGAAGTCCGTGCTTTTCCAGAAAGATCGGGAAATGTGTCGTCAGATATTCAGGCTTAACGAGCTGCCCGAGCTGGTTGACGTATACGTAGTCCTGATACTCTTTGGAATAGGAATTCCCGCAGAGCGCTTTGAACGCATCCTGCGCCTTTTTCATCCGCAGCAACAGGTCTTCGATGGGCGGTACCAGCGGCAACGTCCGCAGGCTGGATTTCGTCTTCGCCGTATTCTTTTGGACCAGCACCTGCTTTCCGTCAACGTTTGCGGCTGTCACCACGCTTTTGATGGCGATGGTCTTGTTTTCAAAGTCGATCGCGTTCCACTTGAGCCCCACAACTTCCTCTCGCCGCAATCCGTAAAACGCCGCCATAATGACGCCGAATTCGAGCGGATCTCCCTTCACCTTTTCAAACAGCACCTCAAGCTCTGCCCGGCTGTACGGTTCCGATTCAAAGGTGTTCTTTTTCGGACGCGTAACGCGGTCGGCGGGATTATAATCCAGCAGCCCGATCTGAAACGCGTACTGCAGCGCCTTGCGGATATTCGCGTGCCGGTGAATGACAGTATTTGTGGTGAGATGGTTCACTTTGATCTCATAGGTATAATAGTCCTGAATCATTTTCGGCGTGAGATCCGCCAGCCGCAGCTTCGGATAATTCTTGTCAAAATACGGGATGATCCTTCTGGTGACTGTCGTCTGATACGAGGCGAAGGTAGTAATCTCCACGCTGGAACGCATCATTTCCAGCCAATCGGCAAGAAACTTTGTGAAGAGCAGCGTTTCCTTTTGCACGGTCAGTGTATCGGGATCGCCGCGGTCAAGCTGCTCCTGCAACTGCTTTCTTGCTTCCAGCAATGCCTTTTCCGCTTTCTTTTTGTTTCCCTTTTCGGCGGGAATGCCTGTAGAGCGAAGAACGCTCTTTTTCTTTCCGTTCGCGTCTGTATAGCTCATGGAAACGTACCAGACGCCGTTCCGGTTTCTCAGATGTCCTGCTACCATTTATAACTCCTTTCGTGCAGCGCATATTCATCTGCCGTCAACGCGGGCATTGTATCACATATACCCGCGCTGAAGCAAATGTGCGGCAATGTTTCATGCACAGGATTTTACGCGTGCGCCGCTGACAGATAATCAAGAACGTACGGCTTCGGGATCAGATACCGCTTGCCGACGTAGATGCTTTTGATGACCCCGGATTTCAGCAGACGGTAAGCGGTTTTATCGCTGATCCCGCCCAGCATTTCGCATAACTGCTGCACGTTCACCACATCCGGGTATTCGGTGAACATGACCTTGTATAAAGCTTTGAATTCAGATTTGTTCATAAATTAAAACCTCCAGATTTCTTTAGAAAAACGGAGGTTATGACACATTGATGAATATTAAATTATGAGTTTGTATAATTGCCATAACCCCTTTCCGTTTGAAATAATTCGGAAGAAGCGTCAACGCGCGCCGCGGTCGCGTTTCTTCCTTTCCATAGCTCTCGCGTAGTATTCCAGCGCCTTCACGATCACGTCCAGCATTTTATCCTTCGGCAGCTTGGGATCGAGGAAGGGGCGGATGCGATCCGCGGGGATGCGAAACATCTCCACCTGGTTCGGCTTGGGCTGGTTCAGGATATCCGTCAGCGCCTGCGGCGTAAGGGTACCGTCGTTGCAGCGCTTTTTTATATGGTTTGCCTGCGAATAGGAGGGCGTCACTTCGTTTTCGGCATAGTAATCGTAAACCGCCCGCTGCATATCCTCCGGCAGATATGAAAGCTCCACAGCGGGACCGAGCGCAATGCGACGATCGTCCACCAGCTCCTGCAGCTCCGGGATCAGCTCCGTCAGACGAATCAGCCGACGCACCGTCTCGCGGCTTTCGTCGTTTTCTTCGCCGATCCTCTCCACACTTTTCAACTTGTGCACAGGCTGTGTACAAGTTTCGTCCAGATCACTGCGATAGCCCTGCCGCGCCATCACTTCAAGCTTGAGCTTGTATGCCTTGCCCTTTTCAGTCGGTGGGATATAATCGCGGTTGCAAAGGTTGGAATCCACCATAAAGATGAGCGCCTCGTCTCTGGTCATATTGTCGGCGACGATGCAGGAGATATTGGTGTAATCCAATTCCCTGCACGCCATCCAGCGCCGCACGCCGGAAACGATCTCATACTTGCCGCTGTACTTCGGGTGCGGGATCACAACGATCGGCTCCAGCAAGCCGTACTGTTCGATACTTCCCACAAGGTTGCGGAAGCTCGCGTTCGGACGAAAAACGAAGGGCGATTCCGGCATCGGCATCATACGGTCCGTGTCGTAAAGGAACGTTCTCTGATACTTATCGAAATAGTTTGACATAAGTTCACCTCCTCCCTTACCGCGCGACGCCGCGCGTTTTTGTTTTTGCGTTCTGTTTTGCGGCGACTTCGGGGATATACCGTTTCTGTTCCGATATCTCTCTGATCTCCCGCATCCGCTGTTCGATATCGGGCTTCTTCATCAGGATGCGGTCGCAGATTTTAACGTTCCTGCGCAGCACCTCCAACGCCTCGGAGCATCTGCGGATATCGGCGCTCAGCTCGATCTGTTTTTCTTTATCTTCCGCGCGGACGGCGCGCTTGAGCGCGTTGCGGAAGACGTTTCGCGCTTCGGTCAGGTCGGTCATATCCTTCTCGCATTCCTGCTTGTAACGCGTTACGTCGTCGTCGGTGCGCAGCCCTTTGTCGAGCAACAGGTTCTGGTTTTCCACGAGCATATCGAATTTGACCAGCTCGTCGTGCAGATACCGGGCAACCTCACGGTTCGTATCGGGTTCGCTCTTTATGATCGTAAGCCCCCGCACAAAGTGAACGTAAAGCCGGTCGATGCGGTCAAATTCAAAGATATAGTGGAAAGGATCCTCGGGGTTGAAGAAAAAATAACCGGCGGGATCATCCTGCTCCGGATAAACGAAGACGCGCGGCGTCCAACGATCGTGCAGACGGTTCTGTATGCCCTGCAGCGTGTACCGGTCGCCGAGCGTATTCAAGCGACGCGGACGCTGAAAGGCGGGGTGTGAGATCGTGGGATATTTGCACCGCGAGTTAAAGGTATATCCGCGCTGCCGCATCAGATATTCAAACTGTTTTCCGTTCAGCGAAACGGCGATGCATTCGTCGATATCACGCTTGATAAACTGATCCTTCGTCATCCTCCCGAGCTTTTCATCGTTGTAATACTTGTAGTTTTTCGTGCGACCGTATTGCGGGTTTTCGATCACGGAGAGACCGTATTCGCGGCAGAGACGGTCGGAAATATTTTTGAATCGCTCGTAATTTTCTCTGCAGCCGTTGTACTTATGCCCGTCCGTGAACGCCACCGAATTGATCAGAATGTGTGAGTGGATACAGTCCGAATTGATATGGGTGGCGACGATGATTTCAAAATCGCCGCCCCACATTTCCTTCGCGAGCTTCACGCTGATCTCGTGCGCGACGTCCGGCGTGACCTCTCCGGGTTTGAAGGATTGATATGCATGATGCGCGAGAATGCCGCCGGCTTTGTTGAACCGTTTCTTCGTCATCATCATTTGCTCCAGCTCTCTTCCTTCGGTCAGGTTGACGCAGGAGACAAACTTTTTTTCTTCGGTTTTGAATTCGTCCGTCACGTAGTTTGCCACCGCGTAAAGCGACGCGCGCTCCTCCGGATTGAGTCTGCTCTCGTCCGTTTTTTCCAGGTTCGCGATATACCCGATCACGGAACTGAGCCTGCCTGTTTTGATCGGCCAGATCTTTGTGGTCGCCATTTTTAGTCCCCTTTCCCCGGCGTGAAAGCTTCGTAAAGTTTGTCTTCCGTTTCGTTTAAACGGTTGATAACGGAAGAAAAATCTTCAGGGATAAAGTGTCCGTTTGTGTGCAAAGCCCGCGCGATCTGATTCAGATTCGTGCCGATCCTGCGCAGCTCCACGATCATTTTCGGAAATTCCAACGGCGGCTTTTCTGTGATTTTCAGTTTATCGATCATGCGCCGCAGGCATTCCGAAAGCGTGATACCCGCCTTCTCTGCGGTGTGGTCCAGTTTTTCTTTTTGCTTCGGCGTCACATAAAACTGGATCGGTACGGTGAACACCTTTTCTTTTTTCGAGCGTCTTTTTCTCACGGGTTTTCCTCCTTTCCTATGAGGGTTTCAGGGGCGCTGACAGAGACAGCCCCTGACAAGCGGATATTTTTCATGAAATATCCAATGCTTGCTAAGACGATTCCGCGGTAATGCCATTTAGCTTTCATTTTCGATCACCTTCAAAAGCCTGTCCTTCGGGATCACCAAAAGCCGCCGGCTTTTCCTTCCGATCTTCACTATTTTTGTTGTATTTCCTTCGTTGTCGCCCTCGGATATTCCTTCCGAAAGAAGCGCTTTCGCGAGTCCGTTTTCGGAAATGGCAAAGCCCTCTCCCTGATCGTCGCAGAGTTTTTTCACGGCGCGATGAGATAAAGATTTATCGAGATAGTAATACGCATCGTCCTCATAACCGACCAAACGCGGCGGATCGAGCGTGGGATAATCTTCGCTGATTTCTTTTTTTGCGATCCCGACAGCGCCGGAATCGATGAGTGATTTCAGCTTCCGAAGGAACTTATGGGTGGGCTGTTCTTGTTCCGTTTGGCTCTGTTGTTTTGCGGCGAGCGCGAGAATCACGGTGGCGAATTCTTCCAACATTGCAGGCTTTGCTTCGGGCATAATACAGTTTTTCGCCAGAAGGAAGTCACAGAAAAAAGAAAAACCGACATGCAGGGAAACCATATCATCCAGCAGTCGGTCACGCAGTTTTATTTGATTGTGATTTCCTTTTTCGGCCAGTTCCTTTCTGCAATCATTGCAGATTCCGACGAGGTATTTAACGAATTTATCTTCTGTTTTTTCGCCGGTCAGATATTTTTCTTTGATCCATTCGGTATACTGATACATACACGCGGAAAGAATTCCGTCCGCCGCAAGCTGCTGATAATACGACAGCTCTTCGTTATTGACGTCCGTTCTTCCAAGCTCCAGCGTGATGAATCTTGCCGTTCCGCTTTCGCCGACATCGGGCAAAAACTCCGCCGTGATGATCGCGTTGCCCTGCGGATAACGGTCGGTCATCGGTTCGGAATTTGCGTTTAATCTCCCGCGGCCCACGCGGTTGCCGTACGCGCGGAAGATCATCTGCGCGCTGGCGTTCATCTGCGCAGCGTCCTTGCCGGTGCTGGGATGATAGTCGTCGATCACGGTCAGAACGTCTTTTAACGCGAAGCTCTGACGGATGATACTGTTCGCCGTATCGCGGAACGAAAGCGGTAATTCCGTGGTTGAAAACCGCCCGAAGAAGGAACAGATCAGCGCCGCCAGCGTGCTCTTTTTGGAGCCGGTTTTTCCGCACAGCATCAGGATCGTTTTCGGTTCGTATTGCGCTTTCCTCAGGAACGAATTCAGCGGCGAGAGGAACGCGAACGCGACCAGCGGCATCATCACGTTTCGCGGCGCCACCGCATACGGTAAGGAGAGTGATTTGATTACGGCGTCAAGATTTGCGTCCCGATGAAAACCGTAAACGGCGCACCGACCTTCCAGACAAACGGTGTGCGTTTCATCGCCCGGCATCAGGAATTCCCACTGGCCGTTGATACGTTTCCAACCCGTCGCAGCGTAAACTTTTTTCTTGGCTGCCTGCACGGCGGTGGCCTGTAAAAAGTATCGGATCCGATCCTTTACCGTCTGCCCGGTTTCGAGATTGAATTCATATCCCCAATTGTTGCGAACCCAATCCAGCGAATTGAATTTCTCATCCGGCACGGTGATCGTCTGCAGCGGAC
>CAMOVW010000049.1 GCA_946627725.1 uncultured Clostridia bacterium
CCCTCCGGCGGCAGAAGCCGGCAAAGCACGTCCGTAAGCATGCCGAGGCGATCGTCCAGCAGGCTTTGGCTGTCCGGAAACGATTCGATCTCCATGGTATAATAATCGCCGCAGGGCTTGCCCAACGCCTTTGCAGCGGCGGCAGTGCGCACAAAAATAGAGGTAAGGGCTGCGCCCTGCGCCCGTATCGTTTCGATTTCCACCCCATCAGGGGGGTCGGCGCCGAGGGCTTCGCGCCGTTCAATGGCAAGATCCGTTCGTATGGTTCGCATAAAAAATCAGTTCCTTTTTCTTTATTTTTTCCACGGAGATAAAAATATTCCGAAAAAAAGAAAATTGCAAAAAAACTGTTGCAATTCCGGAATTTTGGTGTTATTATATAGCAGTATATGAGCGTAAAAGGAGGTGTATACCGATGCCCAATATCAAGTCCGCAAAGAAACGCGTGCTCGTGAACAAGACCAAGGCCGCCCGCAACAAGAGCGCCAAGTCCGCGCTGAAAACTTCCATCAAGAAGGCCAACGCCGCGATCGACGAAAACGCCGCCGATAAGGAAGCCGCCGTGAAAGCCGCCGCCGCCAAGATCGACCGCGCCGCCGCCAAAGGTCTGATCCACAAAAACAACGCCGCGCACAAAAAGAGCGCCCTGCAGCTGAAGCTGAACAAAACCGAGAACGCGTAAGTACTTGCGTGATTGCAGACCGCCGCTTGACCCACCGGCGTTCGGCACAAAAAACACGGATAAACGGACCGTGTTCAACCGTTTGTCCGCCTATTTTTGAAAGGACGGTAATACAAAAATGAAAAAGATTTTTAAGATTGTTGCTATTATTGTGGCTATTGCCGCTGCAATCGCAGGTATCTGCCTGATCGTGAAAAAGCTTGCCGCTAAGAAACAGGCAACAACATCAGAGGAAGAGAACTACGTTTCCTGTTCCTGTGAAGAGGAATTTTCGGCAGAAACGATTGCATAAAGAAGATTCCCGCAAAAAAACGGCAGCCGGCGCTGCCTTTTTTGTTTTTTAAAGCGTTGATTTCCGTATACAAGCTATGGTAAAATAAAGTATATCAATATATAAAGAGGTTACTGCCTATGCAAAAGATCAAGCTTACCGCCTCGCTGGTGCGCGGCGTAACATTTTTTGCCCCCTCGGACCCGGCCGTGCCCGCCGCGCTGAACGGCGCGCCGGCGGAGACGCCTTCCCTTACCGATATCCATGCGCCGCTGCCCGCACGGCGGCGGGAGTACACCTGCGCCGCAAAAACCGCCAAAGCCCTGTGGCTTGGCGCGCCGAACGGCCTCACCCGCTATGAACCGGACGCCGTAAGGGCCGTTGACCGGGTGATGTATTTTTCCGCCAACCGGGAGCTAAAGGACAACCGCGTGTTGAACATATACGCGCCGGACCCGGCGGAAGAGACCGTTTGGGTACGCACCGAAACCGGCGTAAGCCGGATCTGCCTTACCGAGATCGGGGCGGAGGAAAAGGCTGAAATATTGACCAAAGAGAGCCTGAGCCACGTGGACCGCCACGGCATGGTGACCCAGAAGCAGCTCACCGAGGCCCGCACGCCCGCTTCCGCCGTGCCTTACGGCCACAGCGACAATTCCGGCACCTTTACCGCCATGTTCGCCGTGGGCGAACTGTGCAAATACGCGGTGTACAGACGCACGCTGGGGGCGAACCACGAAAAGACCCTTGCCGCAAGAAAAAGCGCCCTGCGCGCAACCGAGGCCTGCCTGCTGCTGTGCTATATCTCCTGCCGGGGAGACGGATTCGTGGCCCGCACCTATATCACAAAGGACGAGCCCGTACCGGACGACGGCCTGTTTTACCGCATCACCGACGGCAAAGCCACCTGCATTCCCCTTACACAATCCAAAGAACGGGGCATTGCCGGTAAGGTGATCGACGCAAAGGCCGAGGTACCGAAGCGCCTGAGCCACCTTTATGAGGACGAGGGCTACACCATCAACGATATCACCTACAAGGGCGATACCAGCAGCGACGAGATCACCCACCAGTATCTGCTGTTCTATTTCACCCATGAAATACTGGGCGAAGAAGACCCTGAGCTGGATGCGCTTATCAAAGACCGGGCAAGGGCGATACTGGATCACATTCTGACCCACGGCAACACCCTGACCGAGTGCGACGGCGACCCAACCACATGGGCGAAATGGAACAAAGAGTATTTTGCCACGCCCCTGGGCTGGAGCGACGCCTGCCTGAACGCCGCGGAGCTGCTGAGCTACCTTAAGATCACCATGCACGTGACCGGCGAGCAGGGCCGCTGGGCGGAGGCCTACCGCCGCCTAGCCTTTGACGAGGGCTACGCCCGCCTTACCACCCTGCATGACGCCCGCTTTTTTATGAGCGCGGGTTTACAGGGGCTGGAACAAGTGGAGGAGCTGATGTACGGCGACCACAGCCTTGCAACCGTGGCTTACTGGATGCTGATTACGCTGGAAAAGGACCCCGCGCTGCGCGCCATGTACAAGGCGGGCTACAAGGGCTGGAACGGCACCTTCCGCCGGGAGCACGACCCGGCATACGACTTCCCCTTTATGCTCAGCTGCCCGGAGGAACCGCTGAACGGCGAAATGCTGGAGGATTGGTTCCGCCGCCAGCCCGCCACCCGCATCTGCACCACGGCTTCCATAGGGGAGCGCAAGGATATCACCCGCCGCGTGCGCTGGGGCGGTATGCTTGAAACCGGCTGCCTGCTGCCGCCGGACGAGCACAACATTACAAAATACGACCGCAATCCCTTCAACTACGAGCCGGAACACGGCGAGGGCGGCTTATATCACCTTGAGAGCTGCTACGTGTACACCTACGCCTACTGGCTGGGCCGGTATACCGGCATCATAACGGACGAAACGGAGGACAGATAAATGCTGAAGCGCATCACAAACAACATTGCTCTTTACACCGGCCCCATTGCGCCCCGCACGGTACAAAAGCTGCGGGCGGCGGGGTACCTGTGCTGCATCATCCCCTGCCCTGCCGAAGCGCCCGGCCTGCGGCTGCTGGAGGATATCGACGGCACGAAAGCGGTTGTACTGTTTACAGATAAAGAAAAGGATTACACCCCCGGGGAAGCCGCCGCACTGTTTGACTGCGGCATGGCCGATCTGCCCGTTACCGTGATTGCGGGCGCGCCGGACGACGCCGCCCTCACCCGCCCCGCCAACGGCGTGCTGCAGGGCGAAGCGGAAATGTACGTGAACGCGGAAAACATCGCGCTGGGCGAAATGAAGACGGAGGGCGCCGTCACCCTTACGCTGTACGAAACCGCCGGCAGAGAGACCGCCTTTGAACTGTACTGCGAAGCCTATGATTTCGGCTTCCGCACCCTGTTTGCCCCGTGGGAGATGAAATGCTTCCGCGTGGAAGAAAACGGCCTTGTGACCGAAACCTTTGCGTAACATAAAAATCAGAATAAAGGAGTTGTTTCCGCATGCACCAGATCGCAGAACTTTTGCACCTCGCGTTCCGTCAGGAGGACGCAATCTACCGGATCGGCCGCATTGCGAAGGCCGTGTGCGACGGCGGATTCTCGCTGAAAAAACTGTTTGCCGTGTTTGTGGCCATTTGGGAGATGTTCGGCTGCATATTGGCGGACCACCCCCTCACCCCCGCAGGGCAGGCGCTTGACCTCACCGGCTACGAGCTTGTTTTCTGCGACGAATTTGACGGAAACGCGCTGGATACGGAAGCCTGGCGTCACCGGGGCGTCGGCCCGCGGCGCGGCGGCTTCAACAGCGCTGAAACAGTGCGGGTGAAAGACGGCAACCTGATCATCACAGCTGGTTATCTTGAAAACGGCGCCTACGGCGCGGGCTGGTATACCGGCGCCATTGCCCTGAACAGGCTTTATAAGAACGGCTATTTTGAGATCCGCTGCAAGTGCAACCCCGGCGGCGATTTCTGGAGCGCGTTCTGGATCCAGGCGAAACACCCCTACGACCACGATATCTCCAAAGGCGGCCCGGGCGGCGCGGAGCTGGATATTTTTGAGGCGATGGCAGGCGCGGATAAAAACAAGACCGTGCGCAATTCCGTAAGCCAGACCATCCACTGTAACGGCGGCGACGACGACCCGGAGCATATCGATTCCCGCGTGTTGGGCTTTTTCAAGGGCAACAACATCTATGAGGAATACAACACCTACGGCCTTGAATGGACCGAGGAGGAATACATCTTTTACATCAACGGCGTGGAAACCACCCGCTCCGCTTTCAGCAAGGGCGTTTCACAGGTGGAAGAGGAAGTGATCGTTTCGCTGGAGATCCCGGATGAGATCACAAAGGAGAAGGATTTTACCACCGCGTTTATCGTGGATTACGTAAAGATCTGGCAGAAAGCGGAATAACAAAAGCAGAAATACGAGGTTTAACGCAATGACTGTAAAAAAAGGATTATCTGTTTTATTGGCGCTGGTAATGCTGTTATGTACCGGCGCTGTTCCAAACGGCGGGATCGCGTTGCTGCGCCCCACCGCGGCGGAGATCGTAGAAAGCGGCAAATGCGGCGATAACGCGACCTATACGCTGGACGCGGACGGCCTACTGACCGTGACCGGCACGGGGGAGATATACGCAAATGTTTTTTGTAACAGACAAGATATCATTACCGCAGTGATCAATGAGGGCATTACCGGGTTTCAATGTATTTGGTGGGACCAAAAGTGTTTATTCAGAAACTGCACCGCATTGACCAAAGTCACCCTGCCGCAGAGCCTGACAAGCATCGGCGACTACGCCTTTTTATGCTGCACCAGGCTGACAAGCGTCACCCTGCCGCAGAGCTTAACGAGCATTGGGAAATATGCCTTTCAAGACTGCAACGGGCTGACCGATATTACACTACCGCAGAGCTTGACGAGTATTGGTGCATCTGCATTTCGGGGCTGCACAGAACTGACGGTAATAAACCTGCCGCAGAGCTTAACGAGTATTGGAGAATATGCCTTTGAAGGCTGCAGCTCTCTGACAGACGTTACCCTTCCAGAGAGCCTGACAAGCATTGAACGCAACGTTTTTGAAAACTGCACCGGATTAACAGTTATTACGCTTCCCCAGAATCTGACAAGCATCGGTTCTTCCGCCTTTGAAGGCTGTACCGGGCTGGTAAGCGTCGATCTGCCGGAAAGTCTGACCAGCATAGAAGCTTCCGCTTTTGAAGACTGTAATAAACTGACTGTTTTAAATCTGCCACAAAGCTTAACCAGCATTCAGGAGCGTGCTTTTTATGACTGCACCGGGCTTTCAAGGGTAAACATAACCGACCTCACCGCTTTTTGCATGATCGAGTTCGGTAATGACGCGAACCCGCTCCTTTCTGCGGGGGCATTATATCTGAACGGTAAAAGAGTGACCGATCTTGCGATCCCGGAAGGCATTACTGAAATTAAGCCATATGCGTTCGACGGCTGCCTCAGCCTAAAAAGCGTTTCGTTTCCCTCAAGCCTGAAAAAGGGGTGGGGGAACGCTTTCCGAGGCTGCACAAATATCGCGAAGGTTGAATGCGGCAGCATTGCAGACTGGTGCGGAATCGTTTTTGCCAACGAAGACGCAAATCCTCTTACGATAGCGCACAGCTTATATATCGACGGCGCAGAGGTTACCGAAGTTACGGTTCCCGCGGGCGTTACGGAGATCGGCTTTGCGCAGTTTAACGGCGCAAATAAGATAACAAGCGTGATTTTGCCGGATGGCGTTACAAAAATAGGGGCATACGCGTTTTCCGGCTGCACGGCTCTTTCAGCCATCCTTCTGCCGGAAGGATTAACGACCATCGGGGACCACGCATTCTACGACTGTGATTCTCTGGAAGGGATCACCCTGCCGGAGGAATTAACGACCATCGGGAACGTCGCATTCAGCGACTGTGATTCTCTGGAAGGGATTCTTTTACCGAACAGCCTTCTATCCATTGGCGAGTGGGCTTTTTACCATTGCAATCGGTTAAAGGAGATCACGGTTCCTTCAAAACTAACCATTCTGGAATCTTACGTTTTCGGTGCTTGCTACAGCTTAACAACCATTACGATTCCAACCAGCGTGATCAAAATCAGGGAAAGCGCTTTTTATTATACCGGCCTGACAGACGTTTATTATCGCGGCACACCGGAACAATGGGAAGAGATTTCCATCGGGCCCGACAACGGAAGGCTTTTAAATGCCGTGATCCACTATCAAGATAGTTTCATGGTGCGCTATTCCGCCAACGGCGGCACGGGAGCGCCGGAAGCGCAGTACAAAAAAACAAATGAAGCTCTCACACTGAGCAGCGCGAAACCAAATAAAACCGTTACCGTTTCGTTTGACCCCTGCGGCGGCGACGTGGATACGGCGGCAAAACTATTGAACGCCCGGTTTATAGAATGGAACAGTAAAATCGACGGCACGGGCGATTCCTACGCCCCCGGCGGCAGCTATACCAAAAACGAGGACGTTACCCTTTACGCGCAATGGCAAAATCCCGCGGTCGGTACGCTGCCCGTTCCGGAAAAAGAAGGTTATGCTTTTGAGGGATGGTATACCTACGCAAACGAAAAGGTAACCGAAAATACAATTATCAACAGCAATTTGACGCTGTATGCAAACTGGGTCAAGAACACTTTCAATACTTACACGGTGGCCTATCACGCCAACGGAGGTATCGACGCGCCCGCAGCGCAGACCAAAACCGAGGGCGCTGCGCTGCGGCTGAGCAGCGCGATCCCCACAAAGACCTTTACCGTAACGCTCGACCCCTGCGGCGGCAGCGCGGATATGACCGAAAAAGCGCTGAGCGCCCGGTTTACGGAATGGAACAGTAAAATCGACGGCACGGGCGACGCTTACGCCCCCGGCGGCAGCTATACCAAAGACGCTGACGTCACCCTTTACGCCCAATGGCAAAATCCCGCTGTCGGTACGCTGCCCGTGCCCGAAAAAGATGGATATACCTTTGCGGGCTGGTATACCGCCGAAACCGGCGGCGAACCGGTAACGGAAAGCACGGTAATAACTGCCGATACGACCCTGTACGCCCATTGGACGGAGATCACACTTGATTCTTACACAGTGACCTATCACGCCAACGGCGGGGACAATGCGCCCGCAGCGCAGACCAAAACCGAGGGCGCTGCGCTGCGGCTGAGCAGCGCGATCCCCACAAAGACCTTTACCGTAACGCTCGACCCCTGCGGCGGCAGCGCGGATATGACCGAAAAAGCGCTGAACGCCCGGTTTACGGAATGGAACAGTACAATCGACGGTACGGGCGACGCATACGCCCCCGGCGGCAGCTATACCAAAGACACGAACGTCACCCTTTACGCCCAATGGCAGAATCCCACGGTAGGCGCGCTGCCCGTGCCCGAAAAAGAGGGCTTTACCTTTGAGGGCTGGTATACCGCCGAAACCGGCGGCGTTATCGTGACCGAAGATACGGTGATCGACGCGGACGCCGTTCTGTTTGCCCGTTGGAGCGCCGCGCAGGAGAGCAGCGAACCCCACGTGGAGCTGCGCCTTGTCACCCTGCCCGAAACCGAAGAGCCCGCCGTTGCCATCATTGCGGTCAACTGCTTTGGTACCGAAACCGTTGAATTACAGCTCACTTGCAGCGAGGGCGTTTCGCTGAAAAAGGATCTTGCGGAAAATCCGGACGCGGAAGACTCAAAAAAAAGCAAAAACGAGTACACGTCAGGCTTTAATCCTCAATCCGGTATGTTCGTCGGATACTTCTATGATTCTCTGCTTACGCGGGAGGAATATGAAGCGACGGCAACAGAGCCCCTGCGGGACAGCTTTGACCCCTCGCAGTTCATTTTGGGGCTGCTGCCATATGAAGCGGCTTCTTCAGGCGGCGACCTTTGGATCAGGGTCACAGGAAAGCTGAAGGGAACCGCAGACGTTGCTGTGGACGACACGCTTCGCCTCAACGCCACAGCCCCCGCCGGGAGCCATATCGTTACCTACCGCAACCCCAGCGGCAGCGCGCCAGATCCGCAGGTGAAGCCCGCGGGCGAGACGATTCAGATCTCATCCGAGATTCTTAAGAGCTATTACTGCATTACATTTGACGCCGACGGCGGCAGCGTTGCTTCCACTGAAAAAATGATATCCCGTGTGTTTACCGGATGGAACACCGCAGAAGACGGCTCCGGCACAGCCTACGCCCCGGGCGCCCCCTATGCCGAAGACGCGGACGTTACCCTTTACGCCCAGTGGGAAGACCCCGCCGTGGGCACGCTGCCCGTACCCACCCGGGGAAGGGATATCTTTGAGGGCTGGTTCACCGCCGACGGCGAACAGATCACAGACGCGTCCGTACTCGATAGATCTTTGACGCTTTACGCCCGTTGGACACAGACCCCGCCCGTCTACGAGGAAGATCACACCTATGAGAACGCAATGGGTGTGGTTACCGTAGGGGATCAAGCTGCTTTCAACGGCATTCTGATCAACGTAAACGGAGAGACGTGCGTGCTCACTGTGGGACTGCAGACGATACAGGCGGCTTCTGATACGAATATCTATTCCGAAACCGGATATCGGTTTTATAACAGAAGTTTGGGGGAACACGGTCTTTTCGTTAAATACTATCATCAGGAGCTCTTTACCGTATTCTCGTTTACAGACGGTGTTTCCGCAAAGGATGCGCTGCCGATGGATTCCATTGTCACGGCAAATACGGGGGATGAACTCTTGCTGTATTACACAATGCCCCTTTCAACAAACGCCGCAGCGGCAGTACCGGTAAAAGAGACGTCCGAGGCGGGAGAAATATATCCGACCATCGGCAACGTACCGGTGGAAACACTCCGCCTGAGCACCGCGCCGCAGGGCGCAGAAAATGTAAACGGCGCGCTGATCACAAAAGACGGCGAGCCGTACGGGATGGTATACGCAGAGAACGGCCAATGCATAAGCCTTGCCGCCGCTGCACGGCTGCTGGGGCTTAGTCCGCTGATGGGAGATATCGACAGCGACGGTTTTGTTACCGCGTCCGACGCCCGTATGGTACTGCGCAGATCGGTACAGCTGGAAGTTTTTACCGACCGGCAGACCGCGTTAGGCGATATGGATAACGACGGCACGATCACCGCATCCGACGCGCGCCTGACCCTGCGCACAGCTGTGGCGCTGGAAAAACAACGCCGGTTTGGAGAACCTTACGAAGCCTCGTCCCAAAGCGAATCGCCAAAACCTGACACTACGAAGCTCATGCAGGATCTGACCATGATCGCGCCATACGATAAACCCGTGGGGCAGCACGTGATGTTTATGGCAGGGGGAAAGATCTTCTTTTACGAATCCGTAGATCTGCTGAGTTATAAACTGATGATGTTTGACCCCGCAACCGGAAAGGTATCTTTTATCGCCTATACCGATTGGGTGCTGGGCGAAAACGATACGTATCTGTCATCCTTCCATAAGCCGGTAAACTACAAAATGCAGCGATATGCGGAATCTGACGAAAAGGTTATTTTTTACGGCAGCGCAAGCGGCTACAACTACAAGCTTTGCCAGTATGATATCGCCTCCGGAAAGGTATCTGCCATACAAAACCCCAATATATCCACCAGGCAGGATTACCTGCGGTTAACGGGAACGCTGCTCTGGTCGCGCAGCGGCGTTCTCGATCTGAACACCGGGAGATATACGGAATACACCGGCATGCAGAACCTGTGGGATCTGGTGATCGATCCGTACCAGCCGGGCGTTTGCTATCTTGTTGAACGGTTCTCCACGGTGGATATCGAGCATCCGAATTATACCTATTACGTACTCACCAAATACAATTACACAACGGATACGTATACGGTGGAAGCAAAGCTGAGATACAACGATGGTGATATTATTGTTCTGGACGGCACGATCTACTATATGACGCAACCTTCCATGCAGGAATACAGGCCCGTATACGCGATTAAAAACGGGGAAATGGAAATGATTTCAGAGTATCCCCTGTACTACGACAGCCAGTACAGCAGTATTTACGCGGTAAAGGACAAACGGATCTATTATAAAGCGGAATCGCCGCACGAAAACACCATTATCGTACTGGAGAACGGAAAGATCGCCGAAACAATAGAGTTTGACGAATACAAAGCGTATCAATACGGCACGCTGAACAACATCATCGGCGGAACAATCTGGTACCGAAGCAATGACAGCTTAAAGCTGTACGATTTCTACACGACCGGCCGGATCCTTTATACAAAAGACGAGAATCTGGATCAATTAAACGTAATCCTGATCAACGGCACCATCATCGGCGAGGACGAAAATTACTATTACCTGTACGGCTCATGGTCGCTGAAGAACACGGAATATGATCCCGATAAAAAGGCGCAGAGAACCGGCTTCTGGCGCGTGGGGAAAATCGGCGTTTGGAACTGGGACGATTTTTACTGGCAGGAATAAACGATTACAAAGGAAATCCCCCGGCAGCCGCTTCGGTTTGCCGGGGGACGTTTTCTATTCGGTTGGTGAAAACCCGGGAATCTCAATATCCGTAAAACCGAGCATATCAAGCACCTGGCGCTTCCACATCACTTTCGATCTCTCATCGGCGAAGCCCATCAGCCGCATATCGCCCGAGATCAGAAAACGCTGCGTTTCGCTCAGATAATAGACGCCGCTTTTTTCACTGACGGAGGTGATCGCGCACTGCGCTGTATCCGCCATCACGTTCAGATCTTCCAGCAGCGCTTCAGCGGCCTCCCGCGGCGCTTTGGGCGGTTCAATTCCCAATGACGGCTCGGGAAAATACGGGATGGGCCCGCTCTCGCCCGCGCCGGGGATCTTTGTGATCAGGATCACATACGGAAATTCTCTGAACGGTTCGTGTCTGTAATAAAAAACCAGTTCCGGAAGGATCTTCAGATGAAAACGCCGGAAGTGATCGAGCGCATTCGCGTAGCTCTGCGTTTGCAGCACGCCGGCCGCCTTCAGATAATAAGGGCCGCGCCGGTATTCGGTACGGTTCAGCGGCTGCCATATGCCGCCGGTATCAAGCGCAAGCATATATTGGATCCATTCTTCCCCGGTCCGCATCCGCTCCACGTCCCGGATCAGCCGCAGCACTTCCGGATCATCCACGGCCTCGGTATACACGGTGAGATTCTTTATCACAAAGCATTTTCCTTTCCGAAACAAAAAACCCCCTGCGGCGCTCAACCGAAACACTGCAGGGGGGGGAAATAAAAATAAAAGATTTACAGCTTGATCTTATCGAGATTCTCCATAGAGGACTTCATTTCGCCGTTCTCTATGGCCTTGATGGCGTCGTAGATCTGCTGGTTCACGGGGGTGGGAACGCCGGTCTTCTTGCCCTGCTCTATGATGTAGCCGTTGAAAATATCGATCTCGGTCTTTTCGCCGCGGTCGAGGCTCTGCAGGGTGGAGGGGCGCACGTCGCCGAAGCGCTTGCCCACAATGGTGGCAACCCCGGCGCAGATCTTTTTGAACCACGCCGCTTCGGAAAGGAGCAGCAGGTTATAATTGAGCACCTTGGCGTAGGGCGGGATCTTGATGCCGCCTTTTTTACCGGCGATGGTGGCCTCGCGGGCGATCTCAAGGAAGATGTATCTGGCTTTTTCGCTGGTGAACATTACGCCCACGGTTTCGCCGGTGAGGGCGGCGATGGAGTTGATGCAGCTGTTCACGATCAGCTTAGAGTAAAGGCAGGCCTCGATATTGGGCACCGCAACGGTGGGCAGCAGCGCGCAGTAGATTTTGGCAAGCTCTTTGATTTTATCGTCCACAACGCCGTTCAGGCGGCCGATCTTCAGCTCGCCCTTGCTGGTGACGTTCACGGTGCCATCCTTCTGCAGCGTGGCGCCAAAGCCGATCATGCAGCCTACGGTCTTTTCTTTGCCCACAACCTCGCAGAGGCGGTTGGTGCAGATACCGTTCTGCATGGATACGAACAGGCCGTCGTCCTTTACAAAATCTTTGTATGCCTTTGCAACGGGCTGCAGCGCGAAATACTTGGTGGCGATGATCAGCACGTCGTATTTCGTACCGGCGGGGATCTCGTCCGTGCCGGTATACACGGTGAATTTCTGGCAGTGGTCGCCCAATGCGCCGGTCAGCTTCAGCCCCTGGGTGCGGATCGCCTCCGCACGCTCTTTGTTGGCCTCAGCGATCTCGATATCCGCGCCGCTCTCTTTGAGCATTACGGAAGTGGTTCCGCCGATGGAACCCGCGCCTACAAGTAAGATCTTCATTGATTCTTCCTCCAATTTTAGTTACAAGATGAAAATGCAGATTGAGAGCAGCCTCTGAATCATTATTAATTCTTAATTAATAATTGTTAATTTTAATATGCGTTGCCCCAAACAACCATGTGTTTCGCGGGTTTGCCGCAGCAAACGCAGGTATCGCTGAGATGCTCCTGCTTGAAGGGGATGCAGCGGGAGCCTACGCCGGTAAGCTCTTTCACCTTATCTTCGCATTCCTCTTCGCCGCACCACATGGCAAGCACAAAGCCGTCGCCCTTTTCGGCAAGGTTCTGCTTGATCTCTTCAATGGAAGCGCAGCGGTAGGTGCGGTTGGCGATATTGCCAGCGGCCTTTTCGTAAAGGGCTTTGCCGAGGGTATCCAGCAGGGTTTCGATCTCTTCTTCAAGGTTATCGAGAGATACGAAGTATTTTTCGCGGTTATCGCGGCGCACCAGCACGCACTGGTTCTTTTCGATATCCTTGGGGCCGATCTCCAGACGGAGCGGCACGCCCTTCATCTCGTATTCCGCAAATTTCCAGCCGGCGGAGTTGTCGCTGAAATCCGCCTTCACGCGGAAGCGTTTGGAGAGCCGTTCCACCAGCTCCTGCGCTTTTTCGTTTACGCCGGGCTTATGGGCGGCAATGGGGATCACGATCACCTGCGTGGGCGCCACTTTGGGCGGTAGCACAAGGCCGTTGTTATCGCCGTGGCTCATGATGATGGCGCCGATCAGGCGGGTGGTGGTGCCCCAGCTGGTTTGGTGCATATACTGCAGCTTGTTCTCTTTATCGGTAAAGGTCATGTTGAAGGCGCGGGCAAATCCGTCGCCGAAATAGTGCGACGTACCGGCCTGCAGGGCTTTGCCGTCGTGCATCATGGCCTCGATGGCGTAGGTGGCTACGGCGCCGGCGAACTTATCGCTTTCGGTTTTGCGGCCCTTTACCACCGGCATATTCAGCACGTTTTCGCAGAAATCGGCGTAGACGTTGAGCATCTGCTCGGTTTCGGCAACGGCCTCTTCGGCGGTGGCGTGCACGGTGTGCCCCTCCTGCCACAAGAACTCGCGGGTGCGCAGGAACGGGCGGGTGGTTTTCTCCCACCGTACCACGTTGCACCACTGGTTATAGAGCTTTGGCAGATCGCGGTAAGAATGCACGGTGGCGGCGTAGTGCTCGCAGAACAGCGTTTCGCTGGTGGGGCGCACGCAGAGGCGCTCGGGCAGCGGTTCGCTGCCGCCGTGGGTGACCCATGCCACCTCGGGGGCGAAGCCCTCTACGTGGTCCTTCTCTTTTTGCAGAAGGCTTTCGGGAATAAACAGGGGCATATAAACGTTTTCATGCCCAAGGGCCTTGAAGCGCTCGTCCATCTGCTTCTGGATCAGCTCCCAGATGGCGTAGCCGTAAGGCTTGATCACCATGCAGCCCTTAACGCTGGAGTAATCCACCAGCTCAGCCTTCTTTACAACGTCCGTATACCATTTCGCGAAATCCTCTTCCATAGAGGTGATCGCTTCTACCATTTTTTTGTTGTTGTCTGCCATAAAAAATCTCCGTATCTAAAACGCCAAAACGGGAGCAAACGCAAAGCCTGCCCCGTTTTCAGCTGAAATGTTTTTATTTGTTTTTGAACATGTTGAAGATATCGATCACATCGTCGTCAAGGCTGGTATCCTCAACCTTGGGGATGTTGATGATTGGCTCTTCCGCTGCGGGCGCTGCCGTTGCGGCAGGCTTTACAGCCGCGGGAGCCGCCACGTTGGAATCGGTACCGAAGCCGGTAGCGATCACGGTAACAACCATCTCGTCGTCCAGCTCGGCATCGGTGGAAACACCGAAGATGATGTTGGCGTCGATATCGGCGGCGTTCTTTACGATGGTTGCTGCGGTGTCAACGTCGTCAAGCGAGATATCGTCGGATGCGTTGATCAGGATGATAACGCCCTTTGCGCCCTGGATGGTGGTTTCAAGCAGCGGGCTGGAAATGGCGGCGTTTGCGGCGTTCTCGGCCTTGTCTTTGCCCTGCGCTCTGCCCACGCCCATGTGCGCGTGGCCGGCGTCTTTCATTACGGAGGTAACGTCCGCAAAGTCCAGATTGATGATGCCGGGGATCTTGATCAGCTCGGCAATGCTCTTTACGCCCTGACGAAGCACGTCGTCCGCTACGGAGAAGGCGTTTACCAGCGTGATCTTCTGATCGGATACGAGCTTGAGGCGCTCGTTGGGGATCACGATGAGGCTGTCTACATGCTGGGCAAGTTCGGCGATGCCGGCTTCCGCCTGCTGCATTCTGCGGCGACCCTCAAAATCGAAGGGCTTGGTAACGATGCCTACGGTGAGGATGCCCTTATCTTTGGCGAGCTGCGCAAGGATGGGAGCCGCGCCCGTGCCGGTGCCGCCGCCCATACCGGCGGTAATAAATACCATATCCGTACCGGCAAGCGCCTCGTTCAGAGCTTCCATGCTCTCTTCGGCGGCGCGTTTGCCCACTTCGGGCTTACTGCCGGCGCCCTGACCGCAGGTGGCTTTTTCGCCGATCTGGATCTTGGTGGAAGCTTTGGAATTGATAAGCACCTGCTTATCGGTATTTACAGCAATAAACTCAACGCCCTGCACCCCGGATTCGACCATGCGGTTTACGGCGTTACCGCCGCCGCCGCCCACGCCGATCACTTTGATTTGGGTAACAAGATCATATTCCGTTGATAATTCAAACGCCATATCTTTGGTCCTCCGATTCAGATTTAATCAAGATTTTCGAATTTCTAAACTATAGTATCACATAAAAACGTAAATTTCAAGCCTATTCGTTTTATTTTAAATAAATTTTTATACTATATTCGGTATTTTTTCGAAAATCATCCTACGGCTGCGGGCGTATCCGCGGCGGCGTCGTCGCCGTTATCGTCAAGGGGATCGTCTGCGTTATCGTCGCCTTCTGCAGTTTCCCCGGCGTCGTTCTGTTCTTCTTCTCCGTATTCACCGGCGGCAGTATCCTCTTCTTCCCCGGTCGCTTCGTCCGTATCTTCGTCCCCGGGCTGCGCATCCGTGGCATCATCCGGCGGAACGGCGGTGGTTTCGATGCCGTTTTCGGCGTTGTATCTGGATTCGCTTGCCTCGTCGATCTTATCCTGCGAGCGTACAAAAGCGCTGTCCTCCACGGTAAGATCGATCACAAGCTTGCTGCCGGAAGATTTCGCCTGCTCCAACGTGCGGCGGATCACCTCTTTGCCGAAAGCAAGCTTGCCGGCCGCTTTCGCGATCGGGCCCAGCTTTACGTCCGTATTGTAATTGAGCTCCACCACGATATTGGCAAGATCTGTAAAGTTCAGCGAGGTTACGCCTTCGATCTCGTTTTCTTTCAAAGCGGAAGCGAGACCGGTAACGTGTTTGAACATATCGGGATCTTCAAATTCGGCATATTCACCCGGCACCGCGCCCGTAAGGCTGACGCCGATCAGCTCCGCCGTGCGATCCGGCGGAACGGAAACGTTGGTTTGCAATACCTTGCCCGAATTATCCAGCAGCGCGTAGCCGTTGGGGCTGCGCACGCACAGCGAAGCCTCGGTATACGTTACGCTGATCAGAACGGTATCGGGGATACTGATATTGACCTCCGCCGCGCCAATA
>CAMOVW010000050.1 GCA_946627725.1 uncultured Clostridia bacterium
TGTCGCGCCTGCGGCGCGATAAACTGCAATTTAACCGCCGTACTTCTCAAAACCGGAACAAACCGTTTTTTCCGCGGCACGAAAAAAGCGCCGGGATACCGACGCTTTCCAATTATTATCTGTCTTCTCTGAAATAGGACGTGCCGAGGCTTGCGGGGGGCATGTTTTCACGCTTGTTGCGGATACTGATGAAGATGAGCACCGCAACGGTTACGACGTAAGGCATCATTTTGATGATCTCCTTCATCGGCGCGGAAAGCCCGGGGATATACACGCACAGAATATACAATCCGCCGAAAATCAAAGAACAGAGAATGGAATTCTTCGGTTTCCACAATGCGAATATTACAATGGCGATGGCAAGCCAGCCCTTGTCGCCGAAGCCTCCGTTGGTCCAGCCGCCGCCGGTGGCGTCCATTACGAAATACAGGCCGCCCAAGCCCGCGATCATTCCTCCGACCAGCGTAGCCAGATACTTATATGCGGTAACGTTGATACCGGCGGCGTCCGCGGTTGCGGGAGATTCGCCCACCGCCCGCAGCGAAAGGCCCTTTCTTGTTTTGTTCAGGAACCAGGACGCAAGCAGAGCGATGACGATGGCAAGATATGCCAGAAATCCGTAAGAAAAGAACAGCTGCCCGATCACGGGGATCTTTGAGAGGCCCGGGATCGTGGTTCTGTAAGCGGCGCTTGTTGTGGCAAGGTAAATGGAGCCCGTTTCACCGAAGAACTTCAGCAGCGAGCCGCCGAAGAAATTGCCCACGCCTACGCCGAAAATGGTAAGCGACAAACCGGTGACGTTCTGATTTGCGCGCAGCGTTACGGTAAGAAAGCTGTAAATCAGCGCCATAAAGGCGGAACCCAGCAGCGACGCTGCAAGAGAGATCAGCACGGCAACAATACCCACGGGATTTGCGCTGTAATGCTCGTACAGATACCCGCCGATAATGCCCGAAATACCGCCCATATACATAATACCGGGGATGCCGAGGTTCAGATGGCCGCTCTTTTCGGTGATGATCTCACCCGTAGAGCCGTAAATCAGCGGAACCCCCTGCACAACGGCGGCCACAAGAAATGCTATGATTTTTGTAATGAATACCGGCATTTTCTCAACCCTCCCTGTGCGTCTTTACGATTCTGTAATTGATAAAGAATTCGCAGCCGATGATAAAGAATATGATGATACCCGTGATGATATCGCCCACGCTTTCGTTAAAGCCCATGTTCATGGCGATATCGCTGGCACCTTTGCCGAGGAATACGATCAGGAAGGAGGTAAGCACCATCATCAGCGGATTGAACTTTGCAAGCCACGCCACGATAATGGCGGTAAACCCGTAACCTCTGTCAAGCCCGGTAGTGATGCTGTGATCCGTACCGGATACCAACAGAAAACCGGAAATACCGCAAAGCAGGCCCGAGAATACCAGCGTGCGGATGATCACCTTTTTAACGTTGATGCCGATATAGTTCGCCGTGTTCACGCTCTCGCCCACCACGCTCAGTTCATAGCCGTGCTTGGAATACCGCAGATATACGAACATCACGCCCGTGAGCAGCAATACGATCACAATATTAAAGAAATAATTCTTTGCGGAGGGGGACATATTCCATGCATCGGGGAATGCCATTGCGGGCATCCAGCCGATCTTCGAGTTCTGGTTTACCACGCCCATCACCTGAGAGCCGCTCGGCACCCAAACGTTGATCATGCACGATACCAGCTGAATGGCGATATAGTTCATCATCAGCGTAAACAGCGATTCGTTGGTATTCCACCGGGCTTTGAACAGCGCCGGTATCACCGCCCAGAGTACGCCGCCCAGCACGGCCGCGATCAGCATCAGCACCGTAACCAGCCATTTGTGCGTGGCCCAATAGCCGCTGTTCAGGTAAAACATTACGGCAACGGAACACAGCCCGCCGAACAGCACCTGCCCCTGCGCGCCGAGGTTCCAGTATTTCATTTTAAACGCCGGGGTCACCGCAAGGGCGATCACCAGCAGCATGCACAGCTCCTGCAGCATTGCCCAGAATTTGCGTCCGGTAAACATCTGCGTAAAGAAGCCCGTGCCCAGATCTTTTTTATAAGCGCCGAAGCTGGCTTCGTAAACGAGCCGCATTGCTTCCAGCGGAGATTTCTTGGTAAGGGCGTAAAGCACAACGGAAGAAACGCCCAGCGCCGCGATGATGGCGACGGTGCGGATCAGAAGCGCCTTCCACCATACGATAGCCGGCCGTTTTACGATATGGAACGGAGGTTCGTGAATTTTATTTTGTTTTGCCATTATTCATTTCCTCCCGTATGCTTCGTCATCAGCAGGCCGATCTCACTCTTATCGGCGGTTCTGCCGTCGATCAGGCCGGTAATCCTGCCGGCGCAAAGCACAAGGATCCTGTCGCACAGCTCGATCAGCACGTCAAGATCTTCGCCCACAAAGATCACGGCCACGCCGTTTTTTTTCTGTTCGTTCAAAAGATTGTAAATTGCGTAAGAGGAGTTGATATCCAACCCTCTTACGGGGTAAGCGGCCATCAGAACCGTAGGCGCCGCGGCGATCTCGCGGCCGACAAGCACCTTCTGCACGTTGCCGCCGGAGAGCCTTCTTACCGGAGTCGTTGGGCCGGGCGTTACAACTTCAAGATCCTCTATCACCTTATCCGCCAGCGCCCGGGGGCCCTTTCTTTCCACAAACACGGATTTGCCTTTTTTGTAAGAACGGAGCATCATGTTGTCGATGATATCCATGTTGCCCACAAGCCCCATGCCGAGACGGTCCTCCGGAACAAAGGAAAGACGCACGCCCAGATCGCGGATCTGCATCGGCGTTTTATTGCGCAGATCCTCCGCCGTGCCGGTTGCGGGGTTCATATACATGATCTCGCCGCCGTCCAGCTTCTGAAGACCGGCGATGGCTTCAAGCAGCTCTTTCTGACCACTTCCGGCGATGCCCGCAATGCCGAGGATCTCGCCGGATCTTGCGGTAAAGCTGATATCGTCCAGCACCTTTACGCCGTCACGGTTGATCACGTCTACGCCTTTTACGACCAAACGGTCGATGCTGTTTTCCGGTTCGCTGCGTTCAATGTTCAGATCGATCTTCTTACCAACCATCATTTCGGTAAGCTGCGATTCGTTTGTATCGGCTGTTTTTACCGTACCGATGTATTCGCCCTTACGCAGCACCACCACGTTATCTGAAATGGAAAGCACCTCGTGCAGCTTATGGGTGATAATGATAATGGATTTACCGTCCTCTTTCATTTTCCGGAGCACGGCAAACAGCTTCTGCGTCTCCTGCGGGGTAAGCACGGCGGTGGGCTCGTCCAGGATCAGAATATTAGCGCCGCGATAGAGCACCTTGATGATCTCCACCGTCTGCTTTTCCGAAACGGACATTTCGTAGATCTTTTTATCGGGATCGATATCAAAGCCGTATTTTTCCGTGATCTCACGTACGCGGGCGGAAACCTCTTTAATATCGTATTTCCCCTTTTCTTTCAGTCCGAGAGCGACGTTTTCCGCCGCGGAGAAGAGCTCAACAAGCTTGAAATGCTGATGGATCATACCGATGCCGTATTTAAAGGCGTCTTTGGGGGATTTGATAACGACCTCTTCCCCATTGATGAAAATCTGCCCTTCATCGGGGAAATAAATGCCTGAGATCATATTCATAAGCGTGGTTTTGCCGCTGCCGTTTTCGCCCAGCAGCGCAACGATCTCGCCCGCCTCAACAGAAAGGTTGATATTTTTATTGGCTACGATCTGACCGAAGGTCTTCGTAATGTTCTTTAATGCGATCACAGGAGTGCTCAAGCCTGTTTACCTCCACTTATAGTATTTGCGTTTCTGAAAAAAACCGCGGGCGGAGCGTTGAATCGCTTCGCCCTTGGTTGATTGGGTTTGGATTATGATCAGTCCGCAGTGATACCGTCGATGATGAGATCAAAGTAAGGAGCGGAACGGAACTGCTCGTCAGACTCTGCAAAGTAGGTGATGCCGGTAGCTTCATCCTTAACGATAACGTTGGTGTCGGGAGCGAAGTCGCCCATATCCTCAACGTCGGCAAGGTACTCGGTAAGATTCTCACCCTTTACGGTGAAGGTGGAGCAATCGAACACTTTCAGAGAACCGTCGGCAAGCTTGGCCTTAACTTCCTCAACCTTTGCGGCGGCGTCAGCCGTAACGTTGGCGGAAAGGGGAAGAAGCTCTACGGAACCGGTGGCGATGGTGCCGATCCAGTCGGTAGCGAAGGTCTCGCCGTTGGCAACGGCATTGATGATCATCTCATAGTAAGGAGCCCAGTTGATTCTGGAAGATACAAGAGCGGTCTTGGGAGCGATGGAAGAGGTATCGATATTGTAAGCAACGTTCGGAACGCCTGCGGCTTCGCAAGCCTTGGGAGCGCCTTCGGAGTCGGCATGCTGAGAAACAAGCACGCAGCCGTCGTTGATCAGGTTTTCGGCAGCGGTCTTTTCAAGATCGATGTCAAACCAGCTGTTGGTGTAAACAACCTTCATGGTAGCGCTGGGGCATACATAGCGGGCGCCGAGGAAGAAGGAGGTGTAACCGGATTTCACTTCCGCATAGGGGAAAGCGCCTACGTAACCGATCTTGGCCTGCTCGGCGGTGATATCGCCGGCTTCGATCATGGCGTTCAGCTTTAAACCGGCAACCACGCCGGCAAGGAATCTGCCTTCATAAATGGTAGCGAAAGCGTTGTGGAAGTTGGCGATGCCGGCAGTTTTGGAGCTGGTGCCGGTAGCATGGCAGAACTGAACGTCGGGATGCTCCTGCGCAGCCTGCTTCATGTAAGACTCGTGACCGAAGGAATCAGCCATAATAACGTTGCAGCCGTTTTCAACAAGGTCGCTGGCAGCTTCGTAGCAGGCGTTGGATTCGTCAACGTTGGTCTTGATGATCACCTGATCGTCGCGAAGACCGAGGGCAGCCTGCGCCTCTTTGGCGGCCATGATGAAGTTATTATCGTAAGTGGAGTTTTCATCGTGAAGGCAGATCAGACCGAACTTAATGTTCTCAAGGCCGATCGCTTCGCCGGATTTTGTTCCGGTGGTATCAGCGGGATTCGCTGCGCCGGTGGGATTCGCCGCGTCGGTGGGCTTGGTATCGTTTTTGTTGCCGCAGGCAGCAAACGCAAACACCATAGCAAGCGCAAGAACGAGCGCAATTACTTTGAGAGCTTTTTTCATTTTTGTTTCCTCCAAAAATGTATTTTTTCTATTTCCTTATCAATCAGCGGATCGGAAGGTGACGGAGTCGTCCGTCATGGATTCGATGATTGCTAAAGACTGTACGTCGATGCCTCTGGCGCGGAGCCTTTCGCCGCCGGGCTGGAAGCCTTTTTCGATTGCGATACCGATACCGGCAAGCTTTGCGCCGGCCTGATCGATGATATTCAGCAGGCATTCCGCGGCCGCGCCGTTGGCAAGAAAATCGTCTATGATCAGCACGGTATCGTCCGCAGTGAGATAATCTTTGGAAACCGCAACCTCATACGTCTGCCCTTTTGTATAAGAGAAGCATTCGCAGGTATAAACGTTATCGCCTACGTTTTTATGTTTTCCCTTTTTGCCGAACACCACCGGCACACGGAAATACTGGGCCGCGGCCAGCGCCAGCGCGATACCGCTGGATTCCACGGTAAGGATCTTGCTGATACTATATAATGAAAAGTGTTCATAAAACGCTTTGCCCAGCTCCATAATCAGAACCGGATCGATCTGGTGGTTCAGGAAGCTGTCTACCTTCAGCACTTCTCCCGGCAGAACCTTGCCGCAGGCAAGTATTTTATCTTCAAGCAGTTTCATACGATCTCACCCCTGCTATAATTCCATCCGGCTTCTTTTTACGGCAAGAGTATACCCGAAACCGCCTCCAAAATCAAGTTTTTTTCGACATAAACTCAAAAATCTATGTTTTGCCCACGCTTTTGTGCAATTTTGCATAAATGTTCGAGCCTAATATTTACAATTTGAAATTATTGCGCGCTGTTTTATGGCAAGGCATTTTCTTCACATGTAAATTTCTCGTTCGTTATACAGAATATTTTTTGTTGTATTTATTGATCTTTTCGGCATTTTTGTTTATATTTTATAAATTTCATTTCGTATATTTATGTAATGCTACTTATCTTTACACACACGATTGTGTAATTTGCACAACACAAGCAAATCAATTCAACGATTCCATAAAAAAACCTTAAAAAATCCATATTTTCACAAATCAAATGTACTAAATTTTTTTCATAAAAATTGTCAAAAAATACATGCATCTGCTTGTTTACATTGTTCAAAAAACATGTTAAAATAACAATTGTAATTGTCCGCATCCGCGGAAAATTCATATTTTATTCAGAAAGGAAAAACAAGTATGAAAAAATCCACCAAGTTTATCAGTTTGATTCTTGCGATCGTAATGGTGTTTTCTACGCTTTCCATCGCCGCCTCCGCAGCCGCGATCAACAGCAAATACAACACCGTTGAAAAGCTGATCCAGATGGACAGCATAAACGATCTTCTGAATTATCTGGTAACCAACATCAATAATCAGAAAGACATTCTGATTACACCTGTCCTCAGAATCGTATTCCTTGCCATGAACAACGAAGACATTAACGGATACATCGGCTCAAAAGAGGTAACACAACTCTCCGGCGCCGAAGGTTCCAAGGTTCTTGTTCAGTGGCTTGATAACAAGATTCTGCCCGATTTACAGGCCAATCTGGAAGGAAACAGCATCCTTGATACGATCAACAACCTCGGCATCACCGTTAAAGTCGGCTCCGTTCAGGACGTATTCGACACGCTCAGACAGCTTGACTCCCCTGCCGGCAAAATTGCACTTGCCGCTCTTGGTGATGCAAGTTCTCTGGACGTTTCCGCGATTTCTGCCGTCAGCAGGGTTGCAGGCAATGAATATAACGCCGTAAAAGCAGTCGTTCAGTTCCTGAAAGACAACATAGGTATCGTACAGAAGCTGCTTCAGGGCAACCTCAATCTCGGTATTTCCGCCCTTACCAATCTTGTGAAGGATAAGATCGGCTTCATCGGCCAGCTTCCTCAGCTCATCAAGAGCTTCCTCTACAAGCTGATCGATAAAGACGCTGCTGCAGGCGAATTCGCAGACGGCAAAATGGGCGGCGATTGGGCAAATTCCGCTTATAAAGACTTCAACGCGGACCAGCTTCTTGCCGCTGCGCTGATCAAGCTGATCAACAAGGCCGACAGCGTAACTAAGGCTGAAGCAGACGAACTTCTCGGCAAGAGCTTCTACGGCATCCTTACCCAGTACGCTCCCGTGCTTTACAAGAACTTTGCCGTTGATTGGCTCAACGATAACCTGCAGGGCCTGATCGACAAGGTTCCCGCAGAAGCCAGAGGCGAATTTGTTGCCACCATGCCCACTTTTGATGAGAACACCTTTGCTTCCATCTTCAACGGCGCAGGCGAAGCGGGCTTCCTCGGCCAGCTGAACAACATCCTTGTTCGCATCGCTGAGCTCATCCTTGCCCCCGCCACCTACAACAAAATCGGTCTTGAAAAGGGCGGCAACGACAAGCTGAACGCCAACCTGACCAAGTTCTGCCAGTATGTTCTTCCCATTCTCTATAAGATCGAAGATCAGATCGGCTACACCTTCCCCGAAGATATGAAGGCGAAAGACGCCTCCACCCTTACCCTGCCCGAGATGGCGATCTACATTCTGAAGCCCTTCTTCGGCACCTGGTTCGGCGGCAACGATAAGTTCGATTCCGCTGCAGTGGAAGCTGCCGATACCCTTCAGGATCTGGCTGTTCTGGCTGTATATTACACCGCCACCAACACCGATTGGCTCACCCTTGATTACACCTTTAAGCCCGTTACCGCCGATACCCTTGCGGATCTCAGCGAAGACGCAGCTACCGACCTCGCCCTTGAAATCGGCGCAGGCATCGCCATCGGCGCCATCAAGCACAATGCGGAAACCATCCACTTCACCGCGAATCTGGATGAATCCAGCTGGCAGAAAGCCTTCATCGGCATTGAAAACTGGGCCCTCGATTTCGTATCCGGTCTGCCCGCAGTTGCCAGAGTACACAATCTGCGCGCGGCTGACAGCTACGGCCCCTTCTACAAGCTGAACGTTCTGCTCAACGAGCTGATCAACTTCTCCTTCCTGAACGGCGTGAACGACGCCACCTTCAAGCTGGACGTTGAAACCCTGCTGAAGGACGGCCTTGTAAAGAACCTTTACAACTTTGATCTTGCCGCAATTGTAGGCATCTTTGAGAAGAACAGCGCTGCCGACAACATCCTTGCCAAGCAGTTCAATTCTTCCGTGATCGACGTTGTAAACCGCATCCTCACCGCTCTGTTTGAGCACGACTGCGGCACACACGCCACCAAGACCACCACGGAAGACGATCCCAAGAACCCCTGCACGCAGCAGATCAAGAAGGAATATGAATACTGCACCGTTTGCGGCGCGTATTTCAAGTACGTTCCCACCACCATCACCAAAGGTGCCGCTACACATGCATACGGCGAGTACGAGACCATCGTAACCGCTACGGGCCTTACCCCCACCCTTGCAACCTGCACCCAGAAAACCCAGCAGCAGCGCACCTGCACCATCTGCGGCTACGTTGATAAGAAGCCTGAAACGACCGCCTCTCATACCTGGGACGATCCCAAGGCCGCAGATCCTCGCTGCACCGTTTGCGGCAAGAGCGTAAGCGAGCTCAAGGGCGGCAATCCTCCTCAGCCTCCCGTTGCAGATTATGAGCTCGGCGACGTAGACGGCAAAGACGGCATCACCGCCGGTGACGCAAGACTTGCCCTCCGCCGCGCCGTTAACCTTGAAACCTATGCCGAAGGTACCCCCGAATTCCTCGCCTGCGACGTTGATAAGGACGGCAAAGTAACCGCCAGCGACGCCCGCGTGATCCTTCGTGTGGCCGTTAAGCTTGAAAGCATCGACGCTTACAAAAACAAATAAACCCCGTTAAACGGTTTCTGCCGTGCAGCTTTCGCTGCACGGCAGTTTTTTTTATTTATTACACTTCGCTCGCCCATTCCCCGTTTACAAAAATCGGGGTGGCTACACCGTCCTTATAGCCAGTGATGCAGAGATCCGGCGCGCCGATCATAAAATCAACGTGGATCATGCTGTCGTTTACGCCAAGGGCTTCGCATTCTTCGTTGGTGCGGTTTTCAAATCCGTCCACACACTCGTTGAACCCCTCGCCCAGCGCTACGTGGCAGCTGGCGTTCTCGTCAAACAGCGTTTCGTAATACAGAATACCGGAATTGTTGATGGGGCTGTTGCAGGGGATCAGGGCAACCTCGCCCAGCATGGCGGCGCCCTCGTCCATGGTGATCATCTTTGTAAGCAGGCTCTCCCCTTTTTCCGCTTTCCAAGAAACGGCCTTGCCGTTTTCAAAGGTGATGGAGAAATTCTCGATCAGCTGCCCTTCGTAAGAAAGGGGCTTGGTGGAAACCAGCGTGCCCTCGGCTTTGCCCCTGCAGGGGGTTGTAAAGATCTCTTCAGTGGGCATGTTCGGGTTATAGTAAACGCCGCTAAGGGTATATTCCCCGCCGCCGCACCAGCGGCTTTCGGGCATCAGCCACACCTTAAAATCGGTGCCGTTTGCGCTCTTATACTCCAGCCGTTCAAACTTATGGGCGTTGAGCCACGCGGAGCGGTTCTTGAAGTTCTCGTTATGCACGCGCCACGCCTCGGCGGGGTCGTTATCCTCCGTTACGCGCACGGTGGCAAGAATGGCGTCCCAAAGCTTGTTGTAAGCCTGCGATTTTGAAAGCTCGGGGAATACCTTCTTCGCCCATTCGTAAGAGGGAACCGCCGCAATGGTCCATTGGTGCTTGTTGTCGATGGCGTCGCGGTAGGGCTTTATGATGGGATATTTCGCGATGCGGGCTTTCTGCATTTTATCCTGATTCACGCCCTTCAGGCCGTCAGGGTCGTCGCTGATGATAAAGATACGGCAGGGATATTCCTCCGTCATCAGCTTCAGCCGTTCCTCCTCCCACTTTTGTACGGTGGAAAGGGATCTCAGCGTGCGGTGACGGTAATCCAGCTTTGTAATGGGCTGCCAGTTCCAGTCGATATCCACCCGGGATGCGCCCGCCTTGTAGCATTCGTCCACAAGAATGGTGGCGAATTCATACTGATCCACGTTTACGAAAAGGCGGACCGTTTGCCCCTTCTGAATGTTTGCGCCCGTGCGGGCGATGAGTTTTGCGTATTTTCTTTGAATTGTTTTTTTCATTCTGTTCACCTCCGCAAAAGCATATCACAAAACGCCGCTTTTTTCAACCGTAAAAACATCCAAAAATGACATCTGCAAGGTCAATTATGACAACCCCGGCAATCAAATTCAATTATTTGATAATATGTATAATGTATTATTATAAATCGGAGGAACCTATGAACTTCAGTGTGATATATAACCCCATTGCCACGGGGTTTTCGCAGGCGGCGCTTGACCACTTGATTTATAAAATGATCGAACGGGGCCTCACCCTGTATAAGATCGCCAAAAGCGAATACGCGGGCCATGTGATCGAGCTGATCAGGCAGCTGGACCCGGTATCGGATTATCTCTTTACCTTGGGCGGCGACGGCACCGTCAACGAAGCCGTGCGGGCGTTCCATATGATAGACCAGCACTGCGTTTACGGGCATATTTCCGCCGGCACCACCAACGATATGGCAAATAACTACGGGCTGGACCGGCACGACCCCATCAAATCCATAGATAAGCTTGCCGCCGAGGGCATAGAAACGCAGCGGGATTCCATCATCGTAAACGGCGAGCCGGTTTGCTACGTATCCTCCTTCGGCTACGTTGCCCCCATCCCCTACTTGGCGGACGTCCGGCTGAAGAAGAAGCTGGGCCATCTGGCGTATTTCGTTTCCGCGCTGCCCATTCTGATGCGCAAGCCGGAATGGATCCGCCTGCGCTATACGGCCAACGGCAAAACGGAAGAGATCACCACCTGCCTTGCGCTGATCACCACCTCAAAGGGCATGGGCGGCATCACCCTTTACCCCAACGCCGACAATAACGACGGCAAATTTGAGGTCTTCTTCCTCCGCAAGCTCTCCCCCATTATGGTAGCGCAGATCCTGCCCCATTACCTTACGGATACCATAGACCTCAACAACTACAAAAAGTACTGCACCTGCTTCTCTACCGACCATATGATCATCGAATTCCCCGGCCTTCCCCCGAAATACGATCTGGATAACGACGGAAATCAGGCCTCCTTCCACCTCTCGCTGCACGAACGCAGACTTGAATTTTCAATGGGCAAAAAGATCAAACTCCTGCTGCCCGAAAAATAAGACCGAAAGAACCGGATTTTTTCCGGTTTTTTTCATTTTATACTTGACAAATCATAACACGGGTGCTATTATATAACCAACTTAACCACCATTTTGGTAGGTTGATACATTATTATCATTGTTCAAAGGAGATCTCATTATGGCAGTTATCTATACGTCCGCCGACCAGCTGATCGGCAAAACGCCCCTTTTGGAGCTCACTCACATCGAGGCCGCCTTGGGCCTGAAGGCAAAGATCCTTGCAAAGCTTGAGTATTTTAACCCCGCAGGTTCCGTAAAAGACCGTATCGCCAAAGCCATGATCGACGACGCCGAGGCAAAGGGCGTTCTCAAACCCGGCGCGGTGATCATAGAACCTACCAGCGGCAACACCGGCATCGGCCTTGCCTCCGTAGCAGCGGCAAAGGGCTACCGCATCACCATCGTGATGCCCGAAACCATGAGCGTGGAGCGCCGCCAGCTGATGAAGGCCTACGGCGCGGAGCTTGTTCTCACCGAGGGCGCAAAGGGCATGAAGGGCGCCATCGCAAAAGCGGAAGAGCTGGCGGCGGAAATAGAGAATTCCTTTATTCCCGGCCAGTTTGTAAACCCGGCAAACCCTGCGATCCATAAAGCCACCACCGGCCCCGAGATCTATGCGGATACGGACGGCGCTGTGGATATCTTCGTGGCGGGCGTCGGCACCGGCGGCACGGTTACCGGCGTGGGCGAATACCTGAAAGAACAAAACCCGGCAATAAAAGTGGTTGCGGTAGAGCCTGCGGATTCCCCCGTGCTCTCCGAGGGCAGAGCCGGCGCGCATAAGATCCAGGGCATCGGCGCGGGCTTCGTGCCGGACGTGCTGAACACCGGGATTTACGACGAAGTGATTCCGGTGAGCAACGATAACGCCTTTGCCGCGGGCAAGCTGATCGGCAAAAAAGAGGGCGTTCTGGTGGGTATCTCCTCCGGCGCCGCCCTGCACGCCGCCATTGAACTGGCGCAGCGCCCCGAAAACGAGGGCAAAACCATCGTGGCCCTACTGCCCGATACCGGCGACCGCTACCTCTCCACCCCGCTGTTTGCGGATTGACCCTGCAGATCCCGGGAATACCCGCTTCAAAGAAACAGGCTGAAAAGGCCTGTTTTTTTATTTTTTTCAAATTTCCTTGACCCTCCCTTGTCCGTCTGTTAAAATGAAAATGAAATCAACAGCCGAATACGGAGGCATGCATATGGATTTCATCACTGTTTTCAAAGAAGCATCCGGGCGGCCGATCCGCCCGCTGAACGGTGTGAACGGCGGTCCCGTTACGCACAATTTCCGCCACGACGCCTCGCAGCTTTTCAGCGACGCCCATATCCCCTACTGCCGCCTGCACGATATTGAGGGCACCCTCGGCCGGGGTAAATTTGTGGACGTGCGAAATATTTTCCCGATCTGGTCTTTGGATGAGAACGATCCGGCGTCTTACGATTTTACGTTTACCGACGAGTACCTGCGGCGCATCCACGAATGCGGCGCCGAAGCGTTTTACCGTTTGGGGGAAACCATCGATCACGGCTATTTCAAGGCCCACGTCCGCCCGCCGCAGGATAACGCAAAATGGGCGCGCATCTGCGCAAATATCGTGCGGCACTATAACGAAGGCTGGGCGAACGGCTTTCACTACGGCATACGGTATTGGGAGATCTGGAACGAGCCGGAAAACCCGCCCATGTGGCAGGGTACGCAGGCGGAATTCTTCGCCCTTTACCGCGAAACCGCAAATCTGCTGAAGCGCGAATTCCCCGATATCAAAGTGGGCGGGTACGCATCCTGCGGGGTGTACGCCGCCTTCGATGAGAACGCCAACGATTTTTACCGCCTGTTTCTCACGTGGATCGATGATTTTCTCGCCCATATAAAAGCGCCCGAAACCGCAGCGCCGCTGGATTTCTTTTCGTGGCATATCTATTCTTCCGATCCCTCTGCCGTACAGGCGCACGCGCATTACTGCCGCGAAAAGCTGGACGCGGCGGGCTTTACGCAAACGGAATCGATCCTTGATGAATGGAACTGGGCGGGAGAAGATATGTTTGAACGGATGCGGGATATGACCGGCGCTTCCTTTACCGCGGACGTGATGTGCCGCTTGCAGCAAAATGACGATACCGCTCTTGCCTGCTATTACGACGCCCAACCTGAGCAGGCCTACGGCGGTCTGTTTTACCGGCACACGGCGGATCCCTCACGCGCCTATTACGCGATCAAGGCCTTCGGCAAACTGCTTGCGATGGGCGCCGAGGCAAAAGCAGACGCCGATACTCAGCTTGCCGCGGCGGCGGCAACGGACGGCGCAAAGCGCGCGGCGGTCGTTTCCAACTACGAAAAAGAGAGCAGGCCGATTCGCTTCTCGTTCCCGGGCGCTTCAAAGGTCAGCCTGTACCTGCTGGACGAGACGCACGATCTCTCTTTGATCGCCGAAGCCCCCTGCGATACGATTGCCACCGTTTGTGCGAAAAATACCGTGCTGTACGCCGAAGCGGAGGGATAAAAAGGATGTCTTTTTTGCATATGCGTTTCCCGGAAGGGAAAACAAAAGCCGTTACGCTGAGCTACGACGACGGCGTAAAGCAGGATCTGCGTCTTGCGGCGCTCGCGGCGGAACGCGGCATAAAATGCACCTTCAACGTTAACAGCGGTCTTGTTGCGGATTCCCCGGACGGCGGCAGGCTGACCTATGACCAACTGCGCACGGAGATCCTCGGGCGGGGACATGAGATCGCCATCCACGGGGAATATCATCTTGCGCCCGGCTCCTCCCGTACGCTGGTGGGGCTGCGCGACGCGCTGAACTGCCGCCTGCAGCTGGAGCAGAAGCTCGGCCGCATCATCCGCGGTATGGCGTATCCCAACAGCGGCGTTACCCGCTTTACCGGCGGTTCGGATTACGATACCGTGCGCCGGTACCTGCAGGATCTGGGGATCGTATACGCCCGTTCCCTCGGCAAAGACAACAACGCTTTCCGCCTGCCGGAGGATTGGTATTGCTGGTTCCCCACCGCCCACCACAACAACCCGGAGGTATTGAACTGGGCAAGGCAGTTTGCGGGCCTCAGCATCAACGACCTGTATATCGACGACCGTTATCCACGACTTTTTTACCTGTGGGGCCACAGTTACGAGTTTGATACGCATAACAACTGGGACCGCATTGAAACGCTCTTTGAGCTTCTTGGCGGCAAAGACGACGTTTGGTATGCGACGAATATCGATATTTACAACTACGTGACCGCATTCCGCGCGCTGGTTTTCAGTGCGGACGAAACCCTGTGCTATAACCCTACGCTGTACGACCTGTTTTTTGAAACGGAAAAGCAGGTCTGCCGCATACAGCCCGGCGAAACGCTTACGCTGTAATAACGAATCTTTTCAGGAGGTTTTTATAATGAATACCGTTATCAACGCTTTCCGCCGCGCGGCGGTGATCCTCTTATCCGTGTATTTTGTGCTCTCATCCCTTGCCGTTTCACCGGCGGCTTTTTCCCCGCAGAACGAAGAAGATCTGCAGATGGAGATCGCCCTGATTTCCGACGTACACACGGAAACCAACAATCTCGGGCGGTTCAACGTGATCACAAAGTGCTTCAAAAACCTGAACGGCGGCAAAGAGAACATCGACGCCCTGATCCTTCTCGGGGACAACACCATGAACGGCCAGCAGCTTGAAACCATGTTCTTTTACGGCATCATGGAAAAGGTGAACCCCATCCGGCCCTATTATCCCATTATGGGCAACCACGACGTGGGCAACAGCACCGAGGCGGATTACGCAAAACTTCGCACCCGCCAGCTCGGTTTTCTGCAAACCTTTGTGGATGAGAATATTCAGCAATTGTATTATTCCAAAGAACTGAACGGCTGCCACCTGATCTTCCTTGCGCCGGACGCCGCAGAATCCCCCGCCCGGCATCTGTCCAAAGAACAGCTCGATTGGCTTGAAGCGGAGCTGAACGCCGCAGCCGAAAGCGGCAAGCCCATATTTGTGTTCAACCACTATCCATATTATTATATGGACGACAGCTGCGCCGAACGTTACGTATCGCTGATGAACAGCTATGATAACCTGTTTGTGATCGTGGGGCATATGCACTATTACTCCCGCGTATCCGTCATCCCCGGCGAGAAGCAAACGCCGGAGATCTGGGTGCCGTGCCTTTCCATGCTGGATGAAGAGAGCCGCCCCATCGATACCACCGGCCGCGGCTACCTGATGGACCTCTACCCCGACCGGGTAGAATTCCACGGCTTCAATTACTACACCAACGAATACTACGATTTTAACGCCGTATACCCCCTTTCCGCCGCAGCCGAAACGCCGTAAAACGGGATGCGAGGGAATTGCAAATTATAATTTAACGAGATGTTCCGCAGTAACTCGTAGCGCGGCTGACCACAGCCGCTATCGGCCCAAGGCGTGGGTATCGGAA
>CAMOVW010000051.1 GCA_946627725.1 uncultured Clostridia bacterium
TGGGTCGTCTCCTGCAGGGCGGCTCGTTTTCTGACGTGCCCAATCTCTCTTACCGCAACGCCGCAGGGGAGGCCCTTACCACCCCCATTCTGCCCCAAACCGGCAGCGATTATCCCTCGCCGTATCTCACCGGCGTATTCAACGATATCCTTTCGGACGACGTTGATTTTTCTCTGATCCTCGAAACCAACCGGGGCTGCCCCAATTCCTGTACCTTCTGTGATTGGGGACAGCTGAAAAGCAAGGTGCGGCTGTTCCCGCTGGAGCGTGTGTTTGCCGAGATCGACTGGATCGTATCGCATAAAATCGAATACGTTTACTGCGCGGACGCCAATTTCTGCCTGTTCAGCCGCGATGCGCAGATCGTGGATTACGTGATCCGCTGCAATAAAACCTACGGCTATCCCAAGATCTTTCACGTGAACTTCACCAAGAACCGCACCGATTTCGTTTTTGATATCAGCACCCGCATGATCCGCGAGGGGCTGGCAAAAGCCCAGACCGTGGCGTTTCAGAGCATGGATGATACCGTGCTCTCCAATATCGGCCGAAAAAACATGTCGCCGGCCCATTTCCGTTCGCTGATGCGGCGGTTCAACGAGAACCATATCTCCACCTATTCGGAGCTGATCCTCGGCCTGCCCGGCGAAACCTACGGAAGCTTCTGCAAGGGCATGTGCTCGCTGATCGAAAACGGCCAGCATTTTGCCGTGTACGTTTACCCCTGCGAGATCTTTCCGAATTCCGAGATCGCCCAGAAGGCGTACCGTGAAAAATATCAGATCGGCAGCACCCGGGTGCCGTTTCTGCTGATGCACACCTCCGCCGTGCCGGATCCCGGCGCCGTTACCGAATATGTGGAGCTGCTTACCTCCACCTATTCCATGGATCGCGCCGACTGGGCGCGTACCTATGTGTTTGCCGCATTTGTGCAGGGGCTGCATAATTTAGGGCTTACAAGGTGCGTATCGATTTATCTGCGGGTTGCGGAAAACTATTCTTACGAAGCTTTTTATACCGGGCTCCTCCGTTATGCCGAGACCCGTGAAGATACGTTCCTGCACCGGCTGTACCTGCGCATTTTATCGCTGTGCGAGGGCGCCGCGCAGGGGAAGAATTCCTTTGTGGCCCCCACGCCGGATACGGATAATATCCTCTGGGGGTTTGAGGAGCTGGTTTATATCGAGGTGTTCCGTAAGGTGGACGCCTTCTATGCGGAATTGCAGGCGTGGGTGACCTCCCTGTTCGGGCAGAGCCCGGCGCTTCAGGCGCTTTTCCGCTATCAGTACGATATCGTGAAAAAAATCGGCCCCCGCCGGATCGATATCGTATCGGATTATGATTTTTATTCCTTTTTTGCGGCGGTGTACCGTAACGCGCCGCGCCCGCTGGAACGCAAAAAGATCCGTTTGCGGGTAGAGGACCCACGTCCGGTGGATTCCTTTGCCGCATACGCCCGCGAGGCGGTATGGTACGGCCGCAACCGGCAGGAAACGGACTATACCAGCCATATTTATCCCATTCGCTTTATGGATGAATCTGATGTAACTGTTGGAGATACCTGATGAAAAACGTCTATTTCGTACAAGTCGGCTTCGGGTTCGACGGCTCCGTGTATCTGCCCTACGGGGTGGGCACGCTGCTGGCGAACTGCAGGCGATATGCGGAGATCACCCGGGAATACGCCTTCCCGGATATTCTGTTTTTCCGCGAAAAGCTGGCGGACGCGCTCGAAAAGCTGAAGGACCCCTATCTGGTCGCCTTTTCCTGCAGCGTATGGAATATGGAATACAACAAGGCTCTTGCCCTGCGCATCAAAGAGAAGTACCCCGATTGCCTGATCGATTTCGGCGGCCACAGCGTGCGTGGAGACGGCTCTCTGCTGAACGAGGCGCCGCAGGTGGATATCCTGAATTTCGGCGAGGGCGAGGAAGTGTTTGCCCGGCTGCTGACGGCGCTTTCGGAGGGGGATATCTCCGGCGTGCCGTCCATCGCGTACCGTGAAAACGGGCGTGTGATCTGCACCCCGCCCGCACCGCTGTGCGATCTGAAAGAGCTGCCTTCTCCGTATCTTACCGGCGTATTTGAGCCCCTGTTTGAAAAATATCCGGATTTTGAATTTCTGTCTGTGCTTGAAACCAACCGGGGCTGCCCCTATCAGTGCGCCTACTGCGATTGGGTCACCGATAAAAAGATGCGTTTCTTCCCGCTGGAAAAGGTGAAAGCGGAGATCCGCTGGCTGGGCGAGCACAAGGTGGCTTACTGCTTCTGCGGCGACAGTAACTTCGGTATGTTCACCCGGGACGTGGAGATCGCCGAATACCTTGTGGCCACCAAGCGCGAGCTGGGGTATCCCGAGGTGTTCCGCCCCTGTTACGAGAAAAACAGCGCGGACCGGGTGTTTCAGATCTGCTCTATCCTGAACCGGGAGGGGATGGACAAGGGCGCCACTCTCGCGTATCAGACCCTTTCCCCGGTGGCGCTCAGGAATATCGGCAGAACAAACCTGACCATGGAGCATTTTTCCGCGCTGGTGCGCCGCTATAACGAGGCGGGCATCCCCGCGTATTCCGAGCTGATTCTCGGCCTGCCGGGAGAAACCAAAGAGAGCTTCTGCCGCGGCGTGTGCCGCCTGCTGGAGAGCGGCCAGCACAACTCTCTGAACGTATACCATTGCGAGATGCTGCCCAACGCCGAAATGGCGGACCCCGCCTATATCGAAAAATTCGGAATCAAAGTGATCAAGGTGGGCTTCAACCATATCCACAGCGCCCCTGAGCACAATGAAGAGGTGCCGGAATATTCCTATCTGGTGCGCGCCACCAACACCATGAGCGAAGACGACTGGGTTTATTCCAATCTCTTTTCGGTGTGCGTGCAGTGTTTTCATGCGCTGGGCGTGCTGCGCTTCTTCGCCATCTGGCTTTATACCGAGCGAAAAGTGGGGTATTACGATTTTTATACCGATCTGCTTCATTTTATCATGGAGGGCGACGGTATGCTCGCCGGCCTGTGGGGCAGCTTCCGCACAAAATACGAATCCTCTCTCTCCGGCGATTGGAACTATCATAACGAGGCCTTCGGCAACGTGACCTGGTTTTTTGAAGAGGGCGCTTTCCTTGAGATCGTAAACGATTATACCGCGGTGATGCAGGCGCTGCTGCCGTTTTTGCGCCGTTACGATATTCCCGAAACGTTGTTCGGCGAACTGCTGCGGTATCAGGAATTCATGCTGCGCAAGCCGGGCGAAACCGAATACGCCGTTTCCTTTTCTTATGATCTGCACGCGTATTTCGAGCGGATCCTTACCGGGGAATATGCCCCGCTGCAAAAAGCGGAAAACACCCTGTGTGTGACCCCGAAAGCCGTTTATACGGATTTCTTTGAATACGCCAAAGAAACGGTATGGTACGGCCGCCGCCGCGGCGCTTCCGTTTACGGCAAAAAAGAGATCTCTTATCTGCCGGCAAAAGACCGGTAAATCTGTGAAAGGAGCCGAAAAAGATGGCGAAGATCAAGCGCTTTTTCCATTCGCACCGATTCTTTTTCGGGCTGTTCCTTTTTATGCTCGTTTATGAAACCGCCGTGGGCAGCCGGTTTGCCCCGTGGCAGGTGAGCGAGCATTTTTATACCTTCTACGCCGTGGATTACGGCCTTGGGTTCTGCTCCCGCTTTTTGCCGGGGGCGGTTTACCGTCTCTTCTTCCCGCAGGTGGAGGACCCCGTGCTTACCGCCGTAACCGCGGCGCTGCTGGTCCTGTTTCTGGTCGGGCTGTGCCTGCTGCTCGAAAGGCTGCTGCTGCGCACCCCGGATGAAGACCGTTCTCTTTGCCTGTTTTTTGTATTATTATATATCACCGGGCCGGGCTCCTTCGTGCTGTTCTCCCAATGGCTCGGCGTGATCGATTTCTACTGGATGCTGCCCTGCATTGCGTTTATGGCGGCGCTCGCGTATCGGCGGCTGCGCCCGCTCATCCCGCTGCTGTTTGTGCTTACGGTGCTGGTGCATTACGGCGCGCTGCTCTGCTACGTGCCCATGATGGCGGTGCTGCTGCTGTACCGGATGATCACTGCGCAGGAAAAGAAGGAGCGGCGTTCCTTCGGCGCCGTTCTTGTGATCGGCGTCGGCGCCGCGGTGCTGCTTACCGGATATTTTATTCTGTTTGAGCGCAAAAACGTGACGCTCAGTATGGAGGAATTCAACGCCGTGCTCCTCTCACGCGGGGCAAAATACACCTATTATTACGATTATAATATCTTCCGCAACCTGTCGGATCAGGGCGATATGTCTGCCGAAGCGTATATTTACGGCGGCGGAAGCGCCCTGCAAACGCTGTTTCGTTCCGTATGGATGCAGCTGCGTACTACGGTGGCGCTGCACATCAAAGCGGGTTGGTCGGCGGATTACACGCTGGCGCTGCTGGTGTTGTTCCCGGTCGCCGTTCTGGTTTCCGCCGTGTTGTTTGCCCGCATGCGCGACCCCGAAACCGTCGGCTTCTTCAAAAAGGCCGTATACGCGCTGCCGCCGCTGCTGTTTGTGTTCTGCTTTGCCGCGTCAACGCTGTTTTCATCGGATCGGTTCCGCTGGCTTTCCAATTCCTTTTTGCCGCTGCTCACCGTGTTTCTGTATATGGCGTACTGCGAAAAGGACGCCTTCTGGAGGGCTGCGCGAAAAAAGACCTCCGTGTTCCCCGCCGCGTCGCTGATCGTATTCCTGATGCTGTATGCCGGCGTGGTACTGGCAGAATAAGGGGGGCGCGTGATGAAAAAATATGGGATCATCTTCTTTTTGTTTCTTGCATGGGGTGTGGCCGAGGTGTTTACAGATCCGTGGCGCGTGATCGCCGTCGCCCTTGCCGCAGCGGCGGTATGCTGCATGCTGCTGGTCAGAAAAGCATACGTCGGGCCGCTGCTTGCGGTGGGCGTATGCCTGGGCCTTGCGTTTTACCGTATCGATTTCGCTTTGTATACGGCGCCGGTTCTCTTTCTTTTGTGGGGGCGCAGCGTTGCCCTTCGGGCGGAGACCGCGCCGCGTTCCGGCAAAAAGAAAAAGGACGCCGCCCGGTTTACGGAGGGTGTTTTCACGCTGACGCTGTTCTCGCTTCTGTTTTCCGTTGGTACGCTGATCCGTGATATCTCTTTTGCCGTAAGAAATCCCGCCCGGTATACGTTTGCGGGATTTCACACCGTGCCGATCTTTGCGGTTTTGGGTACGGCGCTGCTGTTGATCGACGCTGTAAAGCATACGGCGGAAGCGGGAAAGGCCTATATTGCGATCTATACCGCGGCGCTGATCTGCGCTGTGAGCGCGGCGGCGGGTTTTGCTTTGAACAGCGTTTTGTACGACGTTTATCCCGCTGTTTTTCCATGGCTGATCTTTCTTGCCGCCGGGGCGGATACCGATCCCGTGATCCGCGGCGCGGTAAACACACTGATCCGCAGGCTGAACCGGCGGGTTTCCGTTGAGGAGTAAATAACGATGTATCTTGTTGTCGGCGCCGGGTTCCTCGGCACGTATTTAATAAAATATCTCTCCGCCCATACGCGGGAGCGCATTGCGGCCGCCGTGCGCGATCCCGCTGCGGCAAAACCGTATCCCCGCGCCGAATACGTGCGGTGCAATATCACAAACCCTGCGGACGTAAAAAGCCTTGCGTCGTACTGCGCCGGCGAACCGCTTACGGTGTTTTACTTCGCAGCCCTGCATAATGTGGATTATCTCTTTGAACACGGGGATGAAGGGCGAAAAGTGAATATCGATGCGCTTTCTCATTTTCTTGATACCGTTCCCGGTATCGAAAAATTCTTTTTCGCGTCCACCGACTGTGTGTACGGCGAAAACGCCCCCGGCAGCCCGAAGTTCAAAGAGACCGACCTCTGCCGGCCCATCAATCTCTACGGCGAACAGAAGCTGGAGGCGGAAAGTATCGTGCGCGCCCACAGCTATACCGCCGTACGCTTCTCCTATATGATGGGCCCGTCGCTTCTTGAAAAGCGCCATTTTTACGATCGCCTTGCCGAAAAACTGACCGCAGGTCAGCCTGTTGAGATGATCGACGGCATGGTGCGCTCGGCGCTCTCTTACGAAACGGCAGCGTCGCTGCTGGCAAGGCTCTCAGACGTGCCTGCCGCGCTTCTGCCCGATACCGTGAACCTGTGTTCGGATGGGGAATACTCAAAATACGATCTGGGCCTGCGCATTGCCGCCGCCTGCGGCGCGCCCGAAACGCTTGTGCGCAGTCTGCCCGAAGCGGAAGCCGCCGCCTTTTTCAGGGATCGGCGCGCTTCTCGCCTTGTAATGGACAATTTGAGGCTTAAAAACCTGCTGCATATCGCCCGCATCCCTTTGGAGGTATAACAATGCTTATCACAAGAACGCCGTTCCGTGTGTCCTTTTTCGGCGGCGGTACGGATTATTACGATTACTACGCAAATTACGGAGGCAGTGTGCTTTCCACAACCATCGATAAGTACTGCTATCTCTCCATGCGCGATCTGCCGCCGTTCTTTGATTATAAGAGCCAGTTCACCTATTCCCGCATCGAGCGGTTCAACCGGCCTGAGGAGGTGCGCCATCCGCTGGTGCGCGCCGCGCTGCAGTATCTGCCGATCGAGCGCATCCAGCTGGCCTACGACGCCGATCTGCCCGCCTCTTCGGGCATCGGCTCCAGCTCCGCGTTCGCCGTGGGGCTGGTGCAGGGGCTTCACGCCATGAAGGGCGAGTATCCGGACCGCATGACGCTGGCAAAAGAGGCCATCCATCTCGAGCGGGAGATGTGCCGAGAGGCCGGCGGCGTGCAGGATCAGCTTGCGGCCGCATTCGGCGGGCTGAACCGTATGGATTTTTCTTCCGAAGGTTTCGCCGTTACCCCCGTTGCGTTGCCAAGAGAGCGTCTGCGCACGTTCGAGCGGAGCCTGATGCTGATGTTTACCGGGTTTACGCATTTTTCCGGCGCGGTTGCGGAGGAACAGCAGAAGAACATTCCCTCCACCGTAAGGCAGCTGGATGAGATGAAAGCCATGGTGGACGTTGCCGTGGATATCTTGCACAACGGCGGGCCGGAGGATTTCGGCAGGCTGCTCCACCATACGTGGGAACTCAAACGGACCCTTTCGGACCGCATCACGAATTATGATATCGATCTTTTGTATACGCGGCTCAGAAACGCCGGCGCGCTGGGCGGTAAGCTGCTCGGCGCGGGCAGCGGCGGTTTTATGCTTCTGAGCGTGCCCGAAGAGAAGCAGGCGCAGCTGCGGGGCACGTTTTCCGATTTTCGCTTTGTGCCCTTCTCCTTTGAGTTTTCCGGTACCGGAATTATTTATCAGAACGAGAATGAATAAATCTGCTGCAACAGCGGCGTAAAGGAGTGATCGATTTGAATATTCTGCTTGTGAATCCGAAAACGGAAATGTTGAACCGCTCGGTCTCTCTGCCGCTGGGGCTGCTTTCGATCGCTTCTTATCTGCAGTATCACGGGCACCGTGTGCGGCTGTACGACCGGGGTGTGGAGATGTGTTCTCTGGATGAGATTGCCGCCGAATTCCATGCGGATATCCTCGGGGTGTCGCTCATCTCATATAAGGCGCTGGAGGATTCCATCACCGTTTCGGAATACTATAAAAAACAGGGCGTTCCCGTGGTGTGGGGCGGCCCTACCGCCTCAGCCCTGCCCGCTGCCGTGTTCAAAAACGAGTGTGTGGACGCCATCTCTTTGGGGGAAGGCGAGCAGACCTGGCTGGAGCTCTGTGAAAAGCTTGCCGCCGGAGAAAAAGATTTTTCCACCGTGGCAGGCCTTGCGCTGCGCGGTGATAACGGCGAAGTTGTATTTACGCCGCAGCGTGATTTTCTCGATCTCGCCACCCTGCCGGATACGGATTGGACCTTTGTGAACGTGGAAAAATACTTTCAATCCTCCTACGGCTGCAAACGGATGCTGTATCTCTATTTCGCAAAAGGATGCCCCTTCAGCTGTGTGTTTTGCTACAATAAAGAGTTCCACCGCTGCACCTACCGCAAACGGCCCATCGAGACGCTGCTGCGTGAGATCAGATATCTGGCGGAAAATCACGGCATGGACGGCGTCTATTTCGCAGATGAACTGTGGTGCCGCAATTCCCGCGAAATGCATGAAGTGTGCGACGCCCTCACCTCTCTGCAGCTTGATTTCGTTTGGGGCTGCCAGACCCGCATCGGCATCTTCGATCAGGATGATTTCGATTATATGTTCCGTTCGGGCTGCCGTTGGGTGTTCTTTGGGGTGGAAAGCGGCTCAAAGCGTATTCTTGCGGCCATGAACAAGCGTCTTGCCTACGATAAGGTGGAATCCACTTTTGCCGCCTGCAAAAGGGCGGGTATCGTGGCTATCGGTTCGTTTATCGTCGGTTTCCCGGGGGAAACGCCGGAGGACCTGAAACAGACCGTAGAGATGATCGAACGGCTTGATACCACGCTGATCAACCTGAATTTCTTTATCGTGATGCCGGGTTCCGATATTTATAAACAGCTTGTTTCCGAAGGCCGCTACCCCGAGATCACAGACCTGCATCTGCTGGAGGATGAGGATTTTATGCTTCTGCTGGAGCATAATTACACCACTGTGCCCGCTGTTGATTTGAAGGTGGTGCATTCCTGGTATATGTGGCGTTCCTTCGCCTCCAACAACGTAAGCGTGGGGGAGGAAAAAACCTCCTTTACAAAAAAGGTGATTCTGGACGCTCTCAAATCACTGCACAGCCGCAGTGTTGAAGGTTTTTTCCGTTCCGTGTGGTATGCGGGCAAGGAATTCTCCATCATCGCCTGGTACGCCCACACCCATCCCAAGATCCTGAAAAAATACGGGATCCGTAAAAAGAGAAAATAAAAGGCCTTACGGATTTTTTGTGTAATAAATTGCAGTTTGGCGTTGTGTTGCAACGGTAGGGCGGCATTTTATGCCGCGTTAATTATTGTGTCTGCGGGTTCAGTTATGTGAATGCGATCAGCTATATCAGACACAATAATTTTATAATCAATATAACCTTATATTATAATTTGCCAATACCACAATTTTGTGTAAATAACAATAGAAGACGGCTCTGTTCCGGACGGGAACAGGGCCGCTGCGCTTTTTTATGTTATTTTTCTATCATGAAAGAGCAAATATTTTTAGGCGGTATCGCCGATAACAAAGTTCTCATCCGTAGTAGTTTCGGCGGAGTCCATAATAGTTTCTACACCATATCCGCCGCCGTTTGGCAATGTTCCGATAAATGCAATGGTCAGATATGTAAACCATGAGAGAAAAGCAGCCAGCATAATGATAAGAATCGTATTTTTTATACGCACTCTTTTACGAATATACCCCAGCTGCGCCGTCTCAAGAAAAGCTTTTGCAATTTCCTCCGGCGCGCCGAAATGCTCTTTTACCGCGTCTACGGTTTGAATCTTGTTTGCTTCAATATAATCCTCCACGGAGGAACAGAATTCCGCCATAAATTTTTGAGATTCCCTTGTGCGCACGATCAAAAAAGAGCGGATCTCTTTATAATACTTCTTTAACGCGCGTTCAAAAGACTTATCCATCTGTTTTGCCCTCCAGCCCGAGAATATGGCGGATCACGTCGGATATCAAAAGGTAATCCCGCAGCATGGCTTCATACCGTTCTTTGCCTTTTTTTTCAATAGTATAAAACTTCCGCATGCGCCGTACACCGACCTTTACAGAATAGCTTGAAATATATCCGGCGTCCTCCAGCTTGTATAAAATGGGATAGAGCGTACCCTCCGCCATCGTATACAGCCCGTTTGACAGCTCTTCAAAGGCGTGGGTGATCTCATACCCGTATTTGTCGCCCTCGCAAAGCATATGCAAAACGAGAAGCTCAGTCACGCCGCGCTTGAAATCATCTACATATTTTTCCATTGCAACACTCGCTTTGCAAGATACAGAATATCATAATAATTTGAAAAGTGCAATACCTTTACTATCTAAATATATTGACAATTTTGTATTTTCGCAGTAAAATAATAAATGGATACGAAGAACACCGGATTCAATACACTTCTGTATTTAGAGTGGTTGGCTGGTTATTAAATGCTATAAACTATTATAAGGAATTAATATATGAAAAAAACAATTAATATAGCTTTTATCATTTTAGGTGCATTTGCATCCCTTGCCATAGTTCTTATCACATTTTACATAATTGAAACAGTTCGGTGGTCAAAAATATATGAAACGGCATACGTAGATATTGTTTATGAGATGTCTGATGATATTCTTGGAGAGGTTGGTAACGATGAAGCCCTTTCGATATATCGAAAGCCTGTGAAAAGCCTGTTTCGAAGGAATTATGATAATTGTTATTGCTTAAATTCCGATAAGCCTTTCTATTCGCTTCCCGGCAGGGATCAGATCTATATTTCCTATTATGATACCGAACAGATTATTTTTATCCATCGCTATTGGAAAAATGCATTCAGCCCGAAAGCATATTATCTCAGCGCACACATGAAAGACGAAGTTTATTGCTATGAAAGGAAGACAGGCGAGCTATCTCTTCTCTACGAAACCAATGAAATGTCTTTTATTGTCTATTGCAATGCCGAATCATATGTTTTATTCTCTTATGACGACGCAGAACTTTCCAGAATAAACAGATCTGATATGTCTGTATCTGAAACGATCGATCTGCAACAACAACTCTTGTCCGTAGAGAGTAAAGAGAAACAGATAAAACTTATTGTTCGAGATGATGTTGTAAAGACAGGGGACAGTTATCTGCCTTTGTTTTGAAAATCTTTAAAGACAGGGGACGGTTAACGTGAAAGTACATATATACAGTATAGTAATAATATCTTAATACAATATATTGTACTTTCATTTATTGTGTGTGATTGGAAAATCATGCGGTGTTCCTTGTCTTCACATGATGGATCAAAAGGTCGTCCTCCAAAGAAAGTAAGGCAAAAGTTAAAAGAAAAGCTTGTCTGAGTTTGGGATGCCAAAGAATTGTCTGTCGTTGATAGTGGTGACTATAATTATAATTACAATCCTAATTACTCAATGGATCCAGACACCTCTTTGCTATTTCTTGTTTTTGGATATCTGGTATGGCTTTATACGGGCGATCCGTCCTTTATATTTGCTTAAAAAGGAAGGAATTCTAATGAAATATTTGTATTACAACCATGATTCACTGATGAATACGGAAGAAAGAGATGCGGAAACTAAGGCGTATTTTGAGAGGGCCGAAGCGTATTTGAAGCTTTTTGAAACAATCAAACCGTTTTTTTCAAAGAAGTTCATTTCCGAATATGAGAAAGCCGGATTTCATGATTACGATCTGCTTGCGATAGAACAGCAGCCGTTAAATAACAGTGTTGTTATTACGCTGTCGCACCACAATAAGTATTATTATCTGATATTTAAGAACGTTGTGGAATACAGATGCAGCATGGTTGTTGATGGACCAAAGCAGCAGGTTTTGGAGTATGAGATCCTTCCGTTGGAAAATGGTTCCTTTTCCCATGAGTTGTCATTATCTTCCGGTCAAAGCAATATTTTTATTACCGCAAAGAAATTGATTCTCAAACAGTAAAGACAGGGGACGGTTCCTTGTCTTAGTATGCGAAGACATGGAACCGTCCCCTGTCTTTTTATGGCAGTCATGGAGGTTTTTTATGAAAGATATTGATACTGTTTTTCAAATGATTTCTGACGAGCAAAACGAAGAAATACAAATGGAAGGTGTACGCGAAGGCAAAAAGGTAAAAAATTTTTCGGTTTTCTTTCAACCGATCGAAGGAAAAAAATATTGGGAAAACTGTGCTGAAATCATCGCAAGCAAAAAAGACAGTGAATTACAAGAGAGATATATTTATAAGATGCTTTTATGGCTCCGGGATATGAATTGGCCCGGCGCGGAGAGAATATACGACAGATTGTTGACTTTTCCTTTTATGTTGATCGAGCACGATTTGCGCTTTTGTTTGGATCAGGCAAAAAAAACAGACGATCAGCCTTGGTACAGCAACTTGTTATCCCTATTGAACGATTTCAATCAAGCATCAATCACCTGAGTGATGCTTGATAACACTTTGATTCGGAGGTACTTATGAAAAAAAGAATTTCTACCCTTATCGCCGTTTTTGTTCTGGTTCTCTCGCTCGCCGCTTTTTCTCCTTCTCACGCGAGCGCGGCCGATCCCTATGTTTATAAAACGGAAAAAATCAATTCTCCGTTTGAGCTTGCCCGTTTGCAGGCGGACCCGGATGAAACCTTCTTTGTAAGCGTCTGGTTTTGCAAACCGGCAGACCATAACGCCCGCGTGTCGGCGCTGAGCGAAACCATGCCGCACAGGGAGGCGGTAAAAGAGGTCACGCTCTCGGAAAACCGTGCCTATTTGGCGCAGGTCCCTGCGGACGGTATGGAGATCAGGTACGTCTGCAATTACGCGCCGATCGTGGATATGCGCGCAACGTATCAAGCGATTCTCAACCTCAGCGAGGCGGCGTTTGTTGCATCCATATGGATCGAAGATCCGGAGCTTAGAATATGGGAAGATCCCATAACAGGTATGCCGGTCGATGAACCCAATGATCCCCCTGCTCTGCCGCACGGTTGCGATATCAACCAAAACGGCGTGATCGATGCCGCGGACGCAAGGCAGATTCTGCGTTTCTCCGTGAAGCTGGATATGCCAACGGCACAGCAATTCCCCCTTGCGGACGTGGATGCGGATGGCATCATTACCGCTGCGGACGCCCGCATTGCCCTGCGCAGCGCGGTGGGGCTGTAAATCAAGGTCGGTAAAGACAGGGGACGGTTCCACGTCTTTATATATCAAGACAAGGAACCGTCCCCTGTCTTCATTTTCACACTTCCGTTTGAAAAACAGATTGTATCTTATGAGAATATCTTTTTTCTGAGAGTTTTCCGCTTCTTTTTCGTCTAAAAGGTGAAAACCTTTTCAACAGTCAATCAGAGGACGGCTCCAATGTCAATAAGTTAAGAACAAGACGGCGTTTCAGCTCTGCGGTAACATTTTTTTGGTGCGCTACTGTAAGGACGATTGATCATCATCTACAAGATGTGTTTTCTGTGGAAAGGTGTGAGTGCGCCGGTCATGATACAGGTCCCCACGCCCTGTTATGAAATGTTATGAATTGTTATGAAAATGTTATGATTCCGGAAGGGCTGTTTTTATTGGTATTGCAACAAAAAACGTAAAATGTTATGAATGTTATGATTTTTTTCCGTATATATTCATAAGGCGTTTTTTACCGTATATTGATTTCAGGCGTAACATTCATAACATCGTAACATGAAACAATTGGGTCGGTCAATCAGGTACACTTCCCCCGATTGTCTGCAGTTGGAAACATAGATCATTTTTCGTTATATGATTAATTATAAGGAGGGCAAAAAAATGAAACGTATCGTTGCTGTTATTTTAACGCTTGTTCTTGCCGTTCTCGGCGTCGCTCCGGCATTTTCGGCGATCCCGCCGTGGTATCTGAAGGATGAAGACAAGATCATGCATCCCGAGGGCGTGGATGAAGACGACCCGCGTTTTGCCTATGATGAAAATGGTGTGAAATACGGTTTGAACCAGATTTATTGTATTTTCAGTTGCGGTGACTTTGAAGAGGCAAAACAGTATTTTGCCGCCTTGAAGGAATACGCCGAAAATCTCCCCGGCGTTGCAGAGGTAATCAGTTCCTGTTTCAACTGTCCGCCGGAAGTGGGAACCGGCTATGATTTTTTCGTTATGCTTGAAGAACCTTATTACGCCTATAATCAAAACGTTTTAGAAGCGTTGAAAAACTATCCGGGGTTGGATCTTGTATCACGCGCTTATATGGAAGATATAATTCCGATCCGGCTCACCTACGGCGACGTGGACTTTGACGATAAGGTGACCGCCGCTGACGCCCGGCAGATATTAAGATTCAGCGTTTCGCTTGAAGTGCCGGAGGATTACCATATCTCCTTCGGCGATCTGGACGCGGACGGCTTGCTTACGGCGGCAGACGCCCGTTCCTGCCTTCGTACCGCCGTGGGCTTGGACGCGACGCGGTATTACTGGACCTCCGCCCAAAGGGAAAGGCAATTGGCCGCGCAGAACGCCCCCACCCCCTGATCGCCGCTTGCTTCAGCGGATATCAGGGAATATGGATGAGGATGGGAGCATTATTTTAAGAAAACCGGACCGGCTCGCTCTGAGCCGGTCCTTTCCGATACGTCTTTATGCTTCGAATATTACAGAAAGTGTGGAAATTACAGATTATAATTTAGCGAGATGTTCCGCGCTGCCAAAGACTCCAAAACATAGTGCAATTTGAAAACAGCGTCGTTTTTTTTGCGATATGCGGCTGCGCCGCGCGATATAATTTGCTTCGCAAATTGCGATATATGCAGCTTTGCTGCATGCGATATGATATGGCTCCTTACCATATCACGTGCCGCAGGCACATATCGCGCCGCAGGCATATCGCGTCCTCGGACATATCGCGGATCCGTCAGGATCCATATCGCTGTCGCGCCTGTAAAGACAGGGGACGGTTCCTTGTCTTGACAAGATGATCGCGCTATGATAGAATGGCGTGGGAGTGAAGACATGGGGTATTTTGTGTTTTTTGAAAAACTTTGTCACACGTCCGTTTGAAAAACAGATTTTATATTATGAGGATATCTTTTTTACTGAGAGTTTTCCGCTTCTTCTTCGTCTAACAGTTGAAAGGGTTATTTTAACCGATGGAAAGGAGATTCAAACATGAAAATGAAAGTAAAAAAAGGCGCCGTGCTTTTATTTAGTCTTCTGATTCTGTGTGCCGGATCAATTCCGGCGAATGCCGCGCAGGCAACCCCTTTTCAGGTGATCGGCAGATGTGGATTGTACAACGGTACCCTTCTGCAGATTCATGTTGACTATGTCGATATCGGATCGGTTGAATCCGGCGCATTCATTCTTCGGTATAATCCCGACGTCATTCAGATCTCTACAGAATTCATTTTTATGACCAACGATCATCTTGTTTCGTTGGAGATTCCCGTGCCCGGCGAGCTTCAGGGGCAGGTCGCACCGAGCAGCCCGGGTGGACGCTACGGCAGAAGAGGAATCGTTATTCAAGCGTCCATCATCGGCGAGGGCGATTTCGGCTTGCAGGTAGAAGGCGGCGAATATACCGACCTGCAAGGGAACAAGGGCGTTGCAGACGCCCGGAACCGCTTTGTGGTAAACCGCACGCTCAAAGAAATGCCCACCTTGCCGGAGGACTTCAATCCTGCTCAGCTGTGCTGCGGCGATCTGAATTATGACCGAAGCGTAACCGCCGAGGACGCGAGAACGATCCTGCGCGCCGCCGTGAAGCTGGAAGAACTCACCCCCGCTCAAACCCTGTGCGCGGATATGGACGTCGACGGCCGTATCTCCGCCGAAGACGCCCGCACCGCCCTGCGCGACGCGGTGGGGCTGTAAACGATCATCACAGTCAGACGGCACATGATAACCTGGAGGGCAAAAAAATGAAACGTATCGTTGCTGTTATTTTAATGCTTGTTC
>CAMOVW010000052.1 GCA_946627725.1 uncultured Clostridia bacterium
GCATGCGCATATGATAATCATAAAGGGACGGTTCAAACAGCGGATCGTGGAACGCGAGGATCACGGGAAGCCCCTTTTCCACCTCGCGCCGCAGCCGCCAGAGGTGCCAATCCTCAAACAGGTAATAGCTGTTGTCGATACCTACGATATTCACGCCGCCGATCTCACGCTGATTGAAAAACATGGGAACGCCGAGGCCGCCGCCCATCTGCATATAGCTGTTCATGCGGTAGGCGTTATCCTCCCACGCCTCGCCCACGTATTGGGAATACTCGTGGTTGCCCGCGATAAAGAAGATCTTTTCGTTTTTCAGCACTTCTTTCGCTTTATCCACGTTGGCGTGAGAAACGAAATCGATCAGGTCGCCGGTATGCACGATCAGATCGCAGTTCTGTTCTCCGTAAGCGATCTGGGCGGCCAGCTCCGCCTCGATACCGCCGGGGGAATCGCAGCATTTGTTGCGGCCTTCCGCAAGGCGCTGTTTGCGTTCGTTATCACGCGCATCCGCAAGAGCAAGGTGCGTATCGGTGATGTGCAGCAGTTTCAAAGGTTTTTCAAGCCCCACGCGTACCGTTGATTTTACAAGATTTATCATTCTGCCTCATTTCCCGCCCCAAGGCGCTGTTTTACAAAGGCATTGTAGCATAAACGGAAAGACAATGCAAGGGAAAGAAAAATGCGAATCCCTCCTTGCGTTCCCGTTTTCTTCATGATATAATTACGGTATCTCATAGAAAACAGGAGAAATATTATGGACAAAATCAGACGCGTATTTGCGGTGCTTTGCGTGGGGCTGGCGCTGATCTTACTGGTGACAGGCATCTCCCCCATCACGAGATCACAGCAGGAAAAACTTGAAACGGCGCTGGAAGAAGAGATCAACGGCGAATTTATCCCCGTGTTCCGCTTCGCCATCGCTTCTGACGTACACATTTCCGAAGGCGACCCCACCACCGCGCAGCGGCTGGCAAAGCTGTTTCAGACCGCCTACGCTTACAGCGACGCGCACCCGGATTATAAATCCCTTGACGCGGTGCTGCTGGCCGGCGACAACTGCGACAGCGGCTCCGAAGGCGAATATAAAATTCTGAACGCCGTTGTTGATGAAAATCTGCGCAGCGGCACCGAATTCATCACCGTAATGGGCAACCACGAATTTCGCTACACCGGCCACGAGGGCTACGTGCGCAACATGGGCGAGGCGCTGGATAAGCACGTTGTGGTAAAAGGCTACCACTTTATCGGCATGTCGCCGGATCCCAGCGACGTGTGGCACACCCCCACGCAGCTGAACTGGATGCGCGCGCAGCTGCGAGAAGCCTCTGACGACGATCCGAACAAGCCCATTTTCACCATGCAGCACGGCCATATCTGGAACACGGTTTACGTGAGCCGCAGCTGGTATACACAGATGTTTATTCCCCTGCACATGGTATACGCGCAGTTCCCGCAGGTGATCAACTTCTCGGGCCATTCTCACGGCCCCATCAATAACCCGCTGGATATCTGGCAGAACAGCTACACCCAGGTGGGCACCGGCACCCTCAATTACTTTGAGATGGAGCGGGATATCGGCGACAATACCGTACCCGAAGGCTCCCGCAATGCCGCGCAGTATCTGATCGTTGAGGTGGACGCCAACAACCGGGTACGTCTGATGCCCTTCAATATTCTTACAGAGGACTTCATGAAGACCCCCGCCACCACGGACGATCCCGCAAAGCAGATCGTGTATATGGTGCACGACGTAACGGATCCCTCAAGCTACGTATATACCTCCGCCCGCAAGAAGACCGCCACCGCGCCGCAGTTCCGTACGGGCAGCGAAGTAACGGTGACCGGCGCCGCGGCGGAATCGGTGAGCGTCAGCTTCCCCCAGGCGGACGACGACGTTTGCGTTTACGGCTACCGCATTCAGCTGAAAGACGCCAAACACCCGCTGCAGAAGGTGGAAAAAGAGATCTACTCAGAATACTATTTCGAGCCGATGCCCGAGACGCTCTCCTGCACCGTTGATGGCCTTACGCCCGGCACGGAATACACCCTTTCGGTGATCCCGCTCAACGTCTGGCTGCAGGAAGGCGCCCCCATCACCTGCACGGTGACCACACCGAACAATTAAAGACGATCGCAAAAGAGCTCCCCTGTTTTTGGGGGAGCTCTTTTTGTTTTGCAGGCAGATCCGGCATGCCGCACCGGCTCAACCCGCATCCTTTTCGGAAGAGATCACGTTCAGCGCCAAATCGCATACCACGTCATACTGCCGGGCGGAGCCGTCGTGAATGAAATATCCGTAATTTGTGGTTTCTGCGGTGAGAATCAGGCGCTCCTTTTCCGCGTCATGCCGGATCGATACAATGTACTCCCCCACGCCCCTGTCCTGCAGGCCTTTGCGGAAGATACAGGAATTCATTCCGTCGTCAGATACCAGAATGCTTCCGCCGTCCGTTTCACTGTAACCGCTGACGCACAGCAGATCCCCGTCGAAAACATACTGAAGATATCCCGGATAGAAGCAGAAGGCATTATCGGATTTCTCCCATGTTGAACCGTAATCGGCGGTTCGGATCACAAAGAAATACTCCGGATGCATCCCCATGAATTCCGGTTCCGGAACCGGAAGGATCCGCATCAGCGCAATGGCTCTGCCCGTATCGCCGTTCACAAAGCAGGCCTGCACCTCGGCCTGCGTATAATCCGCCCTGTCTCTGATCGCGGACGCGGCGGCGCCTTCCCCGAACCGTTGATCCTTCGCGGCGGCTGCGGCGATACAGGCGGCGCTGATATCGCTGTCGGCAGAGGGATCCAGCGGCGAATACCGGAATGAGATCGTATCATCCTTGAATACATAGTCATACACGGTATCTTTATAAGGAACGGTGCTTTCCGGGGCGGCGGTGCTCTGCGGCGAAGGCGTGTTTTTCGCGCCGCCGCAGGCGCAAAGCGCGGTAAGCACGGCAAATACAAGCGTCAAACAGATTTTACGTTTCATTTTCATTTACCTCTCATTTCTATTGCCGGGTCGGCTTTGAAAATCATCTTTGATTATACACGGGGCGGGCAGTCAAATCAAGTTTCAGTATTGATATTTGTATCTATTTCATGTAAAATAAAGGGCGTAAACATAAAACGGGAGGAGAAGATACTTATGGTATTGAAAAGGGTCTGGAAATTACTGTTCACGCTGCTGATCGCGGCTGTGACGTTCGCATCCGCCGCCGTTCTGGCAGGCGCCGTTCCCGCGCCGCCCGGCGCAAACGTTTCCGGCGCGGCAGGGCAGTGCCGTTCTCACCACGGCGAACTCGTTACGCTGGATACCGTTGCCGCACGGCAGAGCGGCGCGGCGTTTGCCCCCTCCATTGAACCCATTACGCAAAAAAGCATTCCGCTGCTGATGATCACAGTGGGCTTTGAGAATATGCCCTATATGGACGAAGCGGATTGGCACGAATGGATCTTTCAGGGGGAGAAATCGGTTTCGGCTTACTTTTCCGATATGTCCTTCGGTCAATTTACCTTTGCTCCCGCGCCCGAGACCTCCGCGTTCGGTACCGGGGGCAACACGAATGTGTTTGACGCCGTAAACGACGGCGTGGTGCACGTAACGCTGGCCTCAGAGCACAAAGACTGGGCCGGAGAGGACGAGTACCCTGCCATGGCTGCAGCCCTGAGCGACGCCATCGCAGCGGCGGACGCCTACGTGGATTATGCCGCCTTCGACGCGAACGGCGACGGCAAAATTGCCACAAACGAAATGGCGCTGGGCTTTGTGATCGCCGGATACGAAGGCGCGACGGGGGATGTCTCTTTGGGGGCGGAAAAATATTTCTGGTCTCACGCATGGACCTTCGGCGAGATCATCCGCGACTACGAGCTGGAAGATTCCATCCCCATGGCGGACGGCGTTGAGGTGAACAGCTACATCGGCATTGCGGAGCAGCTGTTTGAAGAGGAAAGGGAGCCCATCAGCGTGCTCGCCCACGAGCTTGGCCATTACCTCGGCCTGCCGGATCTTTATGATACCAGTAACGTCTTTGCGGGCGAATGGCGCTATTACGACGTAGGAGATTTGAGCCTGATGGCCAACGGCAACTGGGGCGCGGACCCCGACGGCGGCTTTATCCCCTATTCCATGGACGTATGGAGCCGCTTTGCCCTGGGCTGGTGCACGCCCGAAACCGTGAACGGCGCCGGGGAATATGCCGTTGCAGCCCAGAGCTATACGCAAGACGACGCCTTCCACGCCCTGTATATCCCCACCCAGCGGGCAGGGGAATACTATCTGCTTGAAAACCGGCAATTCACGAAATGGGACGCAGGCATGGCGGATGACTACGAAAGCGGCATTCTGGTATGGCATATCGACGACGCCGTGTTTGAGACCTATAACCCGGATAACGCCGTAAACAACCACTTCCATCGCCCGGGCGTAATGCCGCTGTACGCCGAATACGAGGGCGACGGATATACGTTGATCGGCAAAACCAGAGTGAACAAATACGATTCTGTTTATTCCGCCGAAGCATGGCAAACCCTGTTCGGCGATACGCCCGCGCTGGATCTTCCCCTGTACGGTGAAGGCGACGACGCGGACAAGCGCGCTTCCCGTACCCTTTCCGGCATCAAGCTGACCTTTACAGACAACACCGGCCCCGAGATGCACGTCGCGTTTTCCGACGCCGACCACGTTCACTTTTTAACGGCGGTCGACGCTGCCGCGCCGGGCTGCACAGAACCGGGCAATATCGCCCACTGGGAATGCGGCTACTGCGGCGGCGCTTTCGCGGACGAAGCCGGAACCGAAGCGTTGCCCGCCGAAGCGGTAACGATCTCCCCTGCAGGGCATACCTTCGGCACATGGGCGATCACCGTTCAACCCGGCTGTGTGACCGCGGGCGAGCAGACCCGCACCTGCGGCGCATGCGGCGCAAAAGAGACGCTTCCGGTGGAGGCGACAGGCCACGCCTACGGCGCATGGACTGTGACAGTCCAACCCGGCTGCACCACCGCCGGTGAACAGACCCGTACTTGCGCTGTCTGCGGCAGCAAAGAGACGCTGCCTGTGGGAGCGACAGGCCACGCCTACGGCGCATGGGCCGTAACAGCCAACCCCGGCTGTACAACAGCAGGCGAACAGACCCGCGTATGCGCGGGCTGCGGCAACAAAGAAACCGCCCCTTTGGCAGCCCTCGGGCACACCGAACCCAACGTCGACGGATGCTGCGCCCGCTGCGGCGAACGCCTTGTGCAGCAGGAGCAGGAGCAGGAAGAAGACCTCTGCAATTACTGCGGTAAAGACCACGGCAGCAGCTTTTTCGGCAAACTGACCCGCTTTTTCCATAACATTTTATGGTTCTTCAAAAATCTGTTTACAAGATAATAACATTATAAAAAGCGCCTTCCCGGGAAAACGGACGGGAAGGCGCTTTTTTGATTGTAGGGAAAATTATTATTTGACGCGCTGCTTCGCAGCACCCGGTAGCGCGCCAAAGGGCAATTAAAAAAAACAACGTTGTTTTGCGATATGTTGCTTCGCAACGCGATATAATTTACTTCGTAAATTGCGATATATGCAGTTTCACTGCATGCGATATGATATGGCTCCTTACCATATCACGTGCCGCAGGCACATATCGCGCCGCAGGCATATCGCGTCCAACGGACATATCGCGGATCCGTCAGGATCCATATCGCTGTCGCGCCAACGGCGCGACAAACTGCAATTTCCCCGCGGGACTTAGCCTTGCTTTTCCTCCGGCCATACGAAGGTGGGGCGAAGGTCGTATTCGCCGTTATCGATCAGCAGGTTCTGACCGGACATGGAGCGGTTCGTCAATGTGAGAAACAGGATCCAATCGGCAGCCTCTTCCGACGTCATCCATTTTTTCATCGGCGTTACGTCCATGATCCGCCCCCAGAGCACGAGGTCGTTTACCACAGGATCGTTCAAGGGGGTGTATACCCCGCCCAGAGATATGGCGTTGCAGGTCACGCCCCGGGGGGCGACGCGGATGGCAACGTTTTTCATATACCCCAGCAGCCCCGCTTTGGAGGCGGCGTACAACGGAAACTCCTGCCCGGAAACGGCGGAAGCGGAGGCGTTGAACAGAATGCTTTTCAGCGCGGGATTATCGCGGATGTATTTTTCCGTAACGTTGATGGCGCCGCGCAGGTTGTTGCCGATATCGTCTTCGCTGTTCTGGGTGCCGGCGTTATTGAAGATCACCGCCGCGTTTCGGATCTCAGGCAGTTCGTTTTCATTGCGGATATCCGCCGTAAAGTGGATATACCCGGCTCTTTCAAAGGGCGCGGGGGCGGTATCGATACCGTACACCGTGTGCCCCAGGGCGAGATAGCGCTCCGCCGTGGCTTTGCCGATGCCGCCGGAAGCCCCTGTGATAATGATATTCAACGCTCAGGCCGCCTCCTTCTGCTGCGTTTTGCGGTAGGCCTCGCCTACCCCGTCTTTGTTCCACGAGCGCAGCACCATATAACCGAAGGGAGAGAAGATCACTTCCATCACCAGTTCCAGCCCGGCGCCGAGGATCGAGCAGGTAACGCACTGCACAAAGGTCCAGCGGAACCCGTCCCAGAAAATGGGGGCGAACACCATGAAAGTGAGGGCTGCAAACACGAAATTATCAAAGAACTGGCCGATAAACGTGGAAACGTAGCTGCGGGTAACGTATGCCAGCTTGCCGTCCGGATTTTTGCGGAACAGCTTACCGATGCTCCAGTTCAGAAAGTTATTGATGAGTGCCGAAACCAGAAACGCGATCGTACTGCTCAGCAATATGAACCAGGTGCCGCCGATAATGGTATTGAAGGCCGTATAATCGGTTTCGGTGGGGATAACGCTTACGACGTAAAAAATAAAACAAACCAGCAGATTCGTCGCGATGGCGAATACCGAAAGCTTTGTGGCGGCCTTGGGGCCGAACGCCTTTGTTACGATATCCATACACAAAAACGACAGCCAGGATATCAGAATCCCACCGTCGATCGCGATCAGATCCGACTGGTAAATGGTTTTGTTGGCAAGCACGTTCATCACAACAACGGATATGGTGAACAGCGCGGTTACGGTTGATGGGATAGAGCGCAGCAGGAGCTTGGTGTCTTGCCAGCCTTTTTTCAGTCTTGTGTTCATTTGTGATTTCTCCTTGGTTTTCATTTGTAAAGCGGAGGATTTAGAGGCCGAACTCCGCTGCTTTGAACCCCGCCGCAGCATAACACCGCGGCGGGATCCGGGCGATATTGTAGCACATAGCAGAATAAGAATCAAGTATTATTTCCCAAGTTTACCACCCCCCCGCAGGAGCCGGGGCGTCATTTTTATATGGATTGTTGTAATACTTGGGAACCGTACTTTTCAGCAGGCATATCTGATTCGTTACTGCACTTTTTCATTGAGGATACCGCAGCGATTTATTGTGCCGTCTTCATTGAAGTAGAATTCAACTACCATACCGTCGGCTGCAGAATACATCAAATAGGCGTCAGACGTGACCTTTCCGACGCGGCCGTCGGTGAACGGTGCGTTTGCGTTTTTCCCGGGGGCGCCGTAAATGCGCAGAACGTTTGCCGCTGTGGACTGCTTCGTGATTCCTCCCGGCAGAACCCAATCAGTATAAGACGGCCTGAACTCTACGCCGGTGAGCTTGCAGTTCTCAACAGGCTGGGGCTCCGCACTTGGATTACTTAAAGAATAGATTCTGAAAACAACGGATTCTTCATTATCGGTCTTACGATAAAGAGAAAAACCGGTTAACAGCTTATATTGAAGCTGTGCTTTGAAGCTGTTATCCTCTTCGGGCTCCGTATGATAGAGTCCCTTTTCCGTAAGAGTGCTTACCGGAAGCGGGAGCGTATAGGTTTCTCCGTCGGAGATAAATGCGTACGCGCCGAGCGCAGGAGCCTGATCGCTGACCGTTCCCTCGTTTGTGATATCGCAGGATAATACTGTGCCGTTCTGTTCATCAACGGGCGCCGTAAGCGCATCCTGCTGCGAAACGATATCGCTTTCGGAAACGTCGGCTTGGGTGGATGATGTGTTGCTGTTGTCGCTTTTACCGCATGCGGATAAGGCAATCATCAGCGCTATAAGCAGAACAGAAAGAAGTCTTTTTGTTTTCATAGAGCATTTCTCCTTTATATATATTTATTTATATTCTATCATGCCTGCAATAAAGAGTCAACCGCATTTCTCTGTTGTCAGACGGCGATTTTAATCTCCGAAAAGCGTATCCGTAAACCATGCGTTGGTATCCGCTCTGCGGCCCTTTTCATCCTGTACCGAAATGCGCACGTAACCGTCTTCGGGGCGGATCTCAAATGCGCCGTGGGTAGCGAGGCCGCCGTTTTCGCCGTAGGCCGCCTGGCAGCGGCGGGCGCGGGCAATGCAGTAGATCCGCACCGCGGGGGAGCACTCCACGTGCAGCACGTTATCCTCCATATACAGCGCGTAGATCTCCGGCCCCTGGGAAGCGTAGAAATCGCCCTTTACCAGCGCGTTTGCGATGGAGGGATAATCGAGCCGTGGGGCCTTGATCCATATAAACCCGCCGAAGGAATCCCACTTCGGGTGGTCCGGCTGCTGCCGGTTGTGGTTGTCGTCCGTGCCCTGCACAAAGATGCGCTTGCCCTGATGCAGAAAATCCTCATACACGGCGGGGTTATATTCGTCCCAGCCCGAAACCACGCTGGAATAATTGCAGATCTCCATGGCGTGCATCCCTTCGTAACGGGAGTAATCGGGGTACCGCTCCAGCGACCATACCGGGTGATTGTACGTAACAAAAAAGCCCTTGTCGCGGCAGATCTTTATTGCGGCGTTGATGCACTCCGGCGTGTATTCCCGTTCAAAATCCGGCTCGTCCGGGTCAAACTTTATCAGGGCGCGGTCTGCTTCATCCACATACTTTGTGCGGTGCCAGCAGGGCTGCCGGTCGATGGAGGGATCCAGCGCCACCATGCAAATGTGGCAGGTTTTGGGGTCCGTGCGCCAGGGGCGGCGCGCCTCGTTGAATTCCATTTCAAAGCCGGTGAGCATCAGAAAATCGGGATCGGTAAGATCGTGATGGGGCACCATGCGGTCGTGGTCCGTAATGCTGAGCACGGAATACCCGTGGCTCTTATACGCCTCTTTCAGCTGCGCCGGGGTGAGACGCCCGTCGGAGATCGTAGAATGCGCGTGCAGATTCGCCTTATAAAAATTGCCGTTTTCAGGCAAAAGAAACTTTTTCATACTATCCTCCCGTATCGGTTTATCATAATGATTCGGTTTTGCCGCCAAAGCAGACGTTACCAGTTTAACACAGTAAAAAGGCGTTTGCAAGAAACCGGGAGAAAAAAGTGACAATGATAAGAGACGTCAATCACGGAACCGTCACAATGTCATTAAGTTAAGACATGCGGAAATCTGCCGTTTCAAGTATCTTGCCGAAAGCGATATTCCGCTTCCCCCGCACGCAATGGGACGGGATCCTGACTCCGGCGGACGATTGATAATCGTCCCTACAGCAGCGCGCCCAAAACCGAATGTTACTGCAGAGCTGAAACGCCGTCTGAATTTTAACTTAATGGCATTGGAACCGTCACAAGATTGCAGGCGCTTTCGTTTTCGGAGGCGCCTTTTTTATCGGGATTGCAAGACATGAAACCGCCTCTGTCTTCTTATTTTCGTTGCTCCGAATCGGACTTTGGTTCCCGGGCTATTGCATTTTTAAGACGAAATCGGTATACTTTTCTTTGTCGGGCGGAACGCGCGGTTCCGCGGAAAAATCATTTTTGAGAGGGTACGATATGAAAATCGCGATTTGCGACGACGAGCAGGTCATCCGCGACGAGATCGCCGGTTTCCTGCAGGAGTATTTCGATGCGAACAATCTGAGCTTTGAAGTGGATCTGTTCTCCGACGGAGAAAGCTTTGTACAAAAAAACCGGAACTACGATCTTGTGTTTATGGATTATCAGCTCCCGGACGGCAACGGCATCGATTTTGCGAAACGCGTGCGGCAGGAAAACGCCGATATCTTCATCATCTTTTCCACATCCTTTCAGGAGCACGTTTTTGAGAGCTTTACGCTCAACACCTTCCGGTATCTGCTGAAGCCCATTTCAAAGGAATCCGTATTCGGCGCGATGGACGCTTTTGTAAAGGTCTATCAAACCAACCGCAAGATCATCATCAATTTGCTGGCGAAGGACCGCTTTGTGGACGCGGACGAAGTGATGTACATTGAGGCGGATAAAAAATACGCGATCGTAAGGACCACCGGAAACACCTACCGTTCCTTCCGCAGCATCTCCAAATACGAGGCGGAGATCGACAATCCGCATTTTTTCCGCACACACCGCTCTTACATCGTAAACATGAAATACGTTTCGGAATGCGAACGAAAGATGATCACGCTCACCAACGGCGAAAAGATTTTGATCGGACCAAAAAACTACGACGCGTTTATCCGGAGCTACATGAATTACCTGAAATACAAAAGCTGAGGTGAAAAACCCATGCGCATCGCTTTGATCGCGTTTTTGATCCTGCAGGACGCCTGCGGGATACTGTGCTTTACCGAAATGCTCCGTTTGCTCTGGCAGTTCCCAGAACGGAGCCGCCGCGGCACGGCAGTCGTTTGCGCCGCTGCCGGGGCTTTATCGATCGCGGCGGCGGTCCTCTGTACGCTGCACATCCCGCAAAGCGTATACGCAGGCGAGGCGGACGATCTTTCGCAGGCGTATACAACGTATCTTATCTGCGTCAATCTGCAAAGCCTTGTCAGCGCGGCGCTGCTGCTCTCGGTACCGCAGATCCTGCTGCGCTCCCGCAGGCATTTTCATGTTTTTTTGGTAGAGCTCAGCGTCTATATGTTGGCGGAATCCCTGTTCGGCGTTGTATCCACCGTTCTGCGGCTCGACGAGGGCGGTCCCGCCAAGCTTCTGGCGGAAGCCGCCTGCTGCACCGCCGTATTTCTTATGATGTATTTCTTTTTCCGCACCGGCAATAAAAAAGAGAACCCGCTGCCGATAAGGAACGTGATCGATACCTTTCCCAGATGGATCTACCCTTTGTTTATGCTGTTCGCCTTTACGATCTACAGCAAAACGGGGCTCTTCGACGGCGGCATGGATACGGAATCCGCCCAGCGCGTATTCGACGCGCTTTGGGTGACCTCCTCCCTCGGCGTTGTGATCTGCGGGATCTACTTCTTTTACCGCATCTTTTTGCTCTCTTACCGGCAGACGCAGATTTTGAAACAGATGAACGATCAGCAAACACAGTATGAACAGGCGCTCAAAAGCGACGAACAGCTTCGCGCCTTCCGGCACGATTACAAAAACCACATGATGGTGGTAACGGCCCTTCTGAACAGCGGCAGAACGGATGAGGCGGCCGATTACCTTGAAAAGATCCGTGTTGCCGCAGGATCGGCGGGAAAGATGTTTTCCACCGGCAATTTTGTGGCGGACGCCATTCTGAACAACAAAAATTCTCTGGCGGAGGAATACGCCGTGCATCTCTCTTTTGAAGGCCGCATTCCCGACGCAGGCATTGAAAACAGCGATCTGTGCGCCGTGTTCGCCAACCTGCTGGATAACGCCGTTGAGGGCGCATCCCGGTTCAAAGGGAACCGCTGGGTGCAAACGGAAGCCACCGTGCGAAACGGTTATTTATCGCTCTCCTTCGAGAACCCGGTCAACACCCCCGTAAAGATCAAAAACGACCGGATCAGAACCTCCAAGGGCGACGCAAAAACCCACGGTTACGGCCTGCGGAACGTAAAAAACACAGTTGAAAAATACCATGGGAAGCTTGCGCTCTCATGCGATGAGCAAACCTTCCGCGCGGAAGTTATGATGAAACTGGACCATACAATGAAAGGAGATCCTGTATGAAAAAGATCCTGATAGGGCTGTTTGCCGCGATCCTGGCGATCGCGGTACTGTTCGTTCTCCCGGCGTCGGCGGCGCAAACCGACGAGATCCCTTCGTTTGAAACGGCGCAGGAGGCCGTTTCCTTTATCCGCACGCAATGCAAAGGCCGCGTCGCGGATTTTTCACTTTTCTGCGCGGAGGACGAAGCCCTTACCGCAGACGGCATTTTCCGGTACGAAGGCAGCGCGCCGGATGAGAGCGATTACCTCATGTGGAGTATCGCGTCCTTTACCGCGACGCGGGCGGACGACGGCAGAATCCGCTTTCAGGTACAATACCGCTCAACAGCCGCAGAAGAGGAGAAAGTGACGGCGGCGGTCGCCGAAATCGCCGCGGCAGCGCCGCAGCCGACGGAAACCGGCGCCGCGGCGGATTATCTCCGCGCGCTGTACGTATACCGTTATCTCACCGAAAACAAGAGCATCCTTACGGCAAACGAATCCGCGTCGGCATATAACCCATATACTGCATACGCCGCGGTGGTCAAAAACGCCGCCAAATGCGAGGGCTTCGCCCTGGCCTATTACCGGATCGCGCGGACGCTGGGGCTGGATTGCCGTATCCTCACGGGGAAACTTACGATCGGCGGGCAGGCGGTCCACCACGCCTGGAACGCCGTAAAGCTCGGCGATTGCTGGTACGGCGCGGACGTATGGATGGGCGCCGCATATGCCGGCGGCGGCGAAGATCCTCTCCCCTGGTTCCTTTCCCTGCCTGCTTCCGGCGCGGTCGCCTACCGGCCGATCTACGAAGAGGCCGCCTCCGGCGCTTCCCTTTCGTCCCGCACGCTGCTTACCCCGCGTGAGATCGAGGATTATCCCTTCAACGCGCCCTTCACGGGCGTTTGCGGCGGCGCGGCGTGGTCGCTGGATCCCGCTGCGGGTACGCTTGCCGTTTCCGCGGCGGCGGACGCCGGTGCGTCTTACGAACACTGGAGCGTTTTTCTCGATAAGATCGAAACCGTCCTTTTTGCGGGCGACGCCGACGCCTGGTGCGTGGAATGCATGAACGGACTTCACAAACCGATCCATTTTACCGGCGAGACCCCGGCGTTTGCCGCTCTGCGGGATGCAGGCGAAACCTGCCACCTGCTGGGGGACGTTGACGCCGTTCCCGCCACCTGCAAAGAGGCGGGACGCGAAGCGGGCTTCGGCTGCGAAACGTGCGGGTATTATCACACCGGCGGAGAGGCGATACCGGCGTCCGACGCGCATACGGACCGCGCCGACGGCAGATGCGCCGTGTGCGGGATCGCGCTTGACTGCAAAGATCACGGTTTTTGCGGCGAGGACGTGCGCTGGTATCTTACCAAGGAAAACGAGCTGGTTCTCACCGGCGCCGGTGAGATGCTGGATTACCCGGACGAATCCTTTACGCCGTGGTACGCTTACAGAAACGGCGTTACACGCGTTACAATCGAAAGCGGGATCAAAAACGCGGGCGACCGCGCTTTTGCGCACTGCGATAATCTCGCGGACGTTTCTCTCTCCCCGGAACTTGAACGCATCGGGGCGAAATGCTTCTCCTATGCGTCGTCGCTCACTGCGGTTTCGATCCCGGATTCCGTTACGGAGATTGGGGAGTATTGCTTTGAACGCTGCGGCGCGCTGCGGGATGTACAACTGCCTGCGGCCCTGAAGCGTTTATCAAACTGCGCGTTTACTTATACGGACGTGCGTTCCATCCGGATACCGGCGTCGCTGGAACCCGAAAATACGGGAGAGAATCTGTTTGCATATTCGTCGCTTGAAACCATCGAATTTGAAAGCGGCGTAACAACGATACCGAACAAGTTCTGCGATTCTGCGCAAGAGCTGCACACGGTCGTTCTTCCGGAATCCGTTACGGAAATCTGCGACAACGCCTTTTACAGGTGCAGCAATATAGAAGCGATCGATCTGCCGCAAGGGCTCCGTTTGATCGGAGAGAACGCGTTTGCGCAGTGTTTCCGGTTAAAGGATATCACGATTCCCGATTCCGTTGAGAAGATCGGTAAACAAGCGTTCTGGTACTGCCAATCTCTCCAAAAAATAGAGATACCCGAGGGCGTAACAATGCTGAATGGAACGTTTTATCAGTGCGGTGCGCTTACGGAGGTTATCCTCCCGGATTCCGTAACGGAGATCATCAACGGGTGTTTCCGCAAATGCGGCGCCCTCAGCGCCGTACAGCTGCCGAAGAACCTGAAAACGCTCGCCGGATGGTGCTTTGCTGAATCGGGGCTCAACCACGTCACGATCCCGGAAAACGTAACAAAAATCGGAATCAAATCCTTTTACGGCTGCGCTTCGCTGACCTCCCTCACCATTTTGGGCGGCAATGACCTGATCATTGACCCCACGCTGTTTGACGAATGCCCCCAACCGCCGGTGATCCATTGCGCGGAGAATACGAAAACAAGGATTCTGCAATATCTCGGAAACGGATACACGGGCAGTATTCACACGGATCTGCAATACGCGGACGCGATCCCGGCGGCGGTATGCAGCGCAAGCGCGGAGATCCTGTTTTACTGCGGAGACTGTGAAAGATCTTTTTCCGTCTACGGCCCTGTGGACGCGGACGGGCACACGATAGTGGAGGACGCAGCCGTGGCCCCCACCTGCACAATGCCCGGCAAAACGGCCGGTTCCCATTGCGCCGCCTGCGGTACCGTGGTAACAGAACAAACGGCGATCCCGGCGGCAGGCCACACGCCCCAAACCGTGCCGGAAGTTGCGCCTACCTGTACCGAAGCCGGGCTTACAGCGGGCGTCCGCTGCGCCGTATGCCGCAATTGGCTGCAGGCACAGGGAACGATCTCCCCGCTGGGGCACACGGACGAAACGGGGCCGGACGGCAAACCGGATCAGATCTGCGACCGCTGCGGCGAACCGATACCTACGCAGGAGAACGTGATCCTGCGCCTGTTTACAAGACTTTACGAGGGCTTCTCCAATTTTCTGCTTTCCTTTATCAAGCTGTTCCGCAAGATGTTCGGATAAATACTTCAGCCGCCGCTCGGGTATGAACGGCGGCTGTTTTTTTCGTTGTTCCCATTTTCGTTGCTCCGAAATGCGTCTTGGTTCCAAAGCTATTGATTTTTGTTTTGCAGTCTGTATAATCATTTTTGCAAGCAAAAAAAAACGAAAAAGGAGTTTACAATCATGAAAAAAATCGTCCCCTTACTTTTGGCTCTCTGCGTTTTGCTTTCCGTAAGCGCATGCAAAAAGGACACACCCACCACCACCGTTCCAAGTCAGATCACCCCGTCGGCGCCCGGAGAGATGACGAATGATTTCATCTCCGAATCCATACCGGAGGCTACGGAACCTGCCGCGGTTTATCACGTCGGCGATACCGTTTCCACGACCTATGTCGATTTCACGCTCGAAAAAGCAGTATTCTGCGAAGCCCTGTCGAAAGAAGAATATGACAACGGCGGTTTCTCTGAAACTTACTATACGCTGCCCGCGGCATACGATCCGAATGCGGATCAAATAGCGGCGCCGCTCAATCAGAAATTCGCGTATATTGAGTTCTCTTTGCACAATAAAGACAGAAACCCCCACACTGATGTCATACTTATCAATAATACAGTTGCCGCTGTCAACGGCAGTGTGG
>CAMOVW010000053.1 GCA_946627725.1 uncultured Clostridia bacterium
TCATGGTACCCAACCAACATGCACATACTCAGATATTTGCGAACGGCAAACGGCGCACGCGCATCAGATGACGTATGTTCCCGCCGCGCCCACCTGTACCGAGGCAGGGCAGGAGAGCAGAGGCTGCAGCCGCTGCGATCTGGCGCAAACAAGATCCGTTCCCGCCCTCGGCCACAGCCGGGGCGCATGGGTGGTCGTAACCGAGCCCACGCCCGCGTCCGAAGGCCTCCGCCGCCGTGAATGCACCCGCTGCGATGCGTTTGAAGAAGAGATCCTTCCGTATTCCGGCGAAGCGAACCGCCATATCCAGTTCGTGGTGAGCGGCGATATGCATTACGCCGTGCATCTGAGCGGCGAGGATTACGAGATCTACGGCAGATCCACCCCCGCGCTCCTCTGGTATGATAACGTTGCCCTTACCTTCGACGTCGTCACCCACGCCGGTTGGGGCGACAGAGACGTGATCGTGAGCGTCAACGGCGAACAGCTTGCGCCGAACGGAGACGGTTCCTATATGATCCCCGGCGGTACCGGTTACGTGCAGGTCAATGCCTATCCCGTTGCTTCGCCGGCGCAGGATTCCGGCAGCGGCGTATGCGATTACTGCGGCAAGGTTCACCCCGGCAATCTCTGGGGCAGGATCATCGCCTTCTTCCATATGCTGTTCGCCTTCTTTCAGCGGCTTTTCAACAGATGACGTTTGTAAATGCGTAAGATGATCCCGTAAATCTCCCTATAAAATGCGAAAGGCGTCCCTGACCGGGGCGCCTTTTCTGCAGGTCGGTTTTCATGTTGCCATCTGTGTTTGTACGTGGTATAATCTGACGTGGTATCCCCTTCGCGCGCAAAGAATATGAAAAGAGAAAATGCAAATGACCCAAAACAGAAGTAAAGAGATCTTTGAGACCCTGCCGGTGCCCCGCGCCCTGCGCGAGATGGCGGTGCCAACCGTTTTCAGCCAGCTCATCATCCTGATCTATAACCTTGCGGATACGTTTTTCGTAGGCAGAACAAACAACCCCTATATGGTGGCGGGCGCTTCGCTGATTCTGCCGGTATTCAATATCTGCCTGTCGCTGGCCGGGCTTACCGGGGTGGGCGGCGGCGCGCTGCTCTCGCGGCTGCTGGGTGAAAACCGGGCGGACGAGGCAAAAAAAGTGGCGGCGTTCAGCTTTTATTTTTCCATCGGTATCACGGGGGTGTTCAGCCTCGGTATGCTGCTGTTCATGCAGCCGATCCTCACCCTGCTCGGGGCGGGGGAGAATACCTTTTTATACGCGAAGCAATACTCGTTTTGTGTGATCGTGCTGGGTGGCATACCCACGGTGCTTTCCAACGTGATGTCCAATCTGCTGCGCAGCGCGGGGTATTCCAAAAAGGCCGGTTTCGGTATTACCATGGGCGGGCTTGTGAATATCGCGCTGGATCCGCTCTTTATGTTCCTGATCATGCCGAAGGGGGATGAAATGCTGGGGGTGGGCGTGGCTACGCTGATTTCCAACTGCCTGTCCTGCGTCTATTTTCTGATCGTGATCTATCGAAAACGAAACGTTTCTCCCGTAACCGTCAGCATGAAAGCGGGGCTGCCTGAAAAACGCAGCGTCGCTTCGATATTCAACGTGGGCGTACCCTCCGCGATCACCACGCTTTTGTTTGATATCGATTATGTGATCATCGATAAGCTGATGGTGGCTTACGGAGATATTTCTCTTGCCGCCGTGGGCATTGTGCTCAAGGCCGAGCGGCTGCCGCTGAACGTGGGCATCGGGATCTGCCAGGGAATGATGCCGCTGGTGGCTTATAACTATGCCTCCGGCGATCATCGCCGTATGCGGCATATCATCCGCTTTTCCCTGAAGGTGGGGCTGATCATCGGGGTTGCCAGCGTAGCGCTGTATGAGATCTTTTCAAAACAGATCATTCAGGCCTTTATCGGGGAGGCGCAGACCGTGGCGCTGGGCACGGATTTCCTGCACATCCGGGTTCTGGCGACGCCGCTGATGTTTATCAGCTTTTTTACGGTGTTTGTGTTTCAGGGGTTTGGCAAAGGCAATATCTCGCTGTTTCTGGGGGTTACGCGCTGGCTCGCCTTTAATATCCCCATGCTGTTTTTGCTGAACGCCGTTTTCGGCATGTACGGTATCGTATGGTCGCAGGTTACGGCGGATACGCTTACCGTGCTGCTTTCCGCCTTTGTGTATTTCAGATATATGAAAAAGAAAATGGAGGTAAGAGAATGAAATTATGTGTGCCGATCCCATGTTTTTTTAACGGTATCCCCTTTGAAGCGGCGGTGGAAAAGGTTTCCGCGCTGGGGTACAAATACGCTGAGATCTACGGCTGGAAGCAGCTGGATCTCGCTTCCGCTTTGCATGCGCTGAAAAACTGCGGCGTTACGCTGCTGAGCATGTGCACCACCGAATTCTGCCTTACCGATCCCGCGCGCAGAGAAGCGTGGCTGAACGGGATCCGAGAGAGCTGCGAAGCGGCCGCCGTTCTCGGCGTAAAGAAACTGATCACGCAGGTGGGGCAGGATACCGGCGAAGACCGGGCCCTGCAGCGTCAGTCCGTCGTTTCGGGGCTGCGGGCAGGCGCGCCGATCCTTGAAAGCGCCGGCGTTACGGTAATGATCGAGCCTTTGAATACGAAAGTGGACCACCCGGGGTATTTCCTGACCTCCTCCGCGGAGGCCTTTGACATCGTTCGCGCGGTGAACAGCCCGAACGTGAAGGTGGTTTTCGATATCTACCACCAGCAGATCTCCGAGGGCAATATCATACCGAACATTACGGCAAATCTGGATCTGATCTCTCATCTGCACGCCGCCGGGCACCCCGGCCGTCACGAACTGCAGCGCGGCGAAAACGATTACCGCAATATTTTTGCCGCCGTTGATAAAGCCGGTTATACCGGCGCCTGCGGGCTGGAATACAATCCCACGCTGCCTCCCGAAGAAAGCCTTGCCGCCGCAAAAGCAATTTACGGCGGCGAATAGATGAAGTATTGCGGTTCAGCGCAGCGTAGCTGCGCAATGAAAAATAAACAATGAACAATTCAGCGTTTCGGCGGCAGCTTCACCGCATTAAATGTGATCCCGGAATTTCGCTTCCCAAGGCCATTTATAATGGGTACGGGCGTATCTCGGCTGCCGCCTCGGTCGGCGCTTCTGCCTTACGGCAGAGGTCGTCTCCGGAGCCCCGCGCCCCTTTTCGTACCTCGCTGTGAAACCGTTGATCAGAGCTGCCCGCTGAACAGAAACAGTATGCGCACAAAAAATGAGGTGATCACGTCCAGCAATCCATCCGCGATCGTTCTGAGTTTGTTTGCCATAGGTTTTATCCTCCTTTATAATCGGTAGATTCCGATCTTTATATACTTATTTTATTACACGATATAATCCGCGTCAATATTTCTTTTCATTTTTCCCCCTTGTTTTGTTCGGTGCTGTGATGCTTAAACTGATATCCGGAGTTCGGCAATATCCGCCGTTCGCCGTTCGCCGTTTGCCGTTCGCAAATATCTGAGTATTTGCATGTTGGTTGGGTACCATGACGCGGAGCGATAGAATGTAGCGCGGTTCCTCAGAACCGCCCGCAACGCGATTCCTTATTCTCATTTGGCTTCCCTGCAAGGAAAACCGGCCTTTACAAAAGTAACTTTGCGAAGGAACCGCCTTCGGCGGTGGCGGTTGAAGAGGAACCGCGCTACCGGGTTGGCAGCTTTTTTGCGGAAGCTGTGATTCTTGCGAACGGCGAACGGCAAACGGCGAACGGCGGTCGCGCCTACGGCGCAACAAACTGCAATTTACTTCGTCTTCCTGTTCCTCCCTTTCCCGATCGCGTACAGAAGGATGATCGCGGCAAGGGCGCACAGCAGTATTGCGCCGGCGGCAGGGGAGAGCCTGCCATTACGCCAGAATGCGATCAGCGCGATGATGCCGGCCACGGTAGGGATGATTATGATCACAGCGAACACGATCAGCAGAATAATGCCCCTTGAGCCGTCTTTTCTGTCTTCGTCCTTCGCAAGAGATTCACGGCGCATTTTCTCGATCTGAAGCGAATCCAGCCGCGTTTTGCAGAACGAGATCTTCTCATCCACCGCTGCGGCGGGGGAGATCTCCTGCAGCAGGTGAATCGCCTGCTGATACCCGGCGGCAGTGTTCTGCTGAATCAACCGGTCCGCCCTGCGGCTGATCTCCATGATACGCTGTATTTGAGGATCTTCCGACAGCGACGTTTCTCCGCAGGCTCCGCAAACCGCGATCCCGGTATCTATGTTGATTATCATAGGTTCTCCGCAAACCGGGCAGGTCAAAGGCTTTATCATATGTATCATTTCCGTTTCCGCAATATTTTTGTTAATACCATTTTATATTTTTCCGGAGAAAAATGCAATATCATTCCGGCGGTCGGCGTCAAAGTTCCGTAAGGAAATCACCTCCCCGATACTTTACTTTCCGCAAACGGTATGGTATAATTCAAAAAAATACCGGTTCGTATCCGTTTGCCGGAATGCGTTCCTGTTGATAATCGTTTGATAAGGAGATTCCTATGGATATTATTAAAATACTCGCCGGGGAACTGGAGCGGGATCCGAAGCAGATCGAAAACGTGATCACCCTGCTGGACGAGGGCAACACCATTCCCTTTATCGCCCGTTACCGCAAAGAGCTGCACGGCTCTATGGACGATACCTCGCTTCGTACATTGGAGACCCGCCTGCAGTATCTTCGCTCTCTGGACGAACGGCGGCAGACTGTTGAAAGCGCCATCGAGGCGCAGGGCAAGCTGACGGACGAACTGCGCGCCGCGCTGGAAAACTGCGCAACCCTTGCGGAGCTGGAAGATCTTTACCGCCCCTATAAACAGAAGCGCCGCACCCGGGCTACCGTTGCCAAAGAAAAAGGGCTGGAGCCGCTTGCGCTGCTGCTGTTTGCGCAGGAAAAGGATTGCCCCGCCCCCGAGGATGCCGCAAAGGACTTTGTGGACCCCGAAAAGGGGGTGGAAAGCGCAGAGGACGCCCTTGCGGGCGCGTCGGATATCATCGCCGAGATCATCTCCGACGACGCCGACCTGCGCAAAGCCCTGCGCCATATGCTGTACGACAGGGCTTCGCTGCGCACGGAGGCCGCCTCTGAGGAGGATTCTGTTTACAGTATGTATTACACCTTCAATCGCCCGGTTTCCAAGCTGCAGGGGTATCAGATCCTTGCGATCAACCGCGGTGAAAAGGAGAAATTTCTGAAAGTATCGGTAGATCTGGATGAGGCCGTTGCCATGCGGGCGGTCTGCCGCTCCGCCGTAAAGCCCGGCTCCGCCGCTTCCGCATTTGTAACGGCAGCCGCGCAGGACGCTTACGACCGGCTGATCTTTCCTTCGGTAGAGCGGGAACTGCGCAGCGCCCTGACCGAGCGCGCCTGTGAAGGGGCCATAGGACAGTTCGCTCAGAACCTGAAACCGCTGCTGATGCAGCCGCCGGTAAAGGGCAAGGTGACCATGGGGCTGGACCCCGGTTACCGTATGGGCTGCAAGGTGGCTGTTGTGGACGCCACCGGCAAGGTGCTGGATACCGCCGTTGTGTATCCCACCTACGGCGAACGCCAGAAAAACGAGGCGATCCGCACCCTGTCCGCGCTGGTGCGCCGCCACAATGTGGAGCATATCGCCATCGGCAACGGCACCGCCAGCCGTGAAACCGAACAGATGGCGGTGGAACTGATCCACGGGGAACGCGCCGCCGGTTATCAGCTCAGCTATATGATCGTATCCGAGGCGGGCGCGTCGGTGTATTCCGCTTCCGAATTGGCGGCAAAGGAATTCCCGCAGTACGACGTAAACCTCCGCTCTGCGGTGTCCATCGCAAGACGTTTGCAGGATCCCCTCGCAGAGCTGGTGAAGATCGAGCCCAAGGCCATCGGCGTGGGGCAGTATCAGCACGATATGCCCCCCAAACAGTTGGATACCGCGCTGGACGCGGTGGTTGAGGACTGTGTAAACGCCGTTGGGGTGGATCTGAATACTGCGTCGCCCTCTCTTTTGCAGCGGGTATCGGGGCTTACCGCCGCCACAGCAAAAAACATTGTGACCTACCGTGAAGAAAACGGCGCGTTCACCTCACGCGCGCAGCTGAAAAAAGTACCCAAGCTGGGGCCGAAGGCCTTTGAGCAGTGCGCAGGCTTCCTGCGGGTGCCGGAGAGCAAAAACGTGCTGGATAATACCGCCGTCCATCCGGAATCCTACGACGCCGCCAAGGGGCTTCTGGAGCTGCTGGGCCACAGCGTGGCGGACGTAAAAGCGCAGAAGCTGGCAAAACTCGGGGACGAAGTACGCGCTTACGGCGAGAGCAAGGCGGCGGGGGAGCTGGGCATCGGCCTGCCCACGCTGAAAGACGTGATCGGCGAACTGCAGAAGCCGGGCCGCGACGTGCGCGACAGCTTACCCCAGCCCGTACTTCGCACGGACGTAATGGATATGAAGGATCTTGCGCCCGGTATGGTGCTCACCGGCACGGTGCGCAACGTGATCGACTTCGGCGCGTTTGTGGATATCGGCGTGCATCAGGACGGCCTCGTACATATCTCCGAGATCTCCGACCGCTTCATCCGCCACCCTTCGGAGGCGCTCTCTGTGGGTGACGTGGTAAAGGTGAAGGTTCTCGGTGTAGATGAAAAGAAAAAACGCATCAGCCTGTCGATCAAGCAGGCGGCAGAGTAAATATCTCTTACCGGGTATTTCATTATTTTACCTGCTCCCTATTGTGTTTATGCTGATAAGTGATATGATAAATCGGGAATTTGATTCCCAATAAAAAAGAGGAGACCTGTGATGAAAATGCAAAAGACCCGAAAAACGATGTTCATTTTCCTGATCGCCCTTGCGGCGCTGCTGGCGTTTACCCTCGGCGCGTTTGCAGCGGAAGCCTTTTCCCGGGGCGACGTATCCGGCGACGGAAACGTAACCGCGGAAGACGCGCGTCTTGCGCTGAGAGCCGCTGTGGGGCTGGAACACTATGCAGCGGGTTCCAAACAGTTCAACGCAGCAGACGCGGACGGCGATACGGGCATTACCGCCTCCGACGCCCGTCTGATCCTGCGCGCCGCGGTGGGACTTGAGGATTTTTCAAATCCTGCGGATCCCGATACAAAGGTGTATGTGATCGACGATCTCAAGGATCTGCCGGACGTGCTCGGCGATCTTTTCAATCAAGAACGGGAACGCCTGAACGAAATCGGCTATGAAGATTATATCAGCGAGTTCTTTACCTGCCGCGTGATCGTGAAAACAAAAGACGGTTCCATGCCGAACTATGCCGGGTTCCGTCCTTCGATCGTGATCGACGGGCCGATGAACTACTTCCTCTTCCAGTTCCGGAGCGAAGATGAGGCAAAGTCCTTCCAGAAGGCGATGGAGGGCAAAGACGATGTCGTATTTGCCGAGCCGGATCAGATCCTTTCTCTTATCGAGCCCGATCGGGCCGGCGCCGACAGCTCTTCCGGGATGTCCGCCAGCGCCAATTCCTGGGGCGTGAGCTATATTCAGGCGGATCAGTACGCCAATTATCTGGTACAGCAGAATTACACCGGTCAGATCGTTGTTGCCGTTGTTGATACGGGTGTTGATAATTCCCATCCGTATCTCAAAAACAAGCTGGTTCCCGGATTTGACTTTATAGACAACGATCTCTCGCCCTACGAGGGCGCCTCCGGCACGGGGCACGGTACCCACGTTTCCGGCACCATCATCGACTGTATGCCCGGGCTGAACGTCAAGATCATGCCTGTGCGTGTGCTCGGTCTCAAAGGCTCCGGTTCCACAAGCGTTGTTGCCGCAGGCGTTTACAGCGCGGCGGTAAGCGGCGCAAAGGTGATCAACCTGAGTCTCGGCGGCGACCATTCCGAGTTCCTTGACGAGGCGATCGATTATGCGGTTTCCAACGGCGTTACCGTATGCGTTGCCGCCGGCAATGAAAGCCAGAACACTTCAAAACACTGCCCTGCGCATATTTCAACCTCCGGCTGCATCTGTGTGGCCGCCATCGACAGCAGCGGCAGCCCTGCATATTTCTCAAATTACGGCAACGCAGTGGATGTTGCCGCGCCCGGCGTCAGCGTCAAGAGCTGTATTCCCGGCGGCAAATACGCATCCTGGGACGGTACCTCCATGGCTACGCCTCACGTGTCCGCCGTGGCGGCCATGTATAAACTGCGCAATCCCTCTTATTCGCCTTCTCAGATCGAGCAGGAGGTCCGTAAGTACGTAAAGGATCTGAAATCCTCCGGTTATGATATTTATACAGGCTACGGCGCGCCGCAGATGGGCAAAGCGATCCCCTCCACCAAATATACCCTTACCGTTTCCAAGGGCACGGGTATTTCGAACGTGTCCGGCGGCGGCAGCTATGCGGCCGGTGCAACCGTAACCGTTTCTGCCACCGTGAGCAGCGGTTACACATGGAGCAAGTGGACTTCCTCCAACACAAGTTTGCTTGCCGGTTCCTCCAGCCGCAGCTATATCTTCACCATGCCCAAGGGCAACGTGACCCTTACCGCGTCCGCCACGCAGGATCAGAAGTATACCCTTACGGTGTCCAAGGGCACGGGTATTTCGAGCGTATCCGGCGGCGGCAGCTATGCCCCCGGTGCAACCGTAACCGTTTCTGCCACCGTGAGCAGCGGCTACACATGGAGCAAGTGGACTTCCTCCAACACAAGTTTGCTTGCCGGTTCCTCCAGCCGCAGCTATATCTTCACCATGCCCAAGGGCAACGTGACCCTTACCGCGTCCGCCACGCAGGATCAGAAGTATACCCTTACGGTATCCAAGGGCACGGGTATTTCAAGCGTATCCGGCGGCGGCACTTATAACGTCGGCGATACCGTAACCGTAAAAGCCACCGTAAGCAGCGGCTATACATGGAGCAGGTGGACGTCCTCCAATACCAGCCTGCTTGCGAATTCCACCAGCCAGAATTATTCCTTCAAAATGCCCGCCGGCAACGTAACGCTTACCGCAACGGCAGCGTCGTCGGTTCCCTCCACAAAGGCGGAGATCATCAATTATTACGTTGCCGCTTATAACCGTATCGGTTCCGAAGCGAAAACCGTAAAACGTACCTACAGCAGCTATACCAATTATAAGAATATCGTTGAGATCGGCAACAACGGTACGATCGTGAACGTTGTGAGAGGGCTGATGAACCGCTTTATGGTCGAGGATGAAACCGTATTCTCCGGCACCGTAAAGGATCTGCCGCCCAAAACGGTATCCACGCTCAGCATTTCCACTTCCCAGATCGATACCGCCACCATCAGGGATAACGGCCCTACCTACACCATCGTGCTCAAATCCACCGGTTCGGATTCAAACTATGAATACAACGTGCAGCCCGGCAAGGGCAGCGCCGGTGTGATCGGCCCGCTTGTGGATAATAACGACATCATGGAAGCCGCGCCGAAGTTCACCTTTACGGGGCTGAATACGAAATATGCCAAGGCCTCCGTTACCGCAACCATCGATAAGGCGACCGGGCAGATCATCCAGCTGGATTACGATACTCCCTGCGTTGTTTACTGCACCACAGTAAGTTATCCCGTGCTGGGGATCGACGTAAAGGTCAATAATCCGCAGGTCGGCGTTGAAATGAAGCAGACCTGGAAACTGACTTACTGATATGAAAACTGTTAAAATGATCGCATCGGTTCTGGCTGCGGCAATGCTGCTGTCCGCTGCCGCGTGCGCAAAACCGGATCACAACGATACGACCTCCCCTGCAAATCCTGCGCAGTCCACGGCTCCCGCCCTGCCTGCAGCGCCGGTGTTCAACACCGTAGGCGACGTGTTTGACGCGATGGAAGAGGATATGGGCTGCGGCTATACCGATAAAACCTTTACGCAGGTGTTCCTTTCGCAGGGAACCGTGCTGCGCGCCACCGCCGCGCTGCCGGAGGGGCTGTTTGGGCAGATCACTGCACTGGATATGAACGCGGACGCTTACGACGAAGCGTTCCGAACGCTGACGCAGGGGCTGAAGGTGGAAAAGATCGAAGATCTCTCCGCCGGTATCCCGAAGCAGGAGACCCTCGATGGGTTTGCCGGCAAAACCGGGCAGGATCTGCTTTCCGACGGATGGCAGATCGACAGCTTTACCGTGCGCGGCAAAGAGACCTCCGTAATCATGTACAGGGGCGATTATGCGATTGCTGTTGTGCTCAACGGCGCTTTCAAAGGCGCAAATAAAGGCGGATTCAACGCCGCCGAAGCTGCGGGGCCGCTTACCGTAAAAAGCGCTGCGTATCACGGCCTTTCCAAAAACGCTGCGCTGCCGGATGCGGCAGAATAACCTGATGATAAAAAAGAGATCCGGAAGAGCGATTCCTCCGGATCTTTTTTTTGTTTTATTGTTGGTTCAGGCCGGGCTGTCCGCCGCCCATCAGCGTCTGCAGCAGGCCGCCTTTTTTCTTCTGCTTCTTTGGTTTATATTTCGGCGGGTTTTCAAGCCGCAGATTTGCGCTCTTGCTTTTGCCGAGCCGTTTGTTTGCCGCAAGCACCGGTTCTATCATGGTATCGGTAAGGTAGGGCAGGATCTGCTGTATCAGCTTGGGATCGTTCTTGATCGGGCCGAGCACGGTAACCGCGATCAGGCTCTGCACTTCGTTTGTGCCGTCTTCGTAAATCTCGCCCAGAATGTTGAACAGCTTCTTCATCTTGTTGGGGTTGTTCTCCCTGATCACTTCCATAATCTCTTTGTTCGCGTGGTTTACAAAGAAATCCTCGCAAAGGAACTCCCCGTAAGTGTCTACGTTCAGCTTGATCTCGTCTTTCAGATAGGCGGTGTAGGGGAACATGGCCGCAATTTTGCTGGCAAGGGTTATGGGGTCGTATGCCAGGGCTCCGCTGCGGGCCGCCGCTTTGGATACGGTCTGCACGTTCTTTTTCTTTGATACGATCTCTTTTTTCTCCGCGTAAGTGTTTGTAAGGTATTCGCCGATCTCGTTGGAAAGGGATTTCAGATCCTTTTCGTCGTAATCATCCAGCACAAGAAGAAAGGTGCTGTCCAGATTGAAAGCGGAATCGTCGGATGCGTCCACGTCCACCGGGCCGGAAAGCAGATGGATGCGGTCTGCGCTGTAAACCAGCCGCAGAAAGCCCTTCTCGCCGGTGAAATCCATCACCATGCCTTCGCCGCGGGGGTAAAGGGACGTGCCCTTTGCGGCGCCGTCGGAGGGCTTCGGCTGAAAGCCGCAGCTGTCCATTACGGGCGCGAGATTCTGATACAGGGTATTTAAGGCGTTAACTTTATCGAGCATTGTTCTGTTTCTCCGATCAGCCGTTCAGCGCGGCAAAATTCTCTTTGTTTGCTTTGTAAAGCTTTTTGAATACGGCAAACTGTTTATCGTAAACGGATTTGTTGGCCGTATTGGGCGTATAGGTTTTAACAACGGGGATCAGCTTCTTTGCGTCGGCAAAGCTTCTGATCTCGCCGCTGCCCACGGCGATGGTCACCGCCGCACCTACCGCGCCAACGTTCTGGGGCATATCCACGGTTTCCACCTTTTTGCCAAGTACGTCCGCAAGGATCTGGCAGGTAACGCTGTTCAGCGCGCCGCCGCCCACAAAACGCACGGTAGCGGAGGAGGGCACCCTTTTGTCTTCCGCCTCCATAAACCAGCGCAGATGATAGCAAACGCCCTCCACAACGGCGCGGATCATTTCGCTTTTGCCGGTTTCAAGGCTCAGGTTGAAGAACATCCCGCGGGAATTGGGATCCTCAAAGGGGCAGCGGTTGCCGTGCAGCCACGGGGTGAAGATCACGCCGCCGGAGCCTGCGGGCACCTGTGCGATCACGTCGTTCATATACTGGTAAAGGCTGGTGTACGCGCTCTCGTAGCTGTCTGCCACGTGTTCTTTTTTGAGGTAGATGTTGATCTCGTCCAGCGCAAGGTGGTCCTTTACCCATTCAAGGCATTTGCCGGCGGTTTCCAGCTCGGCAAAATAATTGAATTTGCCCTCGTCCGCGCCGATGATCGCGGCGATCATGGCGCCGGCGTCCACAATGCTCTTATCCACCACGGTGGAAACCCAGCCGGAGGTGCCGCAGTAAATGTGCGTATCGCCCAGGTTCACCGCGCCCGCGCCTACGCCGATCAGGCTTGCGTCGCCGCCGCCGCCGTAAACGGCAATGCCCGACTTCAGACCGAGCTCGGCGGCCTGCTGCTCCCGCAGCCTGCCTACGATATCGGTGGATTTTACCAGCTTCGGCATATGGTTCACGTTTACGCCCAGCGTTTTGCAAAGGCTGGCGCTCCAGGTCTCATGCCCCTTGCGCAGGTCGTACAGCAGGGTGCCGAAGGCGGAATCCTTTGTCATAACGAACTGCCCCGTCATGCGGCAGATCAGGTATTCCTTCACGTCCAGCCATTTATATACCTTTTTGAAGTTTGCGGGTTCGTGGTTCTTTACCCAGTTGTATTTCCATACCGGGTCTTTTACCGAGGCCGCCACCGCGCCGGTGATCACAAGGGATTTGAGCAAAATCGGTATGCTTGCGCCCGCCACGGTAATGCCGTGGGCAATGCCCTTTTTCAGTTCTTCTCTGGCGCGCTGGTCCATATAGCTCATGGGACGGCGCACGGCGTTGCCCTCTTTATCTACCAGCACAAGGCCCTGCATCTGAGAGCAGAATGAGATGCCTTCGATTTTTTCGGGTTCTACGTTTGCCTCCGCCAGCGCCTGTTTGCTGGTGGCGCAAAGGGCCTGCCACCACTCTTCGGTATCCTGTTCCGCGCCGCCGTCCGGGAATACGTAAAGCCCGTAGCCGGCCGAGGCCGCGCCCAGCAGGCGAATGGTATCGCTGATCTCAAATACGCAGGTTTTTACGCCTGTGGTGCCGATATCGAACGTCATTACATGCTTCATATTTTCACCTCAAAAATGAAAGTTAACGTTGAAAAACGAAGGGGTTTCGCTTCATTTGTTACAGTTCCTGTCTGCCCTGCAGGGCGCGGGTAAGGGTAACGCTGTCCGCATACTGTAAATCGGAACCCACGGGCAGGCCGTAGGCAAGGCGGGTCACCTTTACGCCCAGGGGCTTCAGCAGCTTTGATATATACATAGCCGTGAGTTCGCCCTCTACGTTGGAGCCCGTTGCCATGATCACCTCCGTAACGCCGTCCGCCGCGATGCGGGCGAGCAGTTCCTTTACGGTGATATCCTCAGGGCCGATCTCATCCAGCGGCGAGATCACGCCGTGCAGCACATGGTAGGTGCCGGTGTATTCGTTGGTTTTTTCCATCGCCATAAGGGCTTCCACGTTTTCTACCACGCACACCGTTTTGCGGCTTCTGCGCTCGTTTTTGCAGATGGGGCATTCTTCTTCGTCCGTAAAATTGCAGCATACGCCGCAGCGGTGGATCTTATCCGCAGCCTCGGTGATGGCGTCGGCAAAGCTGTGGGCCTCGTCTTTGGGCAAAGCCAGAATATACAGCGCCATCCGCTGCGCGGTTTTCGCGCCCACGCCCGGCATCTTCTGAAAATGCTCCTGCAGCCGCTGCAGCGGTAAAGCAATGTATTCCATCGTTTATCCCTGCCGATCAGAAACCGAGGCCGGAAAGGCCGGGGATGTTCATGCCGCCGGTTACGGCGTTCATGCGGGTTTCCATTGCCTCGTTCGCTTTGCGAAGCGCCTCGTTGAAGGCGATGGTGATAAAATCCTCCAGCATTTCGGTGTCTTCAGGGTCAACGGCTTCGGGGCTGATTTTAATGCTCTGCAGCTCGTGCTTGCCGTTCAGCGTAACGGTAACGGCGTCGCCGCCCGCGCCTGCGGTAAAATCGGTGTTTTCCACCTCTTCCTGGGCGATCTGCATATCCTCCTGCATTTTCTGGATCTTCTGCATCATATCGTTTCTGGAGCCCTGGGGCTGATTGGGGATTCTTGCTTTCATTTTCTGTTCTCCTTATATCTTAAATTAATCAAATTTGATCTCGTATCTGCGGCCGAGCGTTTTTTCAACAAAGGGCAGCAGCTTTGAAGCCACGATTTTTTCATCCACAAAACTTTTGATTTTCGGGTCGGCAAAGCGAACGGAGAGAACGTTGCCCGTGATGCGCGCGGCGGAACCGGTAAGCTGGTTGATCAGGGGAGGGAAGGACCGCTCCGTTTCCGTAACGATCAGCGCCCATTTGCGGTTGTCTACCTCGCCCTCGGCCGGGGCGGACGCCGGTTTTTCTGCGGGTTTCGGCGCCGCGGGCATAACGGCGGGCTTCGGCGCGGGCGGTTCGGGCTGTGCCGGACGTTCCGGGGCTGCGGCAGCTGCGCGGTTGTTGTATTCGTTCATAAACGCGTCAAAATCAAAGGGTTCGTCGTCGTCTTCCGCTGTGTCGAACATGCCGGCAAAGCCGCTGTTACCGGTATCGTTATCAAAGCCCTCAAAGGGGCTTATGTCGTTATCCGGAGAAGCGGGCGCGGGGGCCTGCGCGGTTTTCTGCGGCGCGGCGGCCTGCGGGGCCTTCGCCGGTTGCTGCGGGGCCGGCGGCGTTTGCCTTACCTTCGCCGGTATGCCGCCGGCGGAAAGCGCCTGCACCGCGGCTTCCAGCTTTGCGATGCGGGCAAGCAGCGCGGAAGTATCGGTATCCGTTTCGGGCGTACAGAGCCGTATCATGGCCATTTCGGCCTCGATGCGGCGGTTCTGCGTCCGTTTTACCGCGTCTGAGGTTTTTGTAAGCACGTTCAGCGCGTACATGATCTGTTCGCTTGAAAAAAGATCCGCGATCTGCCGTAAGGTCTGCAGCTCGTCTGCCGTGCATACGATCAGGTTTTCGGGCTGCTTTACGGTTTTCATGATCAGAAAATTGCGGAACTGATTCGTCAGCTCGCCCAGCAGCCGTTCCGTATCGCAGGAGGCGCTGTGGAGCGCGTCCAGTATCGAAAGGCATTCTGCGGTATCCGCCGCGGCGATGGCCCTTAAAAGCTGATAGATCTGCTCCCTGCCCATCAGGCCTGCGCAGTCCGATACCACGGCGGCGGTGATCTCATCCGATACGCTCATGGCGGAATCCAGCAGCGAGAGCGCGTCACGCATGCCGCCGTCCGCAATGCGGGCGATCAGCATGGCGGCGTCTTCCTGCAGGGTCACCTTTTCCTGCGCGGCTACGTACAGCAGCCGGTCCGCGATCACGCGGGGCTCTATACGGCGGAAATCGAACCGCTGACATCTTGAAGTGATGGTGGGCGGAACTTTG
>CAMOVW010000054.1 GCA_946627725.1 uncultured Clostridia bacterium
AACAAAAATACGAAAAAAAAACGCCTCTGCCATAAGGCAAAGACGAGCAATAACTGTTTTTCTTATTGTATTTCCTGCTCCAAGTTTTCGAAGAGAGGATCGTCAAAAAACTGCCGCAAGGTTATATCAAGACCGTCACATAGTTTTTTGATTGATACGACGCCGGGATTCTGACTTTTATTGTTCAACATGGAATAGACCGTTGATGGAGTCACGCCAGCGCGATTTGCCAGTGTGTTGATCGCAATACCTCGTTCATTACATAGATCCAATATCCGTTGCGCAACCGCTTGCTTTGCGTTCACCGTATTCGCCTCCCCTAAATTCATAAAAATATTTTATGAAAATCTGGGATATTTCGTTAACGATATATCGCATATTTAACAGCTTTGTGATATAATATACGATATATCCCACATCAGAGGCGGCATTATGCAGATATTCACGGTTTCACTTTTCGGTCATCGGCGTGTACATGACTATGCTGAGATAGAGCAGCAACTTCATTTTTTGGTGTACGATCTGATCTCAAACCATGAGTTTGTTGAGTTCCTTGTTGGACGAGACGGTGAATTCGACCAACTTGCAGCGTCAACGATCAGAAAAGTGAAACGAAACGTTTTTGACGCCAACAGCAGCCTTATTTGGGTGCAGCCATATAAAAAAGCTGAATACAATCATGATCCAAAGGCGTATGATGATTATTACGATGTCGTTGAACTTTGTGATGCATCAGCAAAAGCGCATCCAAAAGCAGCGATTCAATTGAGAAACCGATCCATGGTTGACCGATCTGAATTATGCATTTTTTACGTGGAACATCCACACGGCGGCGCATGGGAAACACTAAAATACGCTGAAAAGCAAAACAAAAGGATCACATTACTCAACACAACAGATTCGCCATTTGATTGAATCCTTTACAAAAGATAATGCGAGTTTTTTTTCTTGACCAAGATCAAGTTTTACCTTATACTATTATTGCGTATGGAGAAAAGACATGTCCTCTATTGAAGAAAAGCTAAATGAATTTATGCATGACGCATACCGATTCTATCTTACCGAAAACGCAGATAAGAAAGGATACGATATCGTATATCCTGATCTGCCCGGCTGTACCTCTTTCGGCAGCTCTGCTGATGAAGCATTAAAAAATGGTGATGCCGCAAGAAAAGAATGGGCCAGAGCGATATTGGAGACTGGCAAAGAGTTGCCAAAACCGTGCGAAAAAGAGTATTCCGGACAATTCCGATTACGACTTCCGAAATCACTCCATAAGCGCCTTGCCCAGAGAGCGCAAGAAGAAGGCACGAGCTTAAATCAGCTTTGCATACATATTCTCTCGCAGTTAAATAGTAAATAATCTCAACTTACATAAAGGAGAAAAAAGATGATTTCCAATTTTAATTCAAAAAACAAAGAGCATTCGAAGCTCCTGTCCTTCCTTGTAGCGCTGTTCATCGTCGGTCTTGCAGTCCTGATCGTAGGGATCGCAACGATGCCCAACATCAAGACCAACGCCGCTTCCAACACCAGCTCCAACATCAGGGGCGACGTCGATATGAATGGGAAGATTACTTCCTCCGATGCCCGTCTTGCCCTGAGAGCCGCTGTCGGTCTCGAAGATTATGCTCCCGGTTCCGATAAGTTTATCAGGGCTGACTACGACAGCAACGGTAAAATCACTGCCGGTGACGCCCGTATGATTCTGAGAACCGCTGTTGAACTGGAACCTCTGAAGTATCTGAACGAGGAAGTTCCTGAGAGTCCTGAAGAGCCCACAGAACCTGAAGATCCTGTTGATAATCATACGATTACGCTGAGTGACGGTAGGGTAATTCCGGACAATACTCCTGATTGGGATAAAGAATTTTCCTATAATGGAAAATCCGAGAAGGATTTGTATACTGAGTTGATTCTTTGTGGTTTTGATTATGATGTACTTGCAACACACTATCCCAACTACTCTTGTGGATGCAAAAACCATAAGTGTAGAAGTCCTCTTGAGCATTTCGATATGGTTCATGATGAAATCCTCGGTTGTACAATTTGCGGTAGTCATGAGTGCATGAGACTGTATACTGGAAATGACGCAGACTGTTCCGCGTATGTTCCTCCCAAGTATCCTGATAACTGCTGCCAGACCTGCGGTAAATTGCTTGGCGATGGAACCAATGGCACCTGTTGTCAATTCCTCCGCGACAAAGAATGTCCAAGATGCGGCGAGTTTGTAACTGCATGGACTTGTCACACCTGCAAAGGACATTAACTTCCGTTAAGACAAAATCCGAATAAACCAAAACGTACCCCGTCGCAGAAATGTGGCGGGGTACAGTATCCCAAAATATGCTGTTGACTTTTTTGTTGAAATAGCATATACTATAGATGGACGGAGGTTAACAAAGTCCTTAACGCTGGTGATTCGCTGCCTTTAAAATAATGCGAAACCTTAACGTTGGTGATTCGTTACCAAAGACCAAGTGCGAAACTTTAAAGTTGGTGATTCGCCACCGATGACCAAGTGCGAAACTTTAATTTGGAGAGAGGAAGCATTACTGCTTCCTCTCTCTGTTAGGAGAAAAGAATGAAACTGTATACAGTTGATGAGGTATATGTAAACACATTGAACAAAATAGACTCTGAAGTATATTATAACACAACTGGCTATGATAGAAAGCCGTACATCGGCATCATTGTGGTTTCCGGCGGTTATAATTATTTCATACCTCTTTCTTCTGCAAAGCCAAAACATAAAACTTGGAAAAACGTTACTGAGTACAATTACCTTGTCTATGAGTTTGTAGATGTTTCAAAAATGACTGAAAAATCTATTTATGTTGCCAAAAAAGATTCTTCTGAGGTAAAACATATCGTTGCTGTTTTAGAAATACGCAAAATGATTCCGGTGCCAGATGGTTTATATCACGAAATTGACATCGCAAAAATTCCTGATGCAGCATATAGAGATTTGTTAAAAAAGGAATATCGGTTTTTGAAACCTCTGTTCACAACAATCCAAAAAAAGGCAAATAATATATATCAGTTTCAAATCAAGACTGGAAAAGTATTTCCATTGTTTTGTGACTTTAGAAAGCTTGAAACAATCTGCGATACATATACTTCAAAATGAGCTCACTTCGGTGGGCTCTTTTCTTTTCTCCATACTCACATTTTCTAAAATTCAAGAGTCGGTTCACGCCGGCTCTTTTTTTAATAGATCAAATTCCATATAAAGGAGTGATTTTTGAGATGTTAAAGTCTCACGATCAAAAAGTAAATTTTATGAAAGGAGCAAATTTAACATGAACAAGAAATTTAAGTACGGTTCTCTTATCGCGGTACTCGCAGTGTTGATGGCTGTGGTTACCTGCGTGTTCGCATTTTCCAATCCCGCATTGGCTGACGTCTACGTTGACGGCAACTCAAGAAGGTATGGCGATTCGGCAGGAGAGATTGCGGGCAACTACAATGTTCTTAGTACCAATCCCGATGTTGCCATTCTCGGTTATCGGTTTTCTGTGTTACAAATATCGACCGATGGAGAAACATACAGCAATAAAGGTTCCATCGACGTGTTCAGAACAAATCCACACAGCAACGTTTACGACCGACATCTGAGAATCACGGCAGGCGGTAAGACTTTTTACAACCTTGACAAGTATTCCTATAATGACAAATACTTAATTATCACGAAAGCTGTCGCTGAGTCGTGGGATACAAACTCAAGGCACGTTACCACGGGTACTATTGTAAACGGGTACTACAACTGGACGCTGCAAAGCGATCTGGGAATCACCCTGCCTTGGGTCGGTGGTCAGAATGCGTGGGCGAATACGCCGGAAAAGATGGATAAGGTTCTTGCCAAAATCAACACGTCCTATTCCCTTGGCACGTTGAATGCCGAACAATACGTGTTTATGGAGCCAATCATTGCCGTTCGAATCGACGGTGATCCGAGTAAGGAGAGAGCCTACGCAATCACGGAAACTGAAATCGCATTGATCGGTCGTCTGACGCTCGGTGATGATTCAGACGGTACAGAACGCGGTGGATGGAGCTCAATACGTGATTATACAAACAAGGTGTTTGCGTCTTCTCTGTATACGGAAGATACACACAGCGATCTTGAAATTCAGAACGGTTCTGCGTTGAATGGAAGAGCTACATTCCAAACGATTTTTGAAAAAGGTTATGGTCTTCTGATCGCGTGGAACCATAATTCTTATGATATCGAGTACGTTCTCAATCAAGGTTCTTTTAAAACAGCAAATAATACGATTAAAACGATTGGCAGCTATAATCGTGCTGTCAACCCAACGTATGCGTATTATAATATGAATACGCCCGGTACAAACAACAGCTATTTTTACGTTGAGAATCCAACAAGAGCCGGTTATACCTTCCAAGGTTGGAAAATCACGGGTATGGATAACTGTACGCATTATCAAAGCGTTTTTCTTGACACAGACAATGTTATTTTATATATTATTTTTATATTGTAAATAAAAAGAAAAAGAGGTTCGCTTCAAAAATACCGGTCATGTCAACCAATCAAAATCTCAACGTTCCTCGTATCCATGTCAATAATGAGCGCTATACGCTGCTAATTGATATAGAAAAGGAACTCATCCATTATAAGGAACACTTCAAAGACAAGGTTGTTTATTGCAACTGCGACGCTCCGGGTCAATCCGCTTTCTGGGAATACTTCCATTTGAACTTCGCAGTCCTCGGACTCAAGGAACTGATTGCAACCCATTACAACTGTAGAGGTGAGGCATCTTGCAGAATGGAATACACCGGCGGTAACGATGCCGATATCATGAGCGGCAGCATGTTTCCGCTTAAAGGAGATGGTGATTTTCAGAGTGACGAATGTATCGAAATCCTCAAAGAAGCTGACATTGTTGTAAGCAACTGTCCATTTTCTTTGGCTCGGAAATATATCGCACAGTTGTTCGAGTATGACAAAAAATTCCTCATCGTAGGGGATCTCAACTGGGTAACATATAAAGAAGTGTTCCCGTTGTTCAAGGATAACCGTATGTGGTTCGGATATAACACGATCCCCCGGTTTCTTCAACCTGACGGTAAGCTCAAAAACTATGGCAACAAGCTGTGGTTTACCAATCTGGATATTCCGAAGAGACATGAGAACCTTGTCCTTTCAAAACATTACGATCCCGATATTTATCCAAAGTATGATCACTACGATGCCATCAATGTAAAAAAGGTCGCAGAAATCCCGATGGATTACAATGGCGTAATGGCAGTACCCATTTCTTTTCTTCATTATTACAACCCCGATCAATTCGAGATCCTTGAAGGCAGCAACCGGTACGGTATCCTGAACACTTGGGGCAAGAACGATATCATACGTCAGACTCGTTCTCACGGGAACGATATAAATGGCAAGGCGACGTATTTTCGAGTGCATATTCGGAAGATACATACAGTTTGAGCATATTGCAGTTTGCGACGCTCTTAGTCTTGTCAACTGTGTTTGCCACCGGAACCGGTCATTGTTTGATTCAAAAACACGATTTCAAAAAATCAGCATTTTTTTTGTAAAAAAGTGTTGATAATGTTATTATTATATGCTATTCTATATATAGTATAAGTTTTGTTTTTACATTGTTTCGTCTTCGCATCCCAAAGAGGATTTTGCGTCTACATGTTCAAATATATAAAACACAACCAAAAGTGACTTTGCGTGAGTGCATTGTCGCTTTTTAATATGCAAAAAAGGCGTTTTAGCAGAGTATTTAGATCTACTAAAGCGCCTTTTTATTTTAAAACTGAAGAAAGGATAATAATGAAAAATCAGAAACAAAAAGAGATTTGGGTTCAACGGATTCCAATCGAAGCACTGCGGCAGAAAACAGTTGAAAATCGACGCCAGTACGAGCGAAAAAGATTTCATCGTGATTTACAGAGGTCCGGAATGAAGGACTGCGTGCGGAGTCGAATTAGATTTAAGTATCATCCGGAAAATGCTGATGCAGATACACTTGACCCAATAACTTTCTACCGATGGCAGCTTGCCTATGTGCGACACGAGCTTTCTAACTACGATGATCTTTGCAGGCAGCTCAACAGAACGGATCCTGCAGACCGAAAAACATATGCACAATTGCGACGCAAAACGCTTGAACATATCTCAGCAATCTATCCTGAATTGGCGGACGCCTGCCGAAAGCAGATGCTGTTCGATTCCATCCATTTCAGCGACCTTCGAAGTTAGCAACCGAGGTTTGCGGCTTTCTCCTCTATCCAAAAAAAGCCGCCGGTTAACTCCGTTCAATCCGAACAAGTACGGAGCCTGCGTTCGGAAGCAGGTTAATAAGATCGATTGTGAGCCAACATCAGAAACTCACACCCCGAGGTCATTCGCAAGACCTATCAAAAAAAAGCGAACCTTGCAACCGCAAGGAGCTTCGGCCTCAACAAATATAAATATGTCCGGAAGAAGGTGAAAAGACAAATGGGTAAACCGAACCCCAAGTATCACAAAACACTTTTTGAACAGATGCGGGATGTGCTCGTCAGCAAGCAGCGTTTCGGCGTCAGCAGGGCATTTCTGAAGCGTAATGGATTAGATAAGGATGCGATCTCAAGTGTAAATACGTATAGGACTTACCTCAAATGGGCACAGTATTTTGCACGATATATGGCGGAACATCATCCGGAAATCACAACGATGAAAAAAGCACGAAAGTATATACGTGAGTACTTGGAGTTTCGCCTTGAGAATTATAAAACGGGTATGCTTTCTGCTGCGACGATAAAAACGGAAACCAGCGCACTGAACAAGATTTTTGGAATCTGCCCTGATGATCCAGAGTACTTCAAAACGCCAAAAATGGATCGCGTTGACATCAAGCGCTCGCGCAACGTCGTTCCCGGAAGCGGGATCGAAGAACTCGACAACTTCGGACGCGGAACCGGACTCCGGACGCACAAAGAACTCGAAGTACTTCATGGCGGGGATTACATTGCTTATACAGACATTCGGAATGAATACGATACGCTGTTGAAAAAGAAGAACTCCGGCGAGCCCATGACGAGAGAAGAGCACGATCATCTGGCTGCTGCTTCCGCTGCCCTTCAGTTTGATGACAAAGAGCACTTCGTTGTTGTGCGGAATGGAAAGGGTGGAAAGCGGAGATATGCCCCGGTGGTAGGTGACCACGTTGATGAGATCGTCGCCAAGATCAAGAATACGCATGACGGACAGCGTGTATTCGGAAATATTCCACATTCGGTATTCGCATCCATGAATGAACATGCCCTCAGAGCGGAATACGCGGCAATCATCTATCACGAATACGCGTTGCCGATTGAAGATCTCCCGAAGGATTCTACTAACGATGGCACCGGACATTTGTACGCTTCCCGGCTTTACTCTTGCAGAGGTTCGTTTGCAGGCAGAAAATACGATAAGGTTGGACTTTTGCGCGTCAGTGCAGCGCTTGGCCACGGCGATAAACGTTTATTCGACGTTGTGGCGCATTACTCCTATAAATTTTGAAAAATACAATAAGAAAGGATGTTTTTTATGAATTCTTATTTAGATTGGTTTGACAAGTTTTTAACTCAAATCAGAGAAGAACTTAAAAAAATTAGAGAAATCGATTCGCAGATGACTCCAGATAATTACGAGAAGACCATTAAAAAATACATCAAACAGCTTTGTTTAATCGTAACGATCATTGAAGAGTTTGCATTATTTGCACGCGAGTCTTTTCATCCGGTAGATGGTCCCGGCACACACGAACTTTGTAAACAGTCAAAAGTAACCGCAAAAGGCATTCCTCATCGAATTGGTTTTACAGCAAACAACTGGTTTTTTCTTGAAATTCCCGCAATTCCATCGCTTAAATCGCCTGTCAAAGATAAGTATTATTATCAAGATACCTTATTTTCTTTGATGCGGGAGTATGTGGATACGCATGATTACGAGTTTTTACTGAAAAGTAGAAATAACATTGTTGTTATACGGCATCTCTATGACCGTGCAGACAAACGGATGAAACCATACAATTACAGTTTGGATCATGGACAGATTTTCAGAAACATTGATCCTTTCATTAATTTCAATCTTTCTCCTGATCGCACCGGGTATATGGTTATTGGAGATTATCAGGATCGCTGTTGCTGTCAGGTTTTTATTGTTCCGAAAGCAGAATTCAGTAAGTTTATCGAAATCATGGATGAGCACGGACTTGATTATCTTGCAAACAATATCAGTCCCGTTAATGTTTAACCCCGAAACATAAGTCATAGGAAACCGTGTGCATAGAAAGGCAGAGAGATATGTTTGACGTATCCTCTGTCTTTTTTTGATAGCATAACCATGAAAGAACTCAACTGAACTCGAAAAAGGTTTTTATTCGTTTCTCTTAAATGCTTATCTCTATTATTTTCTGAAAACAATTATTCAATTATCCGATTAAAGCCTATGTTCAGAAGTAATTCTGAAAAAAATGAAAATTTTTTTGGAGTTTGACAGAAAAATTCCAGTTTTTCAGTATCATATATATACCGAACGAAAAACTACTGTCCCCCTCCCACGAAAAAAAACATTTTTTTCAATAACAAGATTTATTTTTTTAGATTTGACAGAAAAAATCCAATTTTTCAGTATCATATATACAGCGAAAGAAAGGGAGGCACACCAATGTCTAATCTTCTGCTTTCAACCAACACATTTCGTGTTCTGTTGAACGAAAAAGATCTGGCCGACATCATTCATCTGAGAATCGGTAGTCCGTGTGGTGATAGACTAATGGCATTACTCAACGAGGCCAAAAGAAAGTATCCGAACGACGTTGAACTAAAGCACTTTTTCAACACTGCTGATTTCGGCAAGATAAAAATTGGCATCGTCCGAATGTTGGATGATCCGGAACTCTTAAACTAAAATGAAAGGACGGTGGTAACGTGTCTGATCTTATTTTATCAAAGGGCGATGAGGCTTTTTTGACAACATTTGAGGCCTTGAAAGAATTCATCCTTGACAATCATCCGTCACCCAATATAGATTTCCTTGCATTGACTATGAGGTTATATGAAATATATCCACAGGCGGTTAACTTGGGTGATTATTTTAACAACTCGTTTTTTTCTGATATTGATGTTTGTTTAATCTATCGTTTGGAAGATATAGGTATCCTGTGGCTAAAGTCGAAAAAAAATTTTAAAATTTGACAGAAAAAAACGTTGTTTTCAGTATCATATATACATCACCGCAAAATGTAAGTATTTCTATTATTTATTAAGAAATCTGACCTTATTATCAAATAATTCATAATGTTTTTTGGATTTTGACAGAAAAAAGACGTTTTTAAGAACTATATATAAAACGCGATCCAAATTTTAGACGAAAGGAACACTGAATGATGAAATTTGAGTGATAACAATAATTTACAAATAACATTAATCTATAAAAAAGTCCATAGCATTCACACCATTATTTCACAAATCCGGCTCAGGTGAGAACCACGTGCCGCAACCAAAAAGTTTCACTCGATACGTTCTCTCGGCTTTTTGGCTGTATTTCCTAAGAGTTGAGCGCAAATCTATATGAAAGGGTATGGGTATAGCTAACTATATCATACGAATAAAACTATGATTTTTACTGAGAAAAACAAATCTTCTCTGACTAAAAAATGTAAAGAGTGGATTAAGAATCAAATTAAAACCTTAAACCCCGCAGAGAACCCTAACTATCCCCTCAATGACATCGGAAACAGTAGACTGTTTTCAGATGTATTATGCCAATATGTCCGTTTTTGTAATCATGGAAACAAAAAAAATGAGGAAGTTTGGATTGTATATGATGGCAAGCACTGGACTACCAATGGAGCCGACTCAGATGTATCTTATTTGTGCAAATTATTCATTGAAGCGTTAATAGAGTATGCCCAAGAAATCAAGGATGAAAACCTTAAGGCCAAATATCTTTCTTTTGTCTCGAAACTCGGGAGTTATACCGCTCGTGAAAAATTGATTAAAGATTCGAAATGCGAATTGACCATTAAAGAAGATGTGTTTGACAGCAATGTTTATCTTCTTAATTGCGAAAACGGGACCTTTGATCTTCAGAAAAACGAATTCAGAAAACATTGCTCTTCTGATATGCTTATGAACATTGCCCCGGTCAAGTATGATCCGACTGCAAAATGCCCTCGTTTCGAAAAATTTATAGATGAGATCATGTGCAACAATAATGAATTGAGCAATTATTTGCAGCGGGCTCTCGGATATAGTATTAGTGGATGTTCAAGAGAACAGTGTCTCTTTATTTTTTATGGCAAAGAAGGACGCAATGGCAAAGGTGTTCTGATGCATTCGGTTACATCATTGTTGGGAAGTGATTACACCAAAGCGGTTAGCGATGGAACGCTTGCCTTAAGAAAATCAAAGAATGGTTCTGCTCCAAGTGAAGACTTGGAAAGATTAAATGGCGCTCGAATAATATACGTTTCCGAAATTAATCCCGAAACACGGATAGATGACGCACTTCTCAAAAGAATAACGGGCGAAGATATGGAAACGGCAAGGGCATTATTCGGCCATCATGAAGAATTCATTTTTACAGGAAAACTCATTATTTCTTCAAACAACCCGTTAGACATTCGAGATGATCTTGTGTTTTCTACAAATAGAATCAACGCAATTCCGTTCAATCATCATTTTTCCGAAGATGAGCGAGATCAAGATCTTAGAGATATTTTTTCTACACCTGGGGCAAAAAGCGCTATTCTTAACTGGCTTATCGAAGGATTCCAGATGTGGAGTAAGAATGGTCTCAGCAATCGTCCGGCCGCAGTGATTGAAGCGACACAGGATCTTCGAACCGGTTGTTCTGTGTTTACTCAGTTTGTGAAGGATTGTTTGAAATATGAGCCCGGAGCAAAAACCAAAACTACAGATGTATATCATGCTTTTGTTGACTGGTGTACATTTAAGAATATCACCAAATTTACATATTCAGTGTTTCTTAATATGCTTGGAAACTACAAATCAATCCAAATTGATCGTAAACGCCCCTCATCAAGTGAAGAAAAAACTTCTGTCATTTTGGACTATTCTTTAGTTGACGATGAACACTTCGATGAAGATGAAGCTTGTGATTTTTAATATAAAGCTTATCATACATATGTGTTGTTATCAGTTATAAGAGAAAACAATAACATAAATAGGATCAACCATAAAAAAGAGTCTGTGCCAATTTTGGAACGCAGACTTTTTTATGCCTGCGAGGAATGAAGCTGGTACGTCAAACTGTACCGGTTCCAAAAACTGTTCAGTTCTGGCATGCAAATACTTATGGGGCAGTGGGGCAACAATTATTATTGTTGTTATTTTATTATTTATAGATTGATACATATATTTTTCAAAACATGTAATATTCTCTGCCCCATTGCCCCATTTTTACAATTCTATTTTAAGTGACTGCGAACAACTAAATGGAGAACATCAACTGTATACCATATCCATAGACTATTTGTCTGGCAGGCAAATACATATGGGGCAGTGGGGTAACAATTATTATTGTTGTTATTTTATTATTTATAGATTGATACATATATATTTTTCAAAAACATGTAATAATCTCTGCCCCATTGCCCCATTTATGACAGACCAGTTAAACTTTTAAGACTGCGAGGAATTAAACTTCACCATCACGCTATACCGGTTCCAATAAACTGTTCGGTTTCGGCAGGCGGAGTAAAAAATCATAAAATTTATGTTTTTATTATCTTTTTTAATTTTTTTTCCAAAGTATTACGACTTATAGATAATTCCTCTGCCAACTTGGTTTTCGTCATCTCATGTCGCATGTATTTTTCGTAAAGAGGGTTAAACACCTCATCCGGTATAAATATAGCTTTTCTTCCCTTGTACTTACCTTCTCTTTTGGCGATAGCAATGCCTTCTCTTTGCCGTTCCAGCAGATTGGTACGCTCAAACTCATTGATGGCGGCAATCATCGTCAGCATCAGTTTTCCGGTCGGCGTCGACGTATCGATGTTCTCCTTGTTGCTGACGAGATGAATCCCTTTGGATTGCAGGATTTCCGTAATTCTCAGCAAATCCGAAACACTGCGGGCGAGACGGGAAAAATCGTGAACATAGATCGTATCGCCGTCCCGGGCGAAGTCAAGCATAGCCTGAAGCTCAGGGCGATTCATATCCTTACCGGAAACTTTCTCTTTGAACCACTTCTCAATGTCGTACTTTTCAAGTCCTTCAAGTTGGCGGGCTTCATTTTGTTCCACAGTTGATACTCTCACATAACCGATTCTCATTATATTAGTACTCCTTTCTATGTTCAAATAGGCTCTTGACTTTATGTGCATTTTGTTCAAAAAACAGTATATCAACCCTATTTGAACGCGTTATTGCCAACTACAGCTTGTTCATTTGGAGTAGAGTCTAAATGAACATCCTGTTCGGTGTATTAATCGCCAAGCAAATCTTCTATAAGACGTTTTACGCCTTTGTCTTTGATAAACGGCAAACTGCTTATGAGATCTGTCTGTCGTATATTCAGCATGTCCTGAATGCGAGTCCGAGTGAGGGGCAAGTTCTGAGTCTTTACTTCAGCAACCGCCCATTCGATCTCACGGGCCCAATACTCCGGCTGCGTTTCCATATGATCCAAAATATATTGCTTGCATTGCGGTAGATTGTCAAGATGCTTTTGCGGCAACCCCAGTCTTTTCTGTATTTTTGCAAAAGAGAGCTTCTGAGGTCTACCTGCGGCATTGATTACTTCCGTTACGGCGGCCTGTACCTTGGGTAGTAGTTCGTCGTCGAGTCTGGCCCAGTTCTTGGCCTGAATCCCGCAGTGACGTCTGGCGTAAGAATGGCTGTTTAAGAAACGCTGAACATCTTTCCCTATCGCACTTACGATACTGAAATCGATATTGTATTTTTTTGCGAGATCGGAATAAAGCTTTTCAAGACCGTGAAACTCCGGCTGTTTAGGAAGTGAAGTGATCTCTTCGACTGAAATCCGCAAGAAGAACGCAACGCTCAACAAAAAATAGACATCATAGCTATACGCATTTACAATCTTCCTGAACACTTCGAAACTCGCCTTTTCCATATCAGCAAAAAACTCACAGTAATCACCATAGAGACGATCCATATCGACTACAAGTCTGGATTTAGTGGTAAAATAAGCTCCGAGCTTGTCATGTAAAAAAATACCGATCGGCATTTCTGTCTCGAAATCAAAAGGCTGCCCACCTACAGCGACAAGATAACGGGTAAAATCAAGTTCTCTTTCGTTTCTGCAAACTTCGACAGACGTACTCAGAGGGACATAAGACTCTGCATCGTAGAGGCCCGGCTTGGTCTTGCTTGCAATTCGTATTTCGCTGTTTTCTAAAAAACAACCGTGTTTGGGGCAGACACGTATCCGCTGTATCTGGTGAAGGCGATGCCAATATGTTTCGCCGTATTGGTCACGATCTTCGGCGACACAAAGAGGACAAAAACGCAGAAAACGTGCTCCTGTCTGTGGCAAACACAACAGATTACTCCAATTTCCCTCCTGCCCCACCAGCGACGAGAACGCTTTTACCTTACGCTCCTTTGGGAGGAATCGAGCGTAAAATGGATACATAGTCTGCGTCATGATTACGGTCTTTAGATCGTCATCACCGCAGATCCACTTGAGGGCGTCTGCTGTGAATCTGTTTAGAAATTCCATGTCCGGGTGCACAGTTCTCTTTCCGTACATGTCGTCAATGGTAAAAGCTGAACAATAGTTGCCGCTTCGGATATGATAACGGCAGATACGGCTATATAGCAGCTCGTCAGGGTATGCGTCAGGGAAGAAAGCGATCATGTCACCCGTACCTCCTCGACCGCAATCTGAGCCATTTTCAGCGCCGTAACAGCGTCCTGTTCGCCGCGTTTCGCTTGCAGTAAAACCTGCGAGACGTCGGTTTCGTTAACGTCTTCCGACATTTCTTGCGGTGCTGGCGTTTTTTCTTTTCGTTTCGTCGCAGTCGAACGTTTTTTATCAGGCGCAACATAATCATGTAGCATTTCCAGTCTGGTGTTAAACGCCTCGTTCAGAGCGGCGAAATCCAGCGTATCTCTTGCGGAAAGGATCGCAATCTCCTGCGCGTCATGAAGGAGCGAGACAACGACGGACGCGTTTCCCTGCGATTTTTCGAACAACCATTTTGTCAGGGTTTCTTCCGAAGCTCCGACCTTATGCACATAAACGTACTGAAGCAGGGTGCGGCAGAATGCTTTGAACTCGTCGTTGTATTCCATTGGCTTGTAATGAAGCCCAACCGCTCGTCTCGCCAACATAAACGCTTGCTTGAAGAATATCGCCGTTTCCTCTGTGCCGACCATGCAAATCGAAATACCGGAATTGTTGATCAGCTGCGTAAGAACGCCGACAATTGATTTTCCATTTTTGTTGTTTACTATGTTTTGAATCTCGTCAACTACAAGAAGACCGATGTGATTCAATGCGATTTGGGATACAGAGCCAATCAGGATGTCTACTGTTGCTCGCGTACGCTGTGCGTTAGCAAAATAGGTGGTATCTAATTGTTCATCCACCTTACGAAGAATCTCAAACAGCAGCCCTTTGACCGACGCGTCTGCCGGAGCTTGTACCGTAAGTGCCGGAATCATTTTCGTATCTCCCACAAGTACAAACGGTTCCGACATAAGAATACGAATCGCCCTGCTGACCGCGCTGCTCTTACCAACGCCGCTCGGACCGATGATCGTAAAAGCATCAGTTCCTCCGAGGATGCTCTCGTATGATTGCTGACGTATAATTTTGGTGTTTTCGTTTGCCTGCCGGACGGCTGTAATCGTCTGTTTCTTATGGAAGGATCGAAGAAGCGCAAGGTATAGTTTGCTGTATATTTCC
>CAMOVW010000055.1 GCA_946627725.1 uncultured Clostridia bacterium
CCAACATGCACATACTCAGATATTTGCGAACGGCAAACGGCGAACGGCGAACGGCTTTTATCGCGCAAAGTGCGCGATAAATTATAATTTGCAGATTTATCCCCCCCCACGTATAACCAAAAAAAGCTGCCCCCTTCGGAGCAGCTTTCCGTTTTTGTGTCGCTTATTCGGCGTCTGCGTAAACGCTGACCTTTTTGCGGTCTTTGCCCAAACGCTCAAACTTCACTTTTCCGTTCACAAGAGCGAACAGTGTATCATCCTTGCCCTTGCCCACGTTTGTGCCGGGATGGATGTGTGTGCCGCGCTGACGCACGATGATGGTGCCGGCGTTCACAAACTGACCGTCGCTTCTCTTGGTGCCGAGACGCTTACTTTCGGAATCACGGCCGTTACGGGTAGAACCCATACCTTTTTTATGCGCGAAAAGCTGAATGTTTAACTTAAGCATATTTACACCTCCGTTGTAATCTGAATGAATCCGGGGTACTGTTCCTGCAGTTCGGTAAGGTGGAGCTGCAGCCCCTTTACAATGTCGGCAGCCGGTTTGCTGCCCGAAAAACCGAATTCTAATCTGCCGTCGGAAACGTCTGCGTCAGCTGCCACACCGAGGATCTCGGTGATGGTGTTGGCCGCCATGTATGCCGCGGATGAAACCGCCGCGCACACGATATCGCTGCCGCTGTCGGCATAGCCCGCGTGGCCTTTTACGGTGAAGCTTGCCGCGTCGGCCGTAGGGAACCGGAATTTCGCTCTGATCATCAGGCGTTGATGGCTGTGATCTCGATCTTGGTGTAAGGCTGACGGTGGCCGAGTTTTCTCTTCTCGTTCTTCTTGGGCTTATAGGTCATAACGGTGATCTTCTTGGCTTTGCCGTTCTTTACAACCTTGGCCTTTACGCTTGCGCCGTCCACGTAGGGAGCGCCCACCTTGATGCCGTCGTCGGTGCCCAGCGCCACTACGCTGTCGAGGGTGATCTCGTCGTCTGCTTCAGCCTTCAGAAGCTCAACGTAAACGGTATCGCCTTCCTGCACCTTATACTGCTTTCCGCCGGTTTCGATAATTGCGTACATTTTATTTCTCCTTTATCAGTCTCGCTGCGTGGGGCGGGTAAAAACCTCTTTTTTGCATAAAAATATGCGCCCGTAACATGCGGCTGCATTATAGTACCATATTTGAAATCTCTTGTCAATCTTTTTTTGTCTGTCAAAGTAAACAATTTTTAAAAGAATTTTCCCTTTATATTTTTAACGCAACCCCTTGTTTTTTAACGGTAAATACTATACAATATATAGAGAATGCGAAGGATTGTAGAGTTTTATGAGAAAACATGCCGATATCGATTTTAATCACAGTATCCGCGGCGATAACGCCGGTATCAAGCGCGTTATTATCGCGCTTGCGGCGGTGCTTGTGCTGGGGGTCGTGATTTTTGCGGCGGTAATGGCGTTGAACGATTTCAGCTTCGATAAGTTTATCGGCGCGGAGGAATCCTCTTCCCAAGAGGCCTCCTCCGGAGAAAAAAGCGCGTCGCCGGATTCCTTTGCCGCGCCGTTTTCCGACGCGCAGGCGGTGAACGTGCTGCTGGTTTGCCACAGCGAAAAAAAAATCACCTTCTGCGAGCTGATGTCCTTTTCGGCTGCGGAAAACAGCATCCGCGTAAAGCCCGTATCCACTGATCTGCTTTTGCCCTTCGGCGGCGGCGATATGCGTATATCCGAAATCTTTTATAATTTCGGCGCCGCGGAGATCGCCCGCGCGTTTGCGGAAAAAAATGTGCCGGTGCACAGATATCTTTCGGTTAGCGAGGCAAAATTCAAGCTCATATTGCAAAAGCTGGGCAACGTTACGGTAAACATGCCCGGCCGCGTAGACGTAAACGTGGACGCCATCCGTTATCAGTTTGCCAAGGGCGCGCAGGAGCTCACGCCGGATGCGGTTATCGGGCTGATGAAATACGCCTATGAGGATGAGGACGCCCTCAGCTTTCAGGCGGAAGCAGTGGCGGGTATTCTGCGGACCCACTTTACGGTGGAAACGGTTCAGCGTGGCAGCGGCTTCTTTTCCGATATCGTAAACCTGATCGACGGCAATCTTACGGCGTTTGATTTCGCGGAGTATCAGCCGCGTGTAATAGAGTTTCTTGAGCATAATCCTGAAATTTCCGTAATCAGTTAGGGGAAGACATGAAAAAGAGAAAAATATGGGGGATCATGGCGGCGGTTCTGGCGGTACTGCTGCTGTGCAGCGGCTGCGGGCTGCAGCAGGGCTTTACGCTCTTGTATTACAGCCTCGGCGGCGCTGTTTCTTCGCAGGCGGGCGGTTCGCTGATCGAGCCGGCCTTTGTGGGATATACCGTGTGCCGGCTGCGCTACGCCGAGCTGAGCGCCGTGCAGCAGCAGGCGTACAGGATGGTGTATAACGAGATCACGTCCCATCCGAAAAAGATTCTTTTGCCGCGGCTTTCAGAGGAGGAACTTACCGAGGTGATGGCCGCGCTGCGGTGGGAAAACCCGCAGATACTGTGCTTTGACGCTTCTTACACTTTTTATACCATGGGCAAGGCCTGCTGGCTTATGCCCGAATATGCCGAAAGCAGCGAGGCCTGCCGGGCGCGCACGGACGAAATGCTCGCCCGCGCCGCGAGCGTTGCCGCGGCGGTACCCCCGGGGGCTACCCCCTTTGAGGCGGAGCTCTGCCTGCATGATTCCATCTGCGCAAACTGCGTTTACGGCGAGGGCAGCTGGCCCAACGACGCTTACGGCGCCCTTGTGGAGGGCCGTGCCGTTTGCGGCGGATATACGGCGGCGGCAAAGCTGCTGTTTGATATGGCGGGGCTCACTTCCGCCGTCGTCAGCGGCACCGCGAAGGACCGCGACGGGCGCGAATCCCACATCTGGAACGCCGTATCGCTGGAAGACGGCTGGTATTATATCGACGTCACATGGGACGATCCCGTTTCCGGCGGCGCCGCGCCCGACCACGTCAGCCGCGCGTATTTCAATATCACCGAGGCGGAGCTTGTAAAGACCCATGCGGATTATACCCTTCCCGAAGGGGTGCAGGTCACCGGCGGCGACGAGAATTATTTTATCAAAAACGGCTTATACTGCAGCGAGGATAACTGGCGTACCGTGCTGCAATCCGCCCTTGGCAGCGCTATCAACGGCAGCGGCGAGGTGGAGGTGAAGTTTGCCTCACTTTCGCTGTTCAAGGCGGCCATGCAGGTGCTGTTTTCCGGCGGCGGGATGCAAACGATCCTGCAGCCGTTTCTTGCAAACGGGCCGCTCAAATGTACCTACAGCGGCAACGACGACGTTTGCGTGCTGCATATCCTTTTGGAAAATCAATAATTATCAGATATAAGGAGTATATTTATGGCTATTCTTATCACCGGCGGCGCCGGATTTATCGGATCACACACCTGCGTTGAAATGCTGAATGCCGGCAGGGAGATCGTTGTTTTGGATAACTTTGCCAACGCTTCCCCCAAAGTGTACGACCGGGTACGCAAAATCACGGGCAAAGATTTTCCCACGGTGGAGTGCGATATCCGCGATGAGGCCGCGCTGGACCGCGTTTTTGCCGATTATTCCATCGACGCCGTGATCCATTTCGCCGGGCTCAAGGCCGTGGGCGAATCCGTGGCAAAGCCTGTGGAATATTACGATAACAACGTGGGCGGCACCGTAACGCTGCTTAAGGCGATGAAAAAGGCGAACGTTAAAACCATCGTGTTCTCTTCTTCCGCCACCGTTTACGGCAGCGAAAACCCCGTGCCCTTCAAAGAGGATATGAAAACCGGCGGCACCACCAATCCCTACGGCACCACCAAGTATTTTATAGAGATCATATTACAGGATCTGTGCAAGGCGGATCCCGAATGGAGCGTTTGTCTGCTTCGGTATTTCAACCCCATCGGCGCCCATGAAAGCGGCCTGATCGGCGAAGCCCCCAACGGCATTCCCAATAACCTGATGCCCTATATCGCCCAGGTTGCCGTTGGCAAGCGCGAAAAGCTCAGCGTATTCGGCAACGATTACGACACCCCGGACGGCACCGGCGTGCGCGATTATATCCACGTGGTGGATCTGGCCAAGGGCCATCTCTATGCCTGCGACCGCGCGCTCAGCGTAAAGGGCTGCGAGATCTATAACCTCGGCACCGGCAACGGCGTAAGCGTGCTGGATCTGGTTCACGCCTTTGAAGAAGCCAACGGCATCAAGATCCCCTATGTGATTGCGCCCCGCCGCCCCGGCGATATCGATTTCAGCTACGCCGACGTTACCAAAGCCAACACCGTTCTGGGCTGGAAAGCGGAGCGCACCCCCGTGGACGCCTGCCGCGACACCTGGAACTGGCAGAAGAACAATCCCAACGGCTTCGACGATTGATCGCGGATCTCTGTTTCATATATCCTTTAACGTCCCGTGTGAAAATTTTATATAAACGGCGCATTGAGCCGATCGATTGCAGCATTGCGCAGAAAGTGTATTCCCCGAGCAGATTGTTCGGGGATTTTTTTTTCAGGTATGGTTTTTGTGTGGTAAAAAAGACGCCGAGCCGTATTTTCCGTTTATTTACCGTTCGTGAGAAAAATTACACAAAAATCATCATATATTCTAATTTATTTCAGTAAAATTTAAGTTTTTCTTATAAAGGATTGAAAAATCAAGTCTTTTCTGTTATTCTTTTTTCGGGATAATATGATAAAAATATCCCTTTTCTTTTTTATCTCGTTTTGAAACGCCCATACGCAAACAGAAAGAGCGAAGGCAGGTGATATATTGAGCAACGCAGATCAACAAACACTCGCTGTTTTTGAGCGCTATTATAATCAGTATTATCCCATCGTTTACGGGCAGATCCTGAACCGGATCCGGAATCCTGCCGATGCGGAAGATCTTACAATGGATATCTTCCTGAAGTGTTGGGAGAAGTTCGACAGTTTCGATCCTGAAAAGGCCGCATTTGGCACATGGCTTTTTGTGATCGTAAGCAACAAGCTGAAAAACTTTTACCGTGACAGAAAAGAGACGGATGATATCGACGAGGTTGGGCAATATATCGAAGCAGACGGCAGTTTTGAGGAGGATCTTCTTCAGATCGATTTTCTGCGGTCCGTAAGGGCGCACCTTGCGCATGCGTTGGAAACTTTGCCTGAGACACAGCAGCAGATCGTTATCCGGAAATACTACCGTAAAAAGAACGCGAACGAGATCGCGGCCGAAATCGGTATGTCCCCCGGTAATGTGCGCGTCCAGCTTCACAGGGCGCTTGCAAGAATGCGTAAATATTTTGAAGATAACAATATAGAATGGGAGTAAATAACAATGGCAGACATTTACAGAAAATCTTCAATGGAAAAATTATCAAACCCCGAGCAGCTTGACAGAACGATTACAATCTCGTCGCCGCTGTCCTGGCTTGCGCTGATCGGCGTTGCGCTGATCATTGCCGCAGTAATCGTATGGTCGATTTTCGGTACGATTCCCACAACGGCAAACGTATCCGGTATCATCGTGGATCCCATGAATACCGGCGCTGTGTATTCCGATCAATCCGGCGCGGTTGAAAAGCTGCACGTAAAAATCGGCGATACGATCGCGGCGGGTGCCGACGTAGCCACCGTGAAGCTGAGCAGCGGCGAAAATTACGTTATCAAAGCAGCGCACAGCGGTAAGGTGTCTGAGATTCTTGTAATGGAGTCGGCGCAGGCGGCGGAATTTGCCGGCGCCGCGGATCCATCAAGGGTATTCCCCGGCACAGAGGTCATCCGCTATACGCCGGACGTGAAAGAAAAACAGACCGTGGTATGCTATGTGCCGCTGGCAACCGCGCAGCAGTATAAAGAGGGGATGGAAGTTCTGGTATTCCCCAACGCGGTTGATTCCCAGAAATACGGCCACATGACCGCAAAGGTGATCGGCGTAGGCGAGTATCCCGTATCCAGCAATAATCTGAGTTATGTGATCGGCGCCGGTAACTATATCGATAATCAGCTGCTGGCAAACGGCCCCATCGTTTCCGTGATATGCGAATTGACGCCGGACAGCTCCACCGCCAGCGGATATTACTGGTCCGGCAAAAAGGGCGCGGATCTAACCATCCCCAACGGTTCCTTTGTTTCCGCGCAGATCATTATTGAAAAAACCTCCCCTATCTCAAAGCTGATCACGGGTATTAAAGATAAGATGGAGGGTTGATTATGAGCGCCTATACAAAAACCCCTACGATCTATCAGATGGAAGCAACGGAATGCGGCGCCGCTTCTCTTTCCATGATATTTGCCTATTTCGGCAAGAATCTTCCGCTGGAGCAGATGCGTATTGAAACCGGCGTATCCCGCGACGGCTGCAACGCCGGCAATATCATGCGCGCGGCGAAACGGTTCGGGTTTGAATGCCACGGTTATCGCAAAGAACCCGAAGGCCTCCGCGAGCTTCAGCCCCCCTGCATCATCCACTGGAATTTCAATCACTTTGTTGTATTTGAAGGATTCAAAGGGAAATACGCCTACATAAACGATCCCGCTATGGGCCGCCGCAAGCTGACCCGGCAGGAGTTGGACGATTCCTTTACCGGCGTAGTGCTTACCTTTAAGCCTACCTCTGAGTTTACCAAAGAAAAGAAAAAGAATACGCTCCTTAAATTTGTAAAAACCCGCCTTTCGGGCCAGTATGGCGTGATATTCAAGCTGATTTTTGTCGGCCTTTTGCTGGTATTCCCCGGCTTGATCTTCCCGGTGCTTTCTCAGGTGTTTATGGACGACGTTCTCGTCAAAGGAAATACCGCCTGGTTCTCAAAGCTGATCCTGTTTATGTTTGCCACCGTTTTAATGCAGGTGTTGCTCACGATCTACCGCAACAAGGTTCTTGTAAAGCTCCAGAAAAAGATGGTGCTGCTCTCGGCGCGGGAGTTCCTTGCGAATATGTTCCGTTTGCCCATCAGCTTCTTCGATCAGCGCTACGTGGGCGATCTTTCCGGCCGCGTTTCCAATAACGCCAACGTCAGCGACTTCCTCGCGGGCGATCTGGCCGAAACGGTTTTGAACATATTTGTTGTTCTGTTCTACCTTGTTCTTCTTATTATATATAATCCCATTCTTACGCTGATCGCCGTTGCCACCGTGGTGGTGAACGTGGTCGTGGTAAAGGTTACCTCCGATATGATCTCAAACACGTCCATCAAGCTTCAGCAGGATTCCGGTAAGCTTTCCGGCGCTGTATGCGCAGGTATCAGCATCACAAGCACTTTGAAAGCCTCCGGCGCAGAAAACGAATATGTAGGCCGTATTCTCGGCTATAACGCCAAAACCATAGACGTTGAGCAGAAGCTCAGCCGTTCGCAGCAGGTGATCAGCGCGATCCCGGACGCAGTAAAAATGCTTGCGGATATCTTCATCCTTTTGGTGGGCGGCGCTTACGTGATCGACGGTAAAATGACCATCGGTATGCTGGTTGCTTTCTCTACGCTGTTCGGATCGTTCTCCGATCCCATTGAGAAGCTGGTAGGTTTTGTGAAGAACATTCAAACCACCAAGGCGGATATCAACCGTGTGGAGGATATCTCAAAATATCCTATCGATGAAAAGTTCGCCGAAAAAACGGATCGTATCGATACGAAAACAAAGCTGGAAGGCACCGTTGAACTGAAAGAGATCGCCTTCGGTTACAGCAGACTGAAGCCGCCGATCGTTTCTGATTTCAGCTTCAAGATCAACTGCGGTTCCTCCATCGCCTTTGTGGGTTCCTCCGGATGCGGCAAATCCACCGTATCCAAAATCGTAAGCGGTTTGTATAAACCCTGGGAGGGAGAACTCCTGTTCGACGGTATGCCCGCAGACAGTATTCCCAACGAGGTAATGAACGCAAGCGTATCCACCGTAAGCCAGAATATTACGCTGTTTTCCGGCACGGTGCGCGATAACCTTACCATGTGGAACGATAAGATCACCGAATCCGATATGCTTGCCGCCGCAAAGGACGCGTGCATCCACGATATCATCTCTCAAAAGCCCGGCGCATACGATTTTATGCTGTCCGAAGGCGCCACGAACCTTTCCGGCGGGCAGCGGCAGCGGCTTGAGATCGCCCGCGCGCTGGTTACGAATCCCACGGTGCTGATCATGGACGAAGCCACCAGTGCGCTCGATCCCGTTGTTGAGAAGCAGATCATGGATAACATCAAGCGCAGAGGGTGCACCTGCGTGATCGTGGCCCACCGCCTGAGCGCGATCCGCGACTGCGATCAGATCATCGTTATGTCCAGAGGCAAGATCGTTCAGCGCGGTACGCACGAAGAGCTTTCCAAACAGGAAGGCCACTACAAACAGTTTATTCAGAATCTTTGATCGGAGGTATTGCAAATGTCATCAGATAATAACATCTTTCTGAAGGGCGGCGACTATTACGTTACAGCCAGCAATACCGACGCCTACAGAGTAAAATCCGGCACCGTGCTTGTGTATATCGTTCCCGTGCGCAAGAACGTGATCGGCCGCCGTTCTTTTGTGTATGAAGCGCAGACAAACGAGGTTCTTCCCGGCTTCAGCTACCGCGATATGGATTTCTGCGAGTGGAAACTCTGTTTTGTAGCGCTGGAAGAGGCAGAGCTCAGCACCATCGAAAACGGCTCTACAAAGGTTCTGCGCGAGAAATTTGCCAAAAAAGCAAATATTACAAATTTCCGTACCGAAGGCTTCAACGAGGGGCTTGTAGATCAGTACCGCAGAAATATTGTTACGGAAGACGGCTTTATCCGCCGCAGCCAGCAGGCCAGAATCACCACCTCCGAAAACATTCTGCAGCTGATCGCGGGCGCGTTCCGTAAAAGAGGATTCGTGGCCAACGACGATAAATCAGGCAACAATCTTTATGACTGCGTTGCGGTTCTTTGCAACAAAAACCACATTTCCATTGCCGGGTTCGATAAGGTAAAAGAGGGCTGCGGTAATGAATTTGAACTGTCTGATATCGCGAGGTTGTCCCATTTCGCTTACCGTGAGGTTATTCTTACAGATGGCTGGCATACGAGAGATTCCGGCGCTTTCCTTGTGTTCAACGAAAAGAAAAAGCCACTCGCGTGTCTGCCGAAGGGGCGCGGCAAGTATGTGCTTTTTGATCCCGCCGAGAATACCACCACGCCGGTATCGAAGAAGGTTGCCGATACGATTTCCCCCAAGGCCTTCATGCTGTACCGTCCTCTGCCCGCCACCAAGCTGAAGGTTAAAGATCTGATCACGTTCTGCCGGGGCAGCATCAACGCAAGAGATCTGATCGGGCTTATCGTTCTGGCTGTTGTTACCTCTCTGATCGGTCTGCTCACCCCCACCATCAGCCAGCAGCTGTATGATAAGTATATCCCCATGGGCGCAAAGGCCATTCTGTTCCAGTTCGGCTGCATGATGGGCGCGTTCATGATCTCAAATATCATGTTCTCCATTGTAAAGAACATCGTCAATTTCCGTCTGACCAGCAGAATGGCTTACGATGCACAGAGCGCGATTTACGACCGTCTGTTCAATCTGCCCGAGAGCTTCTTCCGCAAATTTGAATCCGCGGATCTCGCGCAGCGGGTGATGGGCGCCGGCGGTTTGGTAAACACGGTGGCAAACGCCGTGATCTCCTGCGCCATCGCGGTGGTGTTCCTTCTTATTTATCTGGTGCGCATGATTTCTTATTCCGGCGCCCTGACCGGGATCGGTATCCTGATGGTTCTGCTGTATTCAGGCGTGTATTATCTGCTTGCAACCAGAGCGCTGAAGTATCAGCAAAAGTCCATTGAACTGGACGGTAAAACCACCTCTATCATGTACCAGTTCCTGAACGGTATTTCCAAGATCCGTATCGCCGGCGTGGAAGACAGAGCGCTGTATGAATATATGAAGCCCTATATTCAGCTCAGAGATCAGAACGCAAAGCGCAAGAATATCAACGGTTACAGCGCGGTGCTTGCCATGGCCGCAAACAGCCTTTTCTCCATTATCCTGTATATCGTAATCATCAAGGGCGGGCAGAACATCAGCCTTGGTGCGTTTATCGCGTTCAATACCGTGTTCGGTTCCTTTACCGCCTATTTCCTTCAGATCACCGAGAGCCTGATCTCCATCAAGAATACCAAACCGCAAAGAGAGCGCTTAAAGCCCCTTATGGACGAGCAGCCCGAGCTGGACGACGCGAAGGAACTTCCCGGCGATCTCAGCGGCGGTATTGAAATCAATAACGTTACCTTTTCTTATTCTCCCGATCTGCCCAACGTGCTCAAGGGCCTTTCGCTGAACATCAAACCCGGCGAATACGTAGGCCTGGTCGGTTCCTCCGGCTGCGGCAAATCCACGCTGCTCAAGCTGCTGCTTGGGTTTGAAAAGCCCACCTCCGGTAAGATCTATTATGATAATAAAGATATTGAAAGCATCGATAAGCGCGAGCTGCGCAAAAAGATGGGCGTTGTATTGCAGGATGGCAAGCTGATCTCCGGCAGTATTTTTGAAAACATCACCATCACCGCCCCGAAGGCGAAGCTGAAGGACGTGCAGGAGGTTGTTAAGGCGGTTGGGCTGGAGAAGGATATCAACGATATGCCCATGGGTCTGCATACCGTTCTCAGCGAAGACTGCGGCACCATTTCCGGCGGCCAGCAGCAGCGTATCCTGATCGCGCGCGCAATCATCAGCAATCCCAAGATCCTGTTCTTTGACGAGGCTACCAGCGCGCTGGATAACGTAACCCAGAGCATGGTATGCGAAACGCTTGAAAAGATGGATTCCACCCGCATCGTGATCGCGCACCGTTTGAGCACCATCATCAAGTGCGACCGCATCATCGTGCTGGACGGCGGCCGTGTGGTAGAGCAGGGTACCTACGAAGAGCTTATGGCAAACAACGGTTTGTTCCATACGCTGGCAAGCCGTCAGATGGCGTAAACGAACGTATCCGTAATATTACATATTCCCAACAATCCGATAGCTCCCGCAGCGTTCGCAGGTAATCAAAAAAACCGCAGATCACTGCGGGGGCTGTCGCTATTTAGAGGTAAATAAGATGGCAAAAGTAACAAACATGAATCTGGAATTGACCACGGCCTGTCCGTTCCGCTGCCCCCAATGCTATTGCAGCATGGAAAATGTGAAGCATTTGGCTTTGGATACCGCAAAAAAGGCGCTTGCGGAAGGCGCGGCGCTGGGGCTGCAGAGCGTATCGCTCAGCGGCGGCGAAACCATGTGCTATCCGCATCTGCTTGAGGTGATCTCTTACGCCAAAAAAGAATGCGGCATTCCCGGCGTCCACGCGGCTTTTTCGGGCTGGCGCCTTACCGAAAGCGTAGTAACGCAGCTTTTGGAAGCGGGCCTGGATTCCATCAGTATTTCTTTGAACGGCAGCACCGAGGCGGTGAACAGCCTCACCCGGCAGGGGTATGCGGACGCCATCCGCGCCTTAACGCTGCTGCGGGATATGGGCTATGAGCATACCACCGTAAACTGGGTGATGCATTCCAATAACGTAGATGATTTTGACGATCTGGTTAGCCTCTGCGCTTCCTTCAACGTTGAACTGCTGGACGTGATTTCCTTCAAGCCGGATGCGAAAGCGCAGCTGAAAAGCGTTCCCTCGCAGGAGCAGTTGCTTACGGTTGCGAAAAAGATCAAAAATCAGAGCGGTAAACCGACGATTTACGTTGAGCGCTGTTATTCTCAGCTGCTGGCGCTGGTGGCAGATACAAAGCTGTTCGGTAATTTCAACCGCGGCAAATTCCGCGGCTGCACCGCCGGATACGACGCGGTGAGCGTGAATGTGGACGGTTCTTATTCCCCCTGCCGACATATCCATTATAAAGAGAATTACGGCTCCATCCGTGAATATATGGAACAGTCTCCGGTGATCCGGGCGCTTGCCGCCTGCGATGAAACCGTGGCGGAGGAACCCTGCAAAAGCTGCCGGTTCCTGCTGAACTGCAGGCCCTGTATCGGCGTGAACACCGAAATCGACGACCGTATCGCATTTAAAAACGCGTATTGCCATGTAAACGGCTGAGCCTGTAACGATAAGAAGAAAGGAGCGATCCGGAAACAGACCGGCGTATTTCACACCATGTTGCCTTCCGGATCATATTTCGGTATGGAAGAGCATATTCTGTATCGGCTTGCCCGGCGGTATCCGCAGCTGCTGTTCCCGCTGGGGTATGATACAAAGGATTCCCTTGCGTATAAGCTGGCGGTTCGGCAGGGGCTGCCTTACAGCGGGCAACTTGATTTTACGTTCTCTCCGCAGGATCGCTTCACCCGTGTGGAAACCCCTGCGGGGGCTGCGGAGGTGCTTCTGCTGGAGAACCGCGGCGATTTTGAGCATTGTCTGCGGGCGCTGGCTTACCGCTGCGAGCCCAGAGAGGTTCCGGCGTCCATGGGCGCTTCCACCATCAGCGGCCTGATCAATTGGGAGAAGATCCATACCTATCTGGACGCCTACGAGGCGAACGGCGGAACGGACAGATCCGGCGCTTTTCGCGCATTTATCGCGGAAAAAAAGAATTATACCGACCGGCTGATCCTGCTGAGTTCCGGCGTTTACAGCGCGGTTCCGCCGGAGACCGCCGGTTTGCCGGCGGAGGAATGGCGGGAAAAGTCGATTTTGATCCGCCAATATCATGAACTGACGCACTTTGTATGCCGCAATCTGTATCCGGAGAATATCGACGCCGTTCGTGATGAGATTCTTGCTGATATGATCGGTCTTCTGGCGGCCTTCGGAACGTATGATCCCCGCCTTGCCCGCGTGTTTCTCGGCGTGGAGCGCGCCGAATACCGCAAGGGTGGCAGACTTGAAAACTATTTGGCGCAGGGGGATCCCAACGCGGTGCTGCAGGACGTAAACGAGTTGATCGATCTGCTTTGCGAAAAAGCCGCTGCCGCGCCGGTTTCGGACGTGTTCGCGTTTTTGCTGGCGCAGATGGAAGATCCCGAGATCGCAAACAGGCGATTTCTGTAACAAATAACCAAAACAGGTGTATATAAAGTTAAATGAATACAGGAGGTAAACCCAAATGACACAAGAGAGAATCGACGCGATCGCCGAAGTATTGAACGCGGATGTGGATCGCGCAAAAGCGCTGATCAATATGGATCCTGCCGCAGCGGCCCAGGCGCTGCAGGCGGAGGGGTATGATTTCTCGGCGGCGGAACTGTCCGCGTTCGGCGAGATCATCGCAAAAGCGAGCGCATCCGAAGAGCTGGATCTTGACGCGCTTGACGACGTTGCGGGCGGTATTTCCAAAACAAGCTATATCAACCCGAAAAGACCGCTTCCCATTATCGCCAAGCCCTTTGTTAAGAAACAGAGCTGGTAAGGTTCTTTCCGCCGCGCCGGACAGGGCAGGCGGGATAGCATTTTCATGATCGGCCTGTTTACAAGCCCCGTGATTTGGTAAGAATTTTTGATCGAATCAAAAATTTTTATAAAAGATAACAGGAGGATTTTTTATGACACAAGAAAGATTGAATGCGATTGCCGAAGTGTTGAACGCCGACGAAGATCGCGCAAAAAAACTGGTTGAAATGGAACCCGCCGCAGCCGCGGAAGCGCTGAAAGCCGAGGGCTATGATTTCACGGCGGACGAGCTGACTGAATTCGGCGAGATTGCCGTAAAAGCAAACCAGACCGGCGAGCTTGATGCGGATAAGCTGGATGAGGTTGCCGGTGGTCTTTTACCGGTATATTATAATCCTTTGCCTATTTATGTTGCAAAGGGCGCTCTTTGGCTTTACAAAAAATGGTAATCTTTGCTTGCCGTATTCGGTGAGCTTGCAGCAAAAACAAGTATAAGGAGGAAATTGTTATGACGCAAGAAAGAGTAAATGCGATTGCCGAAGTGTTGAACGCCGACGAAGATCGCGCAAAAAAACTGATTGAAATGGAACCCGCCGCAGCTGCGGAGGCGCTGAAGGCCGAGGGTTATGATTTCACTGCGGACGAGCTGATTGAATTCGGCGAGATCCTTTCAAAGGCAAATCAATCCGGCGAGCTTGATGAAAGCAATCTTGATGATGTAGCGGGTGGAATTGGATTAATTACGGCAGGTATTATTGCTGGTGGCATTGCAGCTGGCTACTATGCATCACGCTATGGTAAGAAGTATTGGTAATTTGTTTGAAACACATAGTGGAGTTACATGTGTAAATAAATGAAAAAAGAAGAGGAGAAATAATATGACACAAGAAAGAGTAAATGCGATTGCCGAAGTGTTGAACGCTGACGAAGATCGCGCAAAGAAACTTGTTGAAATGGAACCCGCCGCAGCTGCGGAAGCGCTGAAGGCCGAGGGCTATGATTTCACGGCGGACGAACTGATCGAATTCGGTAAGATTCTTTCCAAGGCAAACCAAAGCGGTGAACTTGATTCGGATCAACTGGATGATGTCGCAGGCGGTATTCGTTTTAACTATTCTGTTATTGCAGGGCCGATTCTTCCTATTTGGCGTAATCAACTGTGGTAATATCTGCATTTTGTATCCGGCAAAAATGCGGCAGAAAAAAGGATAATCCGATCGCGGATTTTTCGAAGAAATAATCAGAATGTATGAATCCTGGTACGGCGGTGGAAACGCTGAAAACGGAACGTTTTCTCGACACTGCAGTTAAAAATGTCTTTTGTTGACATTTTTAATAGAATTTGTGTAACATGTTGAGATTATTTGTGTATACACAAATGAAAATAAACGAGGAGGTGAATTGAAAATGACTCAGGAAAGACTGAACGCAATTGCCGAAGTGCTGAACGCAGATGCGGATCGCGCAAAAAAACTTGTTGAAATGGAACCCGCCGCAGCTGCGGA
>CAMOVW010000056.1 GCA_946627725.1 uncultured Clostridia bacterium
TAGCGGCTGTGGTCAGCCGCGCTACCAAAGTAACACAGCGCCAAACTGCAATTTGTATCATTACACGAAAATCCGTGAAGAACCATTTTTTGCGGATCGGCTGCAAAAATGTATCGGGTGTTATGCCGTCAGCCCTGCCCGGCCCATTCTTCAAGACAAATCCTGATTTCGCTTGAATATAACGCCGCTGCCGCTTTCCCCGTAGGAAACGCTGCCGTCTTTTTCCGTTTTTGAAAAGATCCCTATATTGGAGGAGCGCAGCCCCGATTGTTCAAACGACGCCTGCATATCCTCAAACACGACGGCGCGGGCGTTTTCCTTATTGCCCGAGCAGCCGGAAAACGCGAAAACCGCGCCGGCGGCAAGCGCCAGAGATAGCATTACGATGCAAAATCTTTTTACGTTTTTCTTAAAACCCGGTTATTCTTCCTTTTCGGACCTGAAAAATATTATTTTCTGCCGAACAGATGCGCGAAAAAATACAGGATCTTATGCAGGAAACCGATAAATTTCTGCCACAGATTGACGGAATGATCCCTGCCGCAGAAGGGGCAAAGGCTGCTGTCGTCCGCCGCGCTGCCGTCCATATCAACGAAATTGACGCCGGCGATCCTGCAGTTCTCCGCCAAACTGCTCTTGCCCGGAGCGGTCACGGTCAGCCACTGATAGGCGACGTATTCCTCCTGCGGATCCGGATACAGAACCAGCTGCTCCAAACGGCTTGCGTCGTTAATGCGTTCCGATTCGGCGTCCACAAGGCTCTGCAGCGTCTCGTCAACAACGATCTCCGTACCCCACTCGGCCTCCTCCGCAGAGAAGATCTGCTCCGGCGCGGAATATTCCGTGCCGAAACGGGCGTTCAGCAGCCTGAGCGCCGTGGGAACCAGCGCCTCAAGGCTGTCGGCTTCCTCACCGAAGGCCTCGCTGTAGAAAACGATTGAATCTGCGATCTCCCCGTCTTCAGCCTCATAGGCGCCGCTCTGAACGGAATATACGAACCGCAGCAGTTCCAGCGGCAGCATATCCTTTCCGAACTGATCGGCGGCGACCAGCTGCGCGATATAGCCTTCGATCGCGGCATCCAGATCCGGGTAGGGCTGCGCGCCCTTTTCGTAAGCGGCTACCTTGAACTGGGCAAAGGGGTACGCGGCGCTTTTCACCGTGACCTCCTCCGCAAAAACAGCGTTGATCGCCTCATAACCGAAATCGGCAAGCGTAGAGGGAAGCGTGATCTTACGGGGGTAGAAAGCGTCGAATTCTTCCTCCGGGATCGCCGTGACGCCTTCCTCCACGATGATCTCACGAACGAGCGCAAACTTGGCGCGTTCGGCGTCCTCCACGCCCATTCCGGCGGTCTGTTCGCAGTAATAATCATAGATCAAAGAGCCGATGCTCTCAAAATCCGTAACGGAGGAACTGCCGTCCTCGTAGTATTCCATTTCTTTTTTATCAACGATGGGGCCGCTGCCGCTTACGGTCAGCACGCCGTCGCCTGTGAGCCGCCACGAAACGCCGTCGCCCGCCGTACCGGAGAGAAGGATCTCATCCCCGGCGGCAAGGGCCGAAGCCGCCGCGCTGAAGGCAAGCAGAAGAGAAAGAAACAGTGCAAGTGTTGTTTTCAGGGTTTTCATTTTTTTTGCTCCTTTGTTTATCCTGTTTATTTATTAGTGACAGTATACGGCGCGTCAGCACAGGCCGCGCGACGCCATATCCGCCTTTGCCTTTGCCACCGCGTTAAAGAGAGAAGCGTCGTTATCCGCGGGCAGGTCGCAGGCGTAGTGCCAGATCATCACGCCGCCAAGCCCCGTTTTGATCGTCCATTCCGTTTTTTCGTACACCACCTCGGGCGTATTGAAAGAGACGATCAGGCCGTGCGCTTCGTCCGGCGCGCAGCCGTTTTCGTCGAGCTTGTCGTAGTATTCTTTATAATCGTACCAGAACGCCTCTTCCGTGGTGGGTCTGGCGTAGAAGGGGATGCCCACGTCAAGCTGTTCCCGTTTGTAGTCCAGCTTCAGCATTCCCTTGATGATCGCCCGGGTGATCTCAAAGGAGGAGTGGATCCCTGTGCCCTCGTCCCATACGTCGTAGCACATCACTTCCACCATATCCAGCGCGCGGATGGCGTCTTTGGAAAGGCCCGCGCACCATGAGGATTCCGCCGCGCCGAGGATATTTTACCATGAGAACACGGGGAATTGCAACAGGTTTTTCCTGTTTTTCTTGCATAGAAACCATAGTTAATGTATAATAAAGACGTTTCCTTTCCGCATGTGTACGATATGAAAACGGAAGGATCCAATCTTCCATTTGACAAAAAGGGGATTTTGCAATCATGTACAGACTCATCGTATTGATCGGGTTGGTTTTCACCTTCCTTGAAAACGTCATTTCGGGCTATTTCGGCATCGAAAAGCCTGCGGAGGTCAAAACCGTACCCGTTAACGGCTCTCTCTCCGCGGTGGACGCCCTCGGCCGCAAAACCGTAAGCGCCGGAGAGAGCGATAAAAAGGTGGGCGTGTTCTATTTTCTGTGGAACGGCGAGCATAATCTGGACGGCCCTTACGACGTTACAAAGATCACGGCTGCGGATCCGAACGCGTTCCGTTCCGACGCAAACTGGGTCGCCGCGGGCGGCGGCCCCATGGGTTATTTCCATCACTGGTCCGAGCCGCTGTTCGGCTACTATTTTCAGGCGGATAAATGGGTCGTGCGCAAGCACTGCCAGATGCTTACCGACGCGGGCGTCGATTTTATCGTGTTCGACGCCACCAATGCCAACCCCTATATCGACCGCACGCTGGATCTGATCGACGTGTGGTACGAATACTATCAGCAGGGCTGGAACGTGCCGAAGATCGCCTTCTATACCGCCTCTTATTCCGGAACGGTAATGAACCGGATCTACGACGAGCTCTACAATAACCCCGCGGTAAAAGAAAAATATCCCGAGATCGACGAGCTCTGGTTCAAAATGAACGGCAAGCCCATGATCGTAGGGATCAAGGACGACGAAGCCCTCCGCGACGACGTAAAGGCGTACTTCCGCATCAAGGCGAAGCAGTGGCCGGACGACCGTGTACGCGACGGCTTCCCGTGGATGGAGTTCAGCCGCCTCGGAAAGCTGACCTCTTATTATAAAAATTCACCGTGGGACGAGAGTATCATGAACGTGTCCGTCGCCCAGCACTGCGATACCTGCTGCTTCAGCTCCTCCGCCTGGTACGGCTCAAACGACCATGGCCGCAGCTGGCACAACGGCGCGAAGGATACCTCCGAAAACGCGGTGCTGTACGGCTACAATTTCGACGAACAGTGGGATTTCGCCGAAAAGCTGGATCCGGATATCGTATTTGTTACGGGCTTCAACGAGTGGGTTGCGCAGCGGCTCACCTTCCGTGAAAACGAGCCCTTCGGCTTCTGCGACAACTGCGACGAGGAATATTCCCGCGATTTTGAACCGTCGGCGGGCGTGCTCGGCGATAACTACTATATGCAGTTCGTCAACCGCGTTGCGAAATTCAAAGGAAGCACGGCTTCTCTGCCCGCGGCGGAAGAGGTGACCGTGGATATCAACGGCGGCTTCGGGCAGTGGGATAACGATAAGATCACCGGTATTTACCGCGATTACACGGGCGATACCGTGGACCGCGACTGCCGAGGCTACGGCGATACATACTATAAGGATACCTCCGGCAGAAACGATATCGCAAACGCCAAGGTCGCCCACGACGGCGATAAGCTGTATTTCTACGTGGATACGGCCGCAGAGCTGACGCCCTGCACGGATGAAAACTGGATGCAGCTTTTCATCAACGTTTCCGGCGCGCGGGAGGGCTATGAATATATCGTCAACCGCACGTCCCCCGAAAACGGCAAAGCATCGGTGGAACGGATCACCGATAACGGCTATGAAGTGATCGGGCAGGCGGAGATCCGCTTTGAGTGCAACAGGCTGATGCTCTCGGTGGAAAGATCCCTTCTCGGCGTTGAAAAAGCTTGCGCCTTCTGTTTCAAATGGGCGGACAACTGCGATCCGGACGATATCTATTCCTTCTACACCAGGGGCGACAGCGCGCCCTACGGACGGCTGAACTGGGTTTATTCCACCGCCGCCCCGCAGCCCGAAGAGCGGAACTCCAAAGGCTGCTGACCGGGAACAGCCATTCGAAGGGAGATATCATAAATGGCACAACTCTTTCAGCGCAAATGTGCATTGTCTCTTGCGTTCTTGACCATGCTGACCGGCCTTTCCGCCTGTACGCCCAAACAACCGGAAAAGCCCGCGCCGATATCCGACCCCGCTATCGCATCGATCAGGGAGGCGGATCTGTCGTTTTCCGCCGACCGCATCCATTTTCTGAACACAGATAATTCCGATGCGATTCTGTTGGAAAGCGACGGGCATTTCGCCATGGTGGATGCCGGTGAGGATACCGACAATCCGCGCGGCCTTCCGGGCCTGAATCTGCCCGGGTTTGAGGACCGCGTGCTTGCCTACCTCAAAGCGCATGCTGCCGACGCTGACGGTAAAGTATATCTCGATTTCATCGTCGGTACCCACGCGCACTCCGACCATCTCGGCGGTTTTGACACGATCCTTGCGGATCCCGACGTTTCGGTCGGCCGGGCTTATCTGAAAGTGTACGACAGCAGCGTGATCAATGAACAAGAGATCGGCGAATGGGACAACCAAGAGGTTTATGATCAGACTGTTGCCGCGCTGGAATCCAAAAACGTGCCCATCGTCAGCGAGCCCGACAATACGCCGTTTATGCTCGGAAAGTGCAAAATCACGCTGTTTAACACAGACGACCCTGCGCCGACCGAAAAGGTGGGTGAAAACGACCAGTCCCTCGGCGTGCTGGTGGAAACGAAGGGCACGCGTGTGTTTCTGGCCGGCGATATGGATGACCTTACCGGTGACGAAACGCGCCTGGCGCCGCAGATCGGCAAGGTGGATCTTTTGAAGGTCGGTCACCACGGCTGCGAAGGCTCAAGCACCCCGGCGTTTTTGCAAACGCTCATGCCGAAGATCTGCGTATTTACGACCGGTGAATACGACCACAACGTTCTTTCACGCGAACGGATTCAGGATATCTGTAACGCGAAAATGTATTTCACCGCTCGCGACGGCGGCATTCTGGCGCTTCTGGGCGAAAACGGCGACGTCCGCTGCTACGGACAGATTCATCGCTGATACAATAAGAAAAAACGAAATAGGGCGTTACGTTCAAAAAAGAACCGATCGCCGTGTTTTGAACGCCCCCATGCTCTGCTGCGCTGCGGGTATAGCCGCGGACGCGAAAACGAGCGAGGCAGCCGATACCCATCTGCAATACGGGGCGGACGGTAAACTCGGAAATACTCCACCTGCGGTAAGTCTGATAAGGTAAATTTTATACTTTTTGTGCGCGGCTTCACGTAACGGGATGCTCCAAATCCTGTTTGTAGGGCGCGCCTGCGTTTTGTGGGCTGCATTTGCCCCGGATGTGGCCCATCATCCGCCGAACCAGCTTCTGATCACAGCGAAGATACGACGGAACAAATCAACAATGCGCTGCCAAAAGTTTTGTCTGCTGCCGCCGGACGGTTCGGTCGGCGGTTCGGTCGGCGGTTCGGTCGGCGGTTCGGTCGGCGGTTCCGTCGGATGCTCTGCGTCGATTTCGGCCTGCGTCTTCCAAATCGCGTATAACACCGTATACTCATCAGAAAGCGTTATCGTTTCACCGGGACGGTAGGCCGTTCCGCTCCCGTCCGCTTTTGTATTCCAGCCGGTAAAGGTGCGGCCCGCAGGCGCTTGAATCGATCCGCTGCCGGAAATATCCTTGATCGTCGCCTCGTCGCCGCGAGCTCGACTGCCGGCTTATTCTGTTTTTTGCATTTTTCCGGATCTTCACGAAATTTGTATTATTATATGAAAATCCGTAAAGATCCATTTTTCCTGCGCGGGAGTATTGAAAAGGACGATCTGCCGTTGTTCCGATATCCTTTTGATCAAAAATAAGAATGCGGCACAAAAGGAAAAGCCGTCGCCCCTGACAGGACGACGGCTTGCCGCAGAGTATCGGTTATCTGTTAAACAACTGCCTGAAGAACGCAAGAATCATATGAATAAACGCGACCAGCCTTCCCCAAAAGGTTCCGTTGTGCTCCTTCCCGCAGTAATCGCATACGGTCCTCTCGTATTTCTCCGTTGCACCGATGATGGAAACGGTATCGTAGGCGGAGCCTGCCGGAATGGTATAAACGCCGTTTTCGTCTGGCGACGCCTCTTTGTTGTTGATATAGACCTTATAGGAATCGTAGGCGAAATTCGAGTAAATAAAGACGTGGAACTTCAGTTCCTTTGCCGAATGCCACCGGACGGCGGAGGAATGATATACCGCAAAGCCGTCGCCCTCCTCGATGACGTAGTGCATTCTTTCTATATTATAAAACTGTACGGTGCGGTCATACGCCAGATGGCTGTCCGCCCTGTTGACGAGTTCCGTAAGCGTTTGTTCTATGGCGGCGGTTTCTGTATTCGTCAGGTAATTTGCGTCCGTATACAGAATTGCGTCCAGCGCGCCGGAAAGCGCCTCGATATATTCCTCCGTATACGCGCCGGGGTTCTCAAGCGCTTCGTTGAGGATCCCCCGCGCCGCGGCGATCACGTCCGCTGCGCCTGCCGAATAGCGGTTGCTAAAGGCTGTATTCCGCGCGGCGCGGATATCCGGGGTATGCGACGGGTCGATTTCGCAAAGCGCCGTTTCGGTGCCGTCCGCGGTAAAGGAGGCGTCGCCGTTATAGCTGTAGCGCACATAGCTGTGCGACGCTGGATCCATACTGCCCTCGATCTCACGCACGTTTGTTTTGCCGCAGGCGCACGCGCCCTGCTCCTGCGCGTTTGCCGCACAGGTTGCCGCCGAGATCAGTGTGTAGCCGGTGTAATCGTGCGCCTCGGGCGTATAAACAAGGGTGTAAACAGCGTCTTCCGTAACAGGCGCAAGCGCACGGTTCCAGCCTGCTGTATAGTGATAATCGTCGTCGTATGCCTTTTCAGGGAGCTCCGCCGCGTAAACGGGCGTTTCGCCGCTGCGCCAATCGCTCTGCTGCAGCACGTTGCCGTCCTCATCCCGAAAAACGACGGTATAAACGTCAAACGCGTAATACACCTTCAGGATCCGGTTGCCCATACCGTTGATATTCCCCGTAAGAATGGATCGCTCCGTGTCCACGTGAAAGCCCTCGGGCGGGTCCACTTCGGCGGCGGCAAGGGTATCGGTTGTGCCGTAGCGGGTGACGGAGGAGGTTGGCGCGGCGGGATAAGTGCCGTCGTCATTCATCATATAATACCTTACGTAGTAGCGAGTGTTGGTTTTGGGCTCGAACTGCGCGGTCAGCGTCACGTCGCCCCACTTGCCGTTCACTGACGCGCTCTGCGCTGCGGAATCCGGCCAGCCGTGTTCCTCGCCGCTTACGGCCCAGCCCGTAAAGCTGTAGCCCGCGGGAGGCATAACGTAGGGAATGCGTTTCTCGCTTTCAATGGTATAGGAAGCCGTAACGGGCGTTGTGACGGAATCGGGATATACTGTGCCGGAGCCGTCGAACGCGTACTGTACCTCAAAGCCGTCCAGCGAACCGCCGTTGGGATCAACTGTGATATTGTAATTGCCGATCTCCCACTGCGCCTCCGCAAAGCCGCCTCCACCCATAAGGGGATGGTTGATCAGGGGCGTATAGTTTTCATCATACGCCAGATAATAGGTGAGCATATACCCTTTGAACGTATAACCCGGCCTTACCGCACGGATCGCTTCCGGCAGAGGCTCGTTCCAGCTGACGGGACGGGTCGTTTCGTTCCCCACCAGCTGACCGCCGTTGGGCCGGAAAGTAAGCTGATAAACCTTTTTATTATGGTTATCATCCGTGGTAATGAAAACCTCCGGGGTATCCACGGAAAGAAGATCCGCGGTAAGAACGCCGTTGATGCGGATCGGCACGACCTCGGGTGCAACGTAGGCCATATGCAGCGCCGCGCCTACTCTTAGGTGGCTGCCGTAGGCAACGGTACCGCCGTCCTCTATCACGGCGCCGGTGCTGAGATCTCTGACCGTCAGAGATTCCACGCCCTCGCCGGGGGTAATGTGAACGACAGCCGTCAGCTCTTCGGCTTTCGCCGCGAGCGTAAAAACGCCCGAGCCGAAGAAGCCGAACACCATGATCACCGTAAGCAGGACGGAAAGACATTTTTTCGATTTCGAATGGTTCATAACGCATCTCCCTTTCTTTTTATCAAATCAAATTTATTATAGATTTGATTGTTTTACGCTCTTATTACGTATCCACACCCGTATTGCGCACAGCGCCATAAACAGACCGCAGCCGACAACGGTGATGCACAAAACAATGATCGCACCGGAACGGGAAGAAATGTTTCATATCGTTATATGCCTTGTCGTTGTTTTCAACGTTTCGCGGCCCGGCTGTAGGCGTCCCATATGGCGCGGAGCTCTTCCCAATCCGTCGCCGTCAGCGCGCAGTCCTCTATCGGGTTGAGGATGTAGAGATTCGGCACGCCGATATGTACGCACTCGCGGGCATAGTGCATAAAGTCCCGGCGGCTGCCGCAGGAGCCGGCGTCCGTATCGATCGATACGCCGGGCATGATCGCCCGGAACAAGGCGGCGCGGTCTTTCATGATCCGGACGGAATCGCGCAGCGCAAAATAATTGTCGTGCAGCCGCGCCTGATCGGTAAACCGCGCAAAAAGGGGATGGCAGCAGCTTGTATTGATCAGCGCGTCCGGCTTTTCCCGCTTCGCCTCGGTATAGATCAGCTCCATAAAGCGGACCATCAGGGAAACGCCGTAAACGCCTTTTTCGTGTATGCGCATATTCCTCTCGGTTGGAATGCAGTCCGCAAAATCGATTTTGAAGCCGTCGGCGTTCATGCAGCCCGCGTCGGCGGAAAGCAGCGTGTGCAGAAAGCGCCTGACTCTGGCGCGGTAGGCGGGGGCGGTTGGGTCGGCGGCAAGCCTCTCTCCCGTCTCGCTCAGAATGCATTCGTCGTCCTCAAGCCCCTCGGCGTCCCAGCTCTTGAACCAGAGCACAACGCGCCGGCCTTTTTGGTGCTGCGCTTCCACAAAGGCGCGCATATCCGGCCACTTGTCCGGGTCCGGCAGAGCCGCTCCGTATTCCTTCTGCCACTTATCGTCAATGATAACGGCGGAGGGACGCAGACCGCGTTCGTCGAGCGTGTTGCACATTCTTTGATAATTTTCCTGCGAGGCCGCGTCCTTTGGATTTGTAACGCCGGGCGTTACCGCCTGTTCCTTCCAGCCGCAGAACAACGGCCCGTTCCACCACGCGGGGATATCGCCGGATGATGCGCGGGGCACGCCCCGGCTGTAATGCCACTCCGCGTAACTGCGCAGGCCATCGAGATCGGACGGCGCCGTCATGCCGATCACGGCGGGGCTTTCCCAACAGCCGTTAACCTCCTGGCGGCCGCCAAAACCCGCTTGCAGGCAGAAACGGGAAATATCCGGGCCGAACCTGACGCTTCGATACGTTAATCCGTCAAACGACGCGTTGCCCGGCAGCGCCGCCAGCCCCAAAAGGAAGCGCTCTTCAAGCCCTGTCATGCGAAAGGAAAAGACCAGCGGTGTGGGCGAAAATCCACCCAAAAAGCCGAGACGCGTCTCCTGCGTCATAGTAAAAACACGGTTGGGTGAAAAGGCGTTTGCAAGCCCCAGCGGCGCAAAGTAATCGGCGGCCTCATAGCCGCTGCCGCAGAACCGGTTTCTCCGGTCTCCGATAAAATATTCGACGCCGTCAACGGTTCCCTTGCCGTAGACCCGCACCCGGTAAGAGAAAAACGCGGGGGTCAGCCGAAAAACGTATTCCTTCTTTTCCCAAAGCGTGGATCTCGCCGTCCATACGACCGTGCATTCCTCTCCGTTTTTTTTGATCTCCGGCGGACTCAGGCTGATTTCCGTATCCTGCAGCCCGCGGGATTGGACGGCGGAAACAGGATCCAGCCGAAAGAATACCTCTTCGCCGATACCGGTTGAGAATGTTTTTTCATCCATGGAGGCAAAATAATCTGTGTATCTGAAGCAATCAGGCATTTCCGGTTTCTCCCTTCGCGTTCCTGATCTCCTGCGATATGTCGCTTTCGCTTTTTTGTGCAATCATTTACAGTATAACTATACATCAGATTTACCGATAATTCAATATGTAAATCCGATTCCGTGATCTGCGGCATTCCTGTGTGTCTCCACGATATCGCTGTGTTCGGCCGTCCGATATTTGTCTCACACACTGTCAAAAAAGTGTGGAAAAAACCGATCGTCTATGTTATACTGAAAAGGTAACGAAAAGGGATGCGGGCACAAATGCGTTTCCATGCGAAACGATACCGCCGCATTTCTCTTCATCAACGGCTTTGCTGAAACAGGAAAGGAGCTCTTATGACGTTATTCTTCAAAAAAATCATGATGTTCTTTCTGTCTGTTATTATGTTTTTGGGACTGTACAGAGGAGGGATCGAGATGAAAAATGAAATACCCGTGCCGGAGGTTCATCTGTCCGCCGTGGATATAACAAACGGTTATACGGTAAAGGCGCCGCTCGGCGCGGGCACGATGCGCTTCAACCGCATTTCTTTTTCTTATGAGGCAACAAAGGCGGTTCGCGCCGTCGTCTCATACAGAATGGAATATAATACGGTTGAGGAAGAACTGCTGCTGAGCTCGCAATCAAAAATGGCCTCCATGCTGCTGAACGGCTATCTGGACCGCAAGACCGCGTCGCGGCTTCTTTCGGTGCGTTTTGAACCCATCCGCGCGGGTGAACGCTGTATCCTCAGCGTTTCGGATTTTGCCTGCAGTTTGCAGAATGCACCGGAGAAAGACATTCTGTTTATTGAAAACGAGCGTTACAAAGCGGGCGTCAACCTGAGATGGGGCGGCGGCCTTTCGTGGTTTGAAGACAAAGCGAACGACGCCTACGGCAACCTGCTGAACAACCACGATACCGGCCGTCTTGTGCAGCAGTCGTATTACGGCCCGCAGGAGATCGAGGGCTATGAAAACGGCGTCTACGTCGACACCGTATGGAACTACAATCCCGTACAGGGCGGCGACCAGTACGGCAACAGCAGCAAGCTTGTGGCCGTTGAAAAGAGTGATGATGCGATCCGCGTCGTCTGTCGTCCTCTCGATTGGGCGCAGAACAACATGCCCACACAAACCTATTACACAAGCGAGTATCAGCTTACGGATAAGGGGCTGTCTGTAAAAAATACGGCGGTGGATTTTCTTCAAACGCCCTGGACGGACAGAGCGCAGGAGCTTCCGGCGTTTTATACCGTCAGCGCGCTGGGCAATTTCTGGTTCTACGACGGCGATCAGCCCTGGACCGGCGATACGCTGCGCGTGGAGCGGGATCTGCCGTTCTGGGGAGGGAAACCCGCATTTCAACTGAAGGACGGGAACAACGAAACCTGGTGCGCGTGGACGGACGACGGCGGCTACGGCGTGGGGCTGTTTACACCGAGGGCGACCTCTCTGCTCGCCGGGCGGTTTTTATATGACGGTTCCTCCGACGCGGGAGCCAACGCCACGAACTACGTTGCCCCGCTCGGCGTTTTCGGGCTGAAGTTCGATGAACCGCACAGCTATTACTACTATCTTACGGCGGGAACCGTTGATGAGATCAGAGCCACTTTCCGAAGCAGCAACAATCTGCAGAGCGGCACTTTCAGACGCGTTTTCCCCGATATGGGCGTGTGCGACCCGCACGTGCATATCTTTAACGGCAAGGCTTATCTGTACTCCAGCCACGATTACGGTCCCGGGCAGCCGATCTACCGCATGGACGACTGGCGCGTATTTTCCTCGGAGGATCTTGTCAACTGGGATCTGGAATTCACGCTGCATCCGGAGGATACCTTCCTCGGAGAGGATCGTGAATGCTACGCCACCGACGCGGCAGAACGAAACGGCAAATATTATCTCTATTTCTCCGATCAGCAGCGCTGCACCGGCGTGGCGGTGAGTGAGAACGGCCCCGGCGGACCCTACGTCGATGCGCTCGGGGAGCCGCTGCTGCCGCAGGGGCTTGTTGATACCTCCTGCTATGACCCCACCGTATTCATCGACGATGATGAAAACAAAACGCCGTACATCATGTTCGGCTATACCGTCGTCGGCAAAAAGTATTATATTGCGCGGCTGAACGAGGATATGATCTCGCTTGCGGAAGAACCCAAAGCGGTCGAGATCATAAACGGCTGGGAGAACGACGCCTGCTGGCTCACCAAATGGGGCGATACCTATTACCTGAACTCACATGGCGGCGATTACGCAACCAGCAAGAGCGTGTACGGGCCCTATACATACCGCGGCAAAATCTGCGAGGATTGCTTTACAGACCACGGCACGTTTTTCACCTTCCATAACCAGACCTACTTTACCTACGCCGTTCCCGAAAACTACGGCAGCGGCGAGCCGCTCGATCCGTATTACAGAACAGCGAAGTTTGTTTACGCCCACATGAAAGACAACGGCGATATCGTAACCGACGAGTTTATCAAAAATGTCGGCGTCGGTCAGTATAACGCGGCGTGGGAGGCCATCAACGGCGAGTGGTTCTTTGACGCGGCCGACGGTATCGTAAAAAAGGAAAACGCGGAGGGCTTTGAGCTGCGCGGTATAAAGGACGGTTCTTATCTGACCTTCCCGAATATTGATAATATGCCGGCAGACGCTGTTCTTAAACTCCGCGCCGCGAACGGAAACGACGTCCCCTGCACGGTGGAAATACGTGAAAACGATCCCGACGGCGCGCTGCTCGGCAGCTGTGTCGTGGGCAGCACCGGCGGCTTCGATCGCTTCGGGCTTTTTGACGTTGCGCTGAGCAATACGGCAGGGACGCACGGAATTTGTTTCGTTTTTCGCACCGAAGCCGACGAAGCGCTGCGATTTGAAGATTTCAGTTTTGAAAAAACAGCGGAATGAGAAAATAAACTATGAGCTTTACCCGAACTGCGTGGGGGAAAATCCTGTTGTTTCTCTTCGAGGGATCCTTAAAGCAAAGGGCAATGCAAAAGCCCTCAGGCAGGCGGACGTGCGAGGTCATAGACGGTGAATACCAAGTGTTCCAGCCAACGCACGTTTGCTTCTTCAGTTCAGCGTATCGCATTGAAATGACCTTTCCTGTCGCTGTGCGTCCGGCGCAAACAGCAATGAATGAGCGCCGGACCGGCAACCGCCTTTCTTGCAGAATATTCTTAACTCAGTAACAAGAACACGTTTTATGAACGAATCTGATATTAAACGCTGCCGGTACAACCGAAACGGACCCTGAAACGGCGATGCTGATCCGCACCTACTCTCTCGATACAGTGGCTATCACCTGCGAGTGGATCCTCGGAAAATTTCCGGTCGGCGCAGACGTCTTGAAGCAGGTATATGAAAAATCATTCCCGACGGCATTGACGCCATTTATAAAATTATAATGAAAAGATGATGGCGGAAATTCTCAAATTGAGGATTTCCGCCATCATTCTGAATTGCAAAGAAACAACAGAACAGATTATGAGCAATATGCTGATCGTCATCAGTACCCGGCCCATAGCCCTTGCGCCGTAAAAAAGCTCTTTGTCTCTTGCCTGTAACGATCGGCGCACTTCTTTCGGCGCGGAAGAGAAAAACCTGTTTGAATAACTTCAAAAAAGGAATGCGCAAGCATGGTATCTTTACCCCGCTTTTGCTTTAACTCTCCGGAGCGTTATATCTGATATTTTTAGACATGGTGAGAATGTTTCGGTTGTTTTCATATCGGTACGAGATCGAATCCATGTTATTTTTTGCAATGAATATACCGAGCCCGCCGATCTGCATTTCTTCCGGGGAAAGCGTAATATCGGGGTCGTCCTTTTTCAGAGGGTCATACGGTATGCCGTTATCCGCGAATGTGATCTGCGCAATACCGTCTTTGCACAAAAAGGCGATTTCCACCTTGCCCCCTTCGGCGCCGTAGGCATAGTTTACGATGTTTGTAAATATCTCATCCACCGCGAGCTGTACCCGGAGCCGATTTTCTTCATCGCAGCCGTTTTGTTCAAGACGCTGGTCTATAAAAGAAATAACGTCGGCGTAATGCTCGAGTTTCGCATCGACACAGAGCGTTTGCCTGCCGCCGCCCGACGATTTGCGCTCAAAGCAAAGCATTGTCAGATCGTCAAATTGAGAAGCATCGCCCACAAATTCGGCCACGCTGCTTTTTACATGCTCCAATATGCGCTCGGGGCTTTGCGTTCCGACTTCATTCAGTGAACGCAGCATTCTGTCAACCGTAAACATCTCTTCGTTTGCGTTGACCGCCTCATGTACGCCGTCCGTGTAGATGAAAACCTTATCGCCTTCGCCCAAGCGAATTTCAAAATTTTCGTATTCAATACCTTCGAACGCGCCGATAAAAAGCCCGTGTTCGGCGCCGATGAGCTCAAACACGCCGCCTTTGCGGTAAACGGCGGGGTCGTCGTGACCTGCGCTTGCGGCGGTCAGTTTGCCTGTCGATAACTCAATAATGCCCAGCCATACGGTTACAAACATCGACGCCTGATTCTGTTGACAGACGATATCGTTCACGTCTCTGAGGATCTCCGCGGGCGTGCCGCCGGAGCGCGCTCTGTCTGTGATCAATATGTTGGTCTGCATCATAAACAGCGCCGCGGGAACGCCCTTGCCTGAAACGTCGCCGATCATGATCGCCAGGTGGTCG
>CAMOVW010000057.1 GCA_946627725.1 uncultured Clostridia bacterium
CTTTGTACGTGGTATAATCGCAGCGGGAACAGGTCTCATAAGCGTCCCAACCGATTTCGGTACAAGTGGGCGCTTTTGCGTCATGCTTCACAACGTCATGCCCGAGCGCGGCTTTCTCTTTGTAAGTCGTATAGTCGCAACGGGAACAGGTCTCATAAGCGTCCCAACCGATCTCGGTGCAAGTGGGCGCTTTTGCGTCGTGCTTCACAACGTCATGCCCGAGCGCGGCTTTCTCTTTGTAAGTCGTATAGTCGCAGCGGGAGCAGGTTTCATAAGCGTCCCAACCGATCTCGGTACAGGTGGGCGCTTTTGCGTTGTGCTTCACAACGTCATGCCCCAGAGTGGGAATCGGTTTCGCTTCGGTAATCACAGTACCGCATACCGTACACACGCTGCTTTCGGTTATGCCGCCTTCCGTACAGGTGGCGGGCGTTTCCGGCGTGATTTTTGGGGTGTGCGGCAGCGTGGGGATCTCCTCCTGCGCGGTGATCACGTCGCCGCATACAAGGCAATGGCTTCCTTCGGTTTTGCCCGGAGCTGCACAGGTCGCCTCTGTACGCACATCCGTAACAGGAATATGCGTCGGCTGCGGATCCAGCTTTACGGCGATCCGCAGAATCAGTCTGGCGTCCGCCGCAGTAACGCGGCCATCCTCATAGAAAGACGCGCGCATGATCTCCGCAGCGGAAAGGTTTTCCAGTTTTACGGATTGGCGCAGCGCAAGACGCGCGTCCGAAGAGGTAACTGAACCGTCCAGATCCACGTCGCCGCGTTGCATACATACTGCGTTCTGCGGTTCTGTTTCGGCGTGCGCAGCAGCGTAAAAACCGAAAATAAATAACAGTATTGCGCAGAACGGAAGCAGGCGCAACAGATATTGTTTCTTTCTCATTACTTTGCCCTCCGGGATTTGATTGCGATTGCTGAAAATAATAATTCTCCAAGATACGATTATAAAATATATAATATAATAAAATCAATAGGTAATATAACTAATATTTTGTATTCTTTTTTAAAAATTAAAACAAAAACCGATGAAAACGGATCGGTCTTTCATCGGTTTGATGCGGCAGAGCATATCCGCCGTTTTTTTATTTCAGCACCTCGCGTATCGCGTCAAGGCATACATTGTAGATCTCGGTTTGCCCGTCCGAGCTGCCGCTTGCGCCGGAGGTGAGCACAACCGCGCCGTCGCGTCGGTCCGGTGAAAAGGCGTAGGCGCTGTACATGCCGAAGTTGCTGCCGGTGTGTACGTAATAGGTCTCCCCGGGAATAACGGAATCAATGATCTCTGTGCCGTAGCCGATCCCCCTGCCCCTGTCGTCCGCGCGGTTTTCAAGGATCGCGCTTACACTTTGCGGGGTAAGCACCTGCGTGCCGCCGCTTTTGCCGTTGTTGAGCAAAACGCAAAGAATCTTAGCGTAATCTTTTGCGGATACCGTAAGGTTGCCCTGTACCAGATGATGGGTCTGGCCGAGTTCACTGCAGAAAGAAAGCGCCATCTGCGCGGAAACGGACATCCCTCCGCTGCCGTAAAGCGTACCTACAACAGACGGATCCTTCAGCGCTTTTGCAGTGTAGGCGGCGTCGATGCCGATGGGGTCCAGCAGATACAGTTTTGCCAGTGTTTCAAACCCCGTATTCATCGCTTTTTCGCAAACGCAACCCAGCACGGCGACGCCGAAATTGGAATAACGGTAGCTCTCACCGGGGGTACCGTAGGCAAAGCACGCATCTCCCGAGAGCAGTGTTCTCAGCGGGGCAGAGGAGCCGCTCAGGCGGGAATCCAGAAATGCGGAGGAATCGATCAGTGTTGAGGTATGCGTCATCAGCATCCGCGGGGTGATCGCCGTATCGGGGCTGTAAGGATTGCGCACCCTGTAACCGAGATACGTGCCGATATCTTCGGTTTCGCTTACTACGCCGCTCTCGGTGAGCCGCATAAATACCATATCCGTAACCAGTTTTGAAAGGGATGCGCAGCGGTATTTCGTATCTTCGGTCACCGGGACGCCTTCGGAGCGATTTGCCTCGCCGTAAGAATATACCGCGCTGAGAGCGCCGTTTTTGATCACAGCCACCTGCGCGCCCACGGCGCCGTAGCTGCTGAATATCGCATTCAGCGCGGCGGCTGTGTCCGGATCCTGCTCCAATGCCGGCGCGGAGGTTTCTTCCGGTACGGCTGCGGTTTGCTGCGTCGCTTCGTACGGCCCTGCAGAAAAGCTCTCTGTTGCGCCTGTGGTGGGATCCTGCGCGTCCGCGCCTGAAACCACGGTTGTTTCATAAAAAGAAGACGTTTGTTGGGGCGCGGTGTTTACCGTGTTGTCGGTTGTGTTGTTTCGCTCTATTGCAGCGCATCCGAAGCCGCAAAGGATTCCCGCGGCGCAAAGAACAGCCGCGCCGCTTCGGTATATGCGCCTGAATCGCTCAGAAAACATCAAATTCCCCCAAACATACATTTGTTTTGAATTTATATCCGGGGTATGCGGATTCCACGGTCAGTAAAATCGACCCGGTCGTAATCGGTTTATCGAAAGTAAAGGTTTCAAAAAAGGGCGCGCCGCTTGTGTTCTGCGATGCGGTAAACGTTTGCGTTTCCCCGTTTGAAAAGGTGAGTTTGAAACGGCACAGCTGTCCGTTCTTCTGGAATAACCGGTCGGTAGGTTCGTAGAGGTTTCCGTTTACGATTTTGAACCCGGTAACTGCGGTTTCCTCCTGCAGCACAAAACGGATGGCTGCCCCTGCGCCGCCCTCTGCGGTCGTGTTCACGCACCAGCAGGTGAGGGGATCTCCGTCCAGCGCTCTGTCTGCGCCGAAACTGCGGTTTGAGGATGCGTTGGAATTCTGCAGTACGTCTCCTGTTTCCGTCGTCGCGCGGGAGATCACCGGCGCGGCCGGGGGCGCGGTGGAGGCGGATTCCGATTCGTCGGCGGATTGAGTTATCGAAACGGAGTCGTCTGATGAATCGTTATCGTCGCCTTTGCCGAAACGGCTCCACAGGTAAACGCCCAATACGATCAGCAGCGCGGCAATAAATACGGATAACACTATGATCGCAGCGCCGGTTTTTTTCTCTTTGCCAACGGCGGCTCGTGTGCTTCTTCCGGTCTGATATCCGCCGGTGTGAAACCCGGTGTTGTTTGTAAACGGGGGTGTGGATCCGCCCACAGGCGGGTTGTTGCCGCTGCCGTAACTGCCGCCGTTTGAAGTGCCGTAACCGTAGTTTGCGCTGCTATAACTGCGGCCGGTTTGCTGCATACCCCCTCGGGAAAACGGAATCGGCCCGTCTGCGGTTTCAGGCAGGCTGTTATAAGCCGCGATCAGCGCGTCCATCATCTCTTCCGCAGAAAAAAAGCGGTCTTCGGGGCGGTAGGCGCAGGCGCGCATGATTGCGGCTCTTGTGGCAGGGCTGCCGTAAACCGGGGGCGGAAAAGCCTCGCCCGCAGTACGGCGCAGCACAGCGTTGTGTTTCTCTGTTGGGGTGATCTTTTGCTGAAACGGATCCAGAAACGGCACGCGGTTGTTGTTCAGCTGCTGAAACAGTACGATACCCAGCGCATACAGATCCACGCGCGCATCGTACACGGCGGCTGTGTGCATTTCCGGCGCCATATAGGTATCCGTCCCTTTTTTGGACATATTGAGCTCGCTTTTATCAAGCTCCCTGGCGATACCGAAATCGGCGAGTTTAAAATCGCCGTCGTCGTTTACCATGATGTTGCCGGGCTTGATATCCCTGTGGATAATGCTCTTTTTCCGGCAGGTTACAAGCGCCCGGCAGATATCGATGCCGAGCCGCAAAACGTCCTTCTCGTACATGGGGTGGATACGCTGATAATCCGAGAGCGATTGCAGCAGTTCCATGCGTATCAGTATCACCCAACCAACGTCGTCCGGTTTCGGCGCGATCCTGAAATCCTCTATATATACCACGTTCGGAGCGCTTTTCAGGCTCTCCATCGTCTGGATCTCTCTTACGCAGTCCTTTGCGATCTGCTCAAAAAAAGCGGGTGCGTCCTCCTTGGCGATACCGTCTTCCCGCAGCTGATCGATCTGATCGCTGCTGCGCGGGATCTGTATCACTTTTACTGCGGAATGCTTTACGGCTACGCCGCCGGATTTTACTCTCTCTTCGTCAGATGCCGCTGTCCGGCGTATCCCCGGCCGCATGCTGTCGGTTTTTTCGCACTCAAAAACGTCCCCGAAAGAACCGTGTCCCAACGGGCGTATCACATGCCATTCCGGCCAGAAGTATTGCAGTAATTCACGGGATCCCATCTTATCTCCCATGCGGCGGCCTCCTTTATGCAGCAAAGCGGCTCCCCGAACCGGATCGCGGCAGGGGAGCTGAAAACTCAGTAAACGTCGAACTCACCGAGGCATACGTTTGTGGTATATTTCTGACCCACATAAGCTGAATTAACGGTAAGCGTAACGGAGCTTGTGATCACGGGCGTGTCAAAGGGAATCATCACGCTCTGCGAAGAGCCGTAATTGTAATCCATTTGAATGATCTTCTTCGAGCCGTCGCTGAAGGTGAGGGTGCACTGTTTGATCTGCCCGTTGCTCTGATACAGAAATTCGTCGGGCAGATAGGTGTTGCCGTTTACCACGATAATGCCGTTAACGGAGGCCGTTCCCTGCAGCGTAAACTGAATGGATGCGCCCGCGCCGCCGGAGCCGGAGGTGTTAACGCACCAGCAAGTCTCCGGGTTGCCGTCGATGGCCTGATTTGCGCCGAAGCTTCTGCTTGAGGAAACATTGGAAGAGGGAAGCACCGTGCCTTTCAGGGTTTTTGCACTGCTGATTACCGGCGCCACAAGCTGCGGCGGCTGGGTAACAACAGGCGCCGTTGTGGGAGGAACCGTAGTAGGCGCGGCGGTCGTCACCGGCAGCGTCGTCATCTCCGCAGAGGAAGTTTCTCCTGTTGTGGCATCCGCCTGTGCGGCGGAATTCGCGGTCGTAGTGGATCCTTCCGACGGTTTTTGGGTATTCTCTTCTTCCTCCAAGGTCGCTTCCGCGGCAAGTGTGGTAGACCCTTTATCGTCGTCTTTATCTTTAAAATGGTCGAAAAGCAGCAGGCCTGCCAGCACAAGTACCAGTACAGCGGCCACGGCAGCAAGAATGATAATGATCGTCCGCTTCTTTTTCTGATCGGCATTCGAGACGCTTCCGTTCGTGTCCAACGGCGCAAGAGGACCATTACAGAATGAACACGCGCCGAAATTCTGCATATAGGTTCTGCCGCATTGTTTGCATACATACATGCCCGAATACGTCTGCGCAGGGTTGTTTACGTCGATCAGCTGACTGCCGCACGACTCACAAAATATCATGGACGGGTTGTTTTTATAAGTACGGCAATTTTGACAATATTTCATTCTGTTATCCCCTTAATATACAATACTTATAAAAACATTATAACGAATTTGCTTTTTTTTGTAAACCCCCTGTTCAAAAAATACAGGGAATCGAATATCTTAACCTGCAGTTCCTGTATTTTTATCTTGAAATCCTGTTCAGGATTGATGTATAATAATTATATCATATTATGCAAGGGGAAAAACTATGGCAAGAACAAAAATTGACGCTCCTGTCGGCGGCGTACAGACGCTTCCGCCGGAGCAGCGGAAAAACATCACAACAATCGAATACGTATCGCTGATCCTTTCACGTATCGGCGGCATGTTCGGCACCACGCTCACCGGCACGTTGGCGGCCACTTTTCTTTATGAACTGTATTTTGCGGACTTCCCGCTGGTTGGTACGTCGCAGATTGCGAAAATTACGGCTGTGCAAACCACCATCACAACCGTGCTCGGCATCATCATGCCGCTGATTGCGGGTATTGTTGTGCAAAAATGGCGCACCTCATGGGGGCGCTACCGCCAGTGGTATCTGATCCTTCTCGTTCCGTATTTCCTTCTCACCATCTCTTTCTACTGGGTTCCCAAGGGCTGGACCGTTGCGCAGATGACCTATCTTCGGTATGCCATCGCCGCCTTCCAGACGGTGCTCAACGCCTTCAACACCCTGAGCCAGAACCTGATCCAGGTGATCACGCCCAACGGCAAAGAGAAGAAGACCGTCGCCACCTTGTGGCAGATCTCTTATTACCTCGGCTACGGCCTTGCGTATCTCAGCCCCGAGATCTTTAAGCTGTTTATCCCCAAAAACGACCCGCGCTATTCCGAGCGTTATGTGATCCTCACCCTTTTTGCCGCCGGCCTTACCCTGATCGGCAACCTGATGTGCGGCCTGTTCTGCAAAGAACGCATTGAACTGGCAAGAAAACCGAAGGCAAAGCTCTCAAAGTCTTTGTTGAGCCTGTTCAAATACAAGAATTACCGCGCGTATCAGTATTTTACCTGGGTGAACGTGTTTGCCGCGTTGGGAAAATGGTCCACCCTGCTGGCCGGTATCACCGTGGGTTCTTCCAACGTGATTCTGCTTACCGTACCCACTGCGGCAGGTACCGTTGTGGGCAACGTGGTATGCGGTGTTATCGCCCGCAAGAAGGAACCCACCAAGATCCTGAAATTCTGCGGCGCCTATTCCATGATCGCTGCCGTGGTGCTCTTCGGCCTGTGCTACGGCGAAAAGGTGATGGGCATCAACTTCTGGGAGGGCAAAACCGCCATCCTGTTCTATATCTTCTATTTCCTGTTCGGCGTGGGCGTCGGCTTCCAGGAGCTTTCCATGAGCCACTTCAACGTGGAATACTTCGATTATCTTGAATGGCAGACCGGCGAACGCATGGAGGCCGTTCAGGGCATCATCCCGGGTTGGATCAATTCCGGCTTTACTTACGTGAAAGACCTTCTCATCCCCTTTATGTTGGTATGGGTCGCCTATCCCACCTCGGACGACCGCACAAAGGATCTTGTGGACGTGATCAAAGACCGTATCGCCTCCGGCGAGCTCTCCAATGAATCTTATCTCAGAACCTGTCTGTGGCTGTTGGCCTTCCTTGTGTTCGGTTACGCACTCACAAACCTGCTGCGCGCGCTGATCCTCAAGTTCTTCTACGATATCGAGGGTGAAAAGAAAGAGCAGATGTACAAAGAACTGGAAGAGATCCGCCGCAAGCGCCACGCGGAAAACGAACAGACTGAAGTAAGCCCTGTAGTATAAAACAAAACTGCCGATAAATGTAAAAAGGATCCTTGCATCAACAGGGATCCTTTTCGTGTTTATCTTCCTTCTGCCTTTTTATTCAGCTCCCGATACGTTCTCACGATCAGTACCGCCGCAATGATAAACGTGAGAATATCCGATGCCGGCATGGAGTACAGTACGCCGTCCAATCCGAAAAACAGGGGGAGCAGCAGGGCGAACCCTACGCCGAACACGATTTCGCGCACCATGGAAAGCAGCGTGGAGGCCGCCGCCTTGCCCATAGCCTGCAAAAAGATAAAGCAGGCTTTGTTCACACATGCGAACACCATCATGCAAAGGTAAATGCGGAATGCCTTCAGCGCGAATTCGGTATAATAGGCGCTTTCGTTTGCCGCGCCGAATATCCTGATCAGCTGCAGCGGAAGCAGCTCTGCAACCAGCAGCGCCACGGCGCCCACGGCGGCCTCGGCGATCAGAAGACGGGTGAACAGTCCGCGTACCCGCTCCGGTTTTTTCGCGCCGATATTGAACCCTACCAGCGGAATACACCCTGCTGCCATCCCCACAACGATAGAGATCACGATCTGGAAGAATTTCATCACGATGCCCACCACAGCCATCGGTATCTGTGCGTATTCCGCCAGACCGAAAACGGGATCCATACCGCCGTATTTGCGCACCATATTGTTGATGGCCGCCATTGCCGCCACAAGCGATATCTGCGATAAAAAGCTGGTCAGCCCCAGCGCAAGGGTGCGTTTGTAAACGGCGGCGTCCGGCTTATAATCTTGTTTCGCGGGCTTTGCCGATTTCATATGGAGCAGATACCATACCGCCAGCACAGCAGTTACGATCTGCCCCAGCACGGTGGCGACGGCCGCGCCCATCATGCCCATATGCAGGGGATAGATGAAGATCGGGTCCAGTATAATATTCAGTATTGCGCCCGCAAGGGTAGAGGCCATAGCGAACTTCGGGCTGCCGTCTGCGCGGATCACCGGGTTCATCGCCTGCCCGAACATATAAAACGGTATGCCCAGCGTGATGTAAAAGAAGTATTCCTCGCTCTGCCGAAAGGTTTCTTCGTTTACCGTGCCGCCGAACATGGCGATGATCTGTTTGCTGAAGATAAGATAAACGGCGCTCAGCAGGATCCCGGATAGTACGGTCATGATCACCGCGCCGCCGACGCTTCTCTTTGCCGCTTTCGGGTCGTTTTTTCCGAGGCTGATGCTCACAAATGCGCAGCATCCGTCTCCGATCATCACCGCAATTGCGAGGGCGATCACCGTAAGGGGAAACACCACCGTGCTCGCGGCGTTGCCGTAAGACCCGAGATAGGCGGCGTTTGCGATAAAGATCTGGTCCACAATGTTATACAGCGCTCCCACCAGAAGTGAAATGATGCAGGGAATCGCGTATTTGCGCATCAGCCTGCCGATGGGCGCTTTCGCAAGAAAATCGGGATTGTTGTTGTCCATAAAAATGTCTCCTTTTACATAAAAAACGCGCCGCCGTAAGCTGGATTTACGCCTTCGGCAACACGCAGTTTTCGTTGTTTATTTTGTTTTGAAAAAAGAAAAAACGCGTACACGGCAACCGGATTTACGCAGTTACTCGCCACACGTTGTAGCCATTTTTTAGCCGAAAACGAACGGTTTGTCAAGCGGTTTTTTACTGGTAAATAATCATTTGCCATATTTCAAAAATGAGGTCCGCCGATCGACGGACCTTTGATTCTTCTGTTACTTTTTTCTTCCTGCCGTCTTTTTAACGACCGGGGCGCGCAGCTTTTCGAGGTTCAACAGGCCGAAGCGTTTTGCTTCTGTGGCGGTTTCTATCTGCAGCATGGTAAGGTTCCCGGCGGAGGCGATAAAGCCGAACATGATATCGAAGAACATTGCGTCGATCAACACTTCGCCGGGCAGATCCATCCATGCGAAAAACACCGTATAGGCCAGCAGATTTGCGCCGGGTACCGGCGGCGTAGCGGTAAACAGCACTACCGCCAGCAAAACGGATCCCACAAGCTGCAGCGGGGCGATATCGTTTCCGTAAGCAAACATGGTATAAACCGTAAAAATCAGTATTCCGGTGCCGCTCAGGGGCATATACAGCACCAGGCCCTGCGGCAGGCAAACCTTTACGTAGCTTCTGTCGATCCCCAGTTTTTCCGCGCTGTTGTTCTCCGCATCGGGGAAGTAATCGTCAATGCCGCCGGCGCGGATCAGCGCAATGAAATCCGGCAGCAGCTTTTGCAGTATCACAATGGGGTTTACCCGCATATGCAGCGAGAATGCAAGCAGCGCAAAGCCCAGTATGCAGGCCGTCGCCCCCAGTGAGAGCAGCAGGGGCTTCCACATACCGTAAAGCACGGCGGTTTGGTTGTTCCAGATTTTCAGCGCGAGAAAAAGAGCGAAAAACACCGGTACCAGCAAACTGATCCATTTCGCAAGCAGCAGGCCGATCATGTTCAGCTGGCGAATCACCCTTTTCAGTTCGGTAACCCGGTTGCTCAGTATGATGATTGCGCTGCCCGTAAAGAAAGCGATCAGCAGCAGTTGGGGCGTATTTGATTCCGTAAACGGCGAGAGAAAGCTCTCGGGTATCACCTCCGTTATGCTCGCCATTGTTCGCTGTATCATGTCTGCAGCGGAATCTGCCTGTGTAACCTTCAGCGGAAACACCGCCAGCGCCACCAGAAGGGCAACCACCGCCGCGCTCAGGCAGAAGAGAAAATACCTGCCGATCACATAGATCCGCGTGCCGCCCTGTCGGGTGATATGCCTTGTGTTCATCACGGTGGTGAGCGCCATGAGAAAGATCACGGGGCCCGAGAATGCGTTCAGCCCCCGCAGCCACAGCCCGTACAGCGTGTTGAGTATGCTCCCGCTCACGGCTATGCGGGTGGTTTCCGGAATGCACAGAAGGCCGATCCCGGCGATGAAAAGCCCCAGCACAATGGCGATCCCCAGTTCAACCAGGGGATTGATCTTCTTTTTCGGCAGCGATATGCGCAGTACGTTTTTCCCCCAGCTGTAAACATAGCGGGGCACCATCTCCAGCGCGGTGATCAGAGAACTGTTCCAATCGCCCAGCCGGTTCCCGCTTTCATTCAGCGGATTGAATGCGTCGCCCTCGATCTCTATGCGCAGGTGCACTTTGCCAAGGCTGTTTTCAAGGTATGCCTGTGCCGATACGTCCGTCCCGAGCCGGTCCTGCATGCGCAGCAAAAGCTCTTCTGCCAGCAGACGCAGCCGTATCTGATTCTGCCTGCGTATTTTCATCTCGACCAGCGATTTCTCCAGCCATGCGGAAAAACCGTCGATCTCTGTTGCCTGCAGCGAAAACTGCCGCGTTTGTGTTTTGAAAAACATAAAAGCTCTCCCCGTTGGTTCACTCTCATCCGTATTATATCAATATTATATCAATATTCTGCGAAAAATGGAAGAGGTATCGACAAACCTGTTCATTTTTTCATCTCCTGTTTTGCTTTTAAGCGCCGTTAAAAAAACAAGAGGAATAACCTTCCCCGCATCCGAAAACGATCCGATATGAAAATAAACGATCGCTCTGCGGGCGGTTGAAGAGGAGCCGCAAAAGGCCGTGTGATATGCTGTGCGTCTGAAAAAACGAACGACGGCTTTTTTCAAAGACCCGAATATCCCGCTCCGCACCAGCCGCGCCGCAAACGCGCCCCGTCCGTTCGTAATCGGACGAGAGAACCGACTGTTCTCCGATACCGCCTTATCGAAACGGCAAAGGCGAACGGCCGGAATCCTGAAAGCTGCCTCGCTGAACGATTGAAAACGTGAACCTTTGACCTGTTGAATCGTTCGATTATTTGGCGCTTACGATCCGGCGTTTCCTTTCCTGTACGAATATCTGTTAAAAACAAAAAAAAGATACCGCAGAAATACTGCGGTATCCGTGGCGCGCTGAAAGGGACTCGAACCCCCGACCTACTGGTTCGTAGCCAGTTACTCTATCCAGCTGAGCTATCAGCGCATCGGTTCTCATCGAACGCTTAAATATTTTAGCACCAAATTCCCCCGTTGTCAACAGTTTTTTTGAAAAAATAAAATCAAAAAATTGAAAAAAATGCTTGCATTCTCAAAAGTTTAGTGATAGAATATACAAGCAATGGGCCTGTAGCTCAGATGGGAGAGCGTTCGGTTCGCATCCGAGAGGTCGAGGGTTCGAATCCCTTCAGGTCCACCATTTTTTATTTTAAATCGTTTTTGCCGGTGTGATGGAATTGGCAGACGTGCTGGACTCAAAATCCGTTTGCCCCTCTCCCATGTCGATGGCCGAAACCCCTTATTTTACAAGGGTTTTTAAAATCTCAAAAACCCGTTTTTCGGGCTATGTCCTCCAAAATGTCCTCCGATTTCCGGAAAACGTTCCGTGAGGCCTCAAAAAACAACTGAATATGCCGGTGTGATGGAATTGGCAGACGTGCTGGACTCAAAATCCAGTCCTGGCGACAGGGTGCGGGTTCGACCCCCGCCACCGGCACCATCCGAACAGCCGAAACCCCTTATTTTTCAAGGGGTTTCGGTGTTTTTTACCCCTTTCGTTTTACCCGTCGGTTATTTGCCGATTTCGCACGAAAACGCCCTCGGAGGACATACTTCGGAATTTTTGAGGGCCCGCAAAGCCTTTGCTGACGCGGTTTCCGGCGATTTCGGAGGACATTTACGAGGACATCAGAATCCGTTTGTTTACTCCAACAAGCCCAAAATCGCGTTTGCGGATTCCACTTTTGACGAATAATCCAGATGGGTGTATATATTGGACGTGGTGGAAATATCGCTGTGTCCGAGCCATTCCTGGATATCCTTCAGCGCCACGCCGTTGGCGTACAGCATACTGGCGCATGAATGCCGCAGATCGTGGAAGCGGATATGCCGGAAGCCCTCGCGATCCAGAAACGCCTGAAACTGTCTTGACAGCGTATCAGGCGTGACCAGCTCACCGAGCTCGTTGACGTAAATATACGCCTCATATTCCGTGTGGTAGCTTCTGCCGCAGAGATTGCGGTTGGCCTCCTGCTTCATGCGCATGTTCCGCAACAACTCCTCCACCTGCGGCACCAGCGGCAGCGTCCGGCAGCTCGATTTCGTTTTCGTGCGGTCCTTGGGGATGATCTGACGCTTGCCGTCCACTGTCGTCTCCGTCACGGTGTGCCGGATCGAAATCGTTTTGGCGTCGAAATTGATCGCGCTCCATTTAAGGCCCACGACCTCGCTTCTGCGCAGACCGTAGAACGCCGCCATCACGATGCCGAATTCCACATTCCTGCCCTTTGCCGCTTCCAGAAGTGCGTGCAGCTCGTCCATGGAATAGGGCTCGGAGACAAATTTCTCCTTCTTCGGGCGCTGTACCCGGTCGGCGGGATTGCTCTCGATCATGCCGGTTTTGTAGGCGTAATCCAGCGCCTTGCGGATGTTGGCGTGGCGGTGGATCACCGTGTTGGCGGACACGCCGCAGACGTTCAACTCATAGGTGTAGTAGTCCTGGATGTGCTTCGGCGTCACGTCGATGAGCCGCAGCTTCGGGTAGCGTTTGTCAAAGTACAGGATGACCTTGTTCCTGATCGTCATGCTGTAGGAGGAAAAGGTCGTACTCTCCACGCTTGCGCGCATCATTTCCAGCCAGTCGGAAAGAAACTGCGTAAAGCGCGTCGTCGTGTCGACGGTTTCGCCGCCCGACTGCATGCGCCTCTGCGTGTACAGCTTTTCGCTCTCCTCTCTGCGGATCCGCTGCAGAATGTCATCCGCTTTTTTCTTATTGCCCTTTACTGGCAACCCGGTGGAAAACTCCCGGGAGACGCGTTTGCCGGTCGTGTCCGTGTAGCTCACAACGACATAGTATCTGCCATTGCGCTCCTTCAGATGACCTGCAACCAGTTTGAATTCCTGATACATTCGTTTACCTCCGATCTTTTTATTTTAACGCCCGCCGATCTTGCCCTTTGGGCAACGGCGATGGCGTAAGCGAAAACGCTCTGCGCTGCAGCGCAGCCGTTTTCTTGTTTGGTGCATTTCATCTGCCGTTGACGCGGACAGTATAACAGATCTGTCCACGCCGGGCAAATGTGCGGGGTTTTAACAAACGGATTTTCCGGGGATGTGCAGAAAATCGATGACGTTTGCTTTCGGGATACGATACGCTCTCCCGATCAGGAACGCCCCGATCTTGCCCTCCCGGATGAGCCTGTATGCGGTTTTTTCACTGATCCCGCCCAGCATCTCGCAGAGCTGGGAAATATTCACCACGTCGGGGTACTGCGTAAACATGACGCCGTATAATGCGTTGATTTCCGTTGTGTTCATATGACGAACCTCCATTCGATTTGATTTAAGAAATGGAGGTTATGGTTTTAGTCAGATCGTTTTGGGTAAGTATTCCGCCATAACCTTTTCTGATTTGATCCTTTATCTTGCGCCGCGGTCGCGGTTGCGCAGGAACTTTGCGTAATACTCGCACGCCTTTTCGATGAAATCGCGCAGTTGCTCCGTAGAATAATTCGGCTTATAGCGCCGCACAAGCTCCGCCGGAACTTTGATCGTTTCCTTTTGATTCGGTTTCGGCTGATCGAGAATTCTCTTCAATGCGTCCTGCGTCAGCAACCCGTCCGCATAAAGCTTCTTCACCCTGTTTGCCTGCGAATACGACGGCGTGACCTCGTTCTCTGCATAGTAATCGTACACAGCACGCTGCGTTTCTTCCGGCAGATACGAGAGCTCAACGGCGGGGCTGAGCGCGATACGGCGGTCGTCCACAAGCTGCTGCAGCTCCGGGATCAGCTCCGTCAGACGGATATACCGTTGGATCTGCCGCGCGCTGTCCTCCGCATTTTCAGCAAGCGCTGCGTCAGTCCGGAACTTCGTGCCGGGTTGGCACGAAGTGTTTTCCGCTTCCAAATCGCTTCTGTGCCCCTGCCGTTTCATAGCGTCGAGTTTGATTTTGTAGGCCTTACCCTTTTCCGTCGGGGAAATGCTTTCGCGGTTGCAAAGGTTTGCGTCTACCATAAAAATGATCGCCTCTTCTCTT
>CAMOVW010000058.1 GCA_946627725.1 uncultured Clostridia bacterium
GCGTCAGAACCTTGTTATTCGCTTCGCTCATTATAATGCCGGCCGCAGGCCCCTTTCTTCTTCACTATTCACTCTTACTTCTTCACTATTATAATTTGGCGCGCAAGTGCGCGACAAATTATAATTTACCCTTACGCAACTTTCAGCTTCGGAGGATATACATTATGACTGATAAAGCAAAGCGCGCCGCCATCGGCGCGTGTATCGCCCTGTTTGCCAACATGGGCATGAATTCCGTTTTTACCGTATTTTTACCCGTATTTCAAACCGAGTGGGGCGCGGACCAGATCGCAAACATCGCGCTGGCCGCCACCTTCGGCTGCCTGATGGCTTCGGTTTGCTCCATGTTTGCGGTGGGGCCGCTGCTCAAAAAGCTTTCGCCCCGCGCGCTGTTTCTGATCTGCGCCGGGCTGGCGGCGGTATACTGCCTGCTGTATTACTCTGCCACGAAGGTTTGGATGCTGATCGTGGCGGGCCTGTTCGGCGGCATTGTGCTGGCCATCGGCACCCACGCCATGGGCGTGGCCGTGATCACGCCCTACTTTGCGAACTACGGCAAAAAGACCCCGCTGATCGTTTCGCTGGTGCTGGCTTCGGCGGCGCTGGGCGCGGCGGCGTTCTCTTTCCTGCCCGGTATTCTGTTTGATAAAATGAGCTGGCGCAACATCTTTTTGGTGATCGGCGCCATTGTGGTGGTTTGCGACGCCATCGCCTTTTTGCTGATACCGAAAACGGAAAAAACGGCCGCAGCGGCGGATACGCCCGCAGCCGCCGGGGCGGAGGCCGCAGGCCTTACCATGGGCGAAACGCTGAAAACCCCCGCCTTCTGGCTGGTATTTCTGGGCGTGCTGTTTCTCACCATCATGTATCAGGGCCTGTGTGTATATATGCCCTCTTACCTCACCGCCCTCGGCATGAACGAATCCGTAGGCGCTTCCATGCAGGGCGTGATGCAAACCGTGGGCATCGTGTTCATCTTTGCCGGCGGCGCGCTGGTGAATAAGATCGGCGTAAAGGGACTGATCCTGTTTACCGGAACTCCCCTCACGGTGGGCCTTCTGCTGTTTGCGTACCTGTTCCCCTCCGTGACCAATGTGGCGCTGGCGGTGGTATGCTCCGTGCTGTGCGTGAGCGGCGCGGTGATCACAAACATCTGCCCCACCATCACCCCGGTGCTGTTCGGGCAAAAGAGCATGAACCAGATCAATTCCATCTATTCCGGCGGCGCTTTCTGGGGCGGCGCGGCCCTCGCCTCGCAGGTGGTAGGCCGCGTGATCACCGGGACAAACAGCTTTGCGAACGGCTTTCTTACCGCCGCCGTGATCGGCGTGGCAGGTATGGCGCTGCTGTTTGTTTCCCTTGCGGCCTCGCCGATGAAAAAGAAGGCGTAGGGGTGAAAACGCTTGATTTTTCGGGCATGATTCTTTATAATTGAATCAAACAATAAGTAAGGATGATGCGAAGATGAAAAATCGGTTTATAAAAGCTGTTTGTTTATTCCTTGTGTTGGTCGTCCTCACGGCAATCCCCGCTTTTGCGGCAAAGGCCGGCGACGTGGACGCGGACGGCAAGGTGACCGCCTCCGACGCCCGCCTTGCGCTGCGGGCCGCCGTGGGGTTGGAGAAATACACCAAAGGTACCGCAAAGTTCACCGCCGCGGATTACGACGGCAGCGGCGCCATCACCGCCAACGACGCCCGCTGCATTCTGCGCATCGCGGTCAGTCTGAACGCGGACGGCAGCAGCCCCGTTACCCCGGTTACAGGCTCTACCCAGTACGATATTCTGCGCAGCGGCAAGTTTTACCTTGTGGGCAGCTCCGTTTCCGGCGGCGTGGCCTCCCCCATGACCATGGGCATCGACGGCAACACCGTGTATATGGCCATAACGGACGGCGGCATCAGCATGGGGTACCTTGTAAAAGGCAGCGATATCTATCTGCTGAATACCGCCGCAAAAATCTACTGGAAGCCGAATCTGCTTGAAAAAGGCGTGCTGAAGGCCGCCGGTATGCCGGACGCCGCCGAGGTGAAAAAAGAGGTGAGTGAATTCGGCTTTACCTCCCTTAAGCCCCTTTCCGCCGCCAATACGGTTGCGCGGGGCACGGTAAACGGCGTGGCCTGCACGGCATATATCTTCAATATGTCAGACGGATCCAAATACCGGGTATACATCAACGGCCAGCGTCTGCTCGCCTTGGAATCCCTTTCCGCCGCGGGCGTGCAGGAGATGTATCTGCGGGTGGATTCCATCAGTGCCACCCTGCCCACCCTGCCGCCGTCGAATTACACAAAAGTAACCGCCGCCAGGTTTATGGCCTCCGTTTCATAACAAAACAGGCAGTTTGTCGCGCCGCAGGCGCGACAGCGATATAAGAACCTGACTTCGTCAGAACCTTGTTATTCGCTTCGCTCATAATGTGATCCTGACGGATCCGCGATATGTTCATTGAACGCGATATGCCTGCGGCGCGATATGTGCCTGCGGCACGTGATAAGGTAAGGAGCCATATCATATCGCATGAAGCGTTGCTTCATATATCGCGATTTGCGCAGCAAATTATATCGCGCGGCGAAGCCGCATATCGCACAAAAACAACTACGATACTTTCAAATAACACTTTGTGCCGGTATTCATTTGGTAGCGCGGGTGACCTTCTCGCTAAATTATAATTTACCAACTACACAGATTTCAGTGAAGAACCAATAAAAAACAGCTTACCTGTCCGGGAGCCCGGGGGTAAGCTGTTTTTATAATCGTAAAATTCGTAACCCACATGGAAGAGATGAAAAATGAAAGTTATGAAAATAAAACGTCATATGCATTTTTGTTTTTCATTTTCGCGTCAGATAACCTGAACTGAAATGCACTGACCTGATCTTTACTTCCCTATCCTATACTGTGTATCCACAGTATAGGAAACGATTTCATTTTTCATCCTTCCTCCGCCTTACATCTCATTCACGTACTTCACCGCTTCGGTTGCGGCTACGGCGCCGTCGGCGGCGGCGGTAACAAGCTGGCGCACGTCCTTTTGGCGGTTATCGCCCGCCACGAATACGCCGGGGGTTTTGGTGCGGCAGTTTTCGCCCGCAATGGCATAGCCGGATTCGTCCAGCTCGGCCACGGCCGCAAAGTTGCGGTTTTCGGGGATGCGCCCCACCGCCACAAACAGGCCGTTTACCTCCAACGTGGAAACGCTGCCGTCCTTGTTTGTTACCTCAATGCTCTTCAGCCGCTTTTCGGCGTTCAGAGCGGTTACGGTGCTGTTATACACAAACCGCACGTTTTCTTTTGTTTTCAGCCGGGCCACGGTGGCCTCCTCCCCGCGGAAGGAATCCCGCCGGTGGATCAGGTACACGGTATCGGCGATATCCGCCATATAGAGGGCGTCTTCCAGCGCGGTGTTGCCCCCGCCCACCACGGCCACCTTCTTTTTACGGAAGAAATTGCCGTCGCAGGTGGCGCAGTAGGATACGCCGCGGCCGATCAGGGCGTCTTCGTTTTCCAGCCCCAGCTTGCGGCTGGCGGAACCGGTGGCGATGATCACCGCCTTTGCGGTATATTCGGCCTTTGTGGTGGCAACAACCTTTTCGTTGCCGTTCAGCCGGATATCCACAGCCTTTTCCATTACGATCTCCGCGCCCAGCGCCTTCGCCTGATTGGTGAGCCGCATACCGAAATCGTAGCCGGAGATATGCTCCTCCACCGGGTAGTTTTCAATATCCGGGGTGTTTATGATCTGCCCGCCGCAGCTTGTGGCCTCCAGCACCAGCACGTTTTTGCCGGCGCGGCGGGCATACACGGCGGCGGTAAGCCCCGCGGGGCCGCCGCCGATGATGATAATATCGTACATACCTTATTCTCCTGCGAGGGCGGTGAGCTCATCGGCGGAGATCAGACCCACGCTGCGGTTGGTCTCTTCGCCGTTTTTGAACACCACAAGGCAGGGGATGGAAAAGATCTCGTAATCCTCCGCAAGCACGTCGTTGTCGTCAATATCGATGGCAACGAATTTTACGTTATCCATCTTTTCGGAAACCTGCTCCAGTATGGGAGCCATCATTTTGCAGGGGCCGCACCAGGTGGCGTTGAAATCGGCAACTACGGTTTTATCGGATTTGAGCACCTCCGCCTCGAAGGTATCTGCGTTAACTTTGATTACTGCCATGGTTATTCATCCTTTTCTTTTTGCTTTTCTATATTTTGGAGGACCTTATAGAGTAGCCCGTAAAGGCATCTGCTCTCTTCCTCGGTAAGGTTGATGCATTCCCGCATCGCGTGGGGCACGGATATGGCCCTCTCGCGAAGATTAAGCCCCGATTCGGTAAGGGTAACGGCAAGGCTGCGCTCGTCGGCGGCGTTCCGTTCCCGGCGCAGGTACCCCTTTTGTTCCAGCTTTTTCAGCAGCGGCGTAAGGGTGCTGGGGTCCAGCAGAAGCGTATCCGAAAGCTGCTTTACGTTGGAGCTGCCCTTTTCCCAGAAATACATCATCACCACATACTGCGTATAGGTGAGATCAAGCGCCTCCAGCAGCGGGGCATACTGATTCACGATCTCTTTGCCGCACAGGTAAATCGGGAAGCAGAGTTGGTTTCTCAGATGCAGGGGCGCAAAATCGCCGCTCATAACAGCGCTTTGATATCCGCCTCTATTTTATCCGCATCCTCGGTAGGGGCGAAGCGTTTCACAACGTTGCCGCTGCGGTCCACAAGGAACTTGGTAAAATTCCAGCGGATGTCGCCGGGCTTTTTGGTGGTGTCGCTCAGCTTGGAAACCATCTTCATTGCGGCTTTGTTCTTCAGCCCGTTTACTTCCTCCTCCGGCTGCGCGGCCTTCAGGAAGGTGTAGATGGGGGCTTCGTTTTCGCCGTTTACTTCGATTTTGGCAAGCTGATCGAACTGGGTTTTGTATTTGGCGGTGCAGAACTGGTGGATCTCTTCATCGCTGCCGGGGGCCTGACCCTTGAACTGGTTGCAGGGGAAATCCAGCACCTCAAGGCCCTGGTCGTGATAGGTTTCGTAGAGCTTTTCAATGCCCTCGTACTGGGGGGTGAAGCCGCAGCCGGTGGCGGTATTTACGATCAGCAGCACTTTGCCCTTGAGATCGGCAAGGTCCAGCTGGCCCTCGCGGCGTTTGTTTACTTTAAAATCATAGATGGTCATGTTAAAAACTCCTTCTCAATCTTTTGTTTGCAAATAGATTGTATCAAATTAATTTGATGTTGTCAATATTTTTTTGCAAATTTCTTTCAAAGGATGGCCTTTTTTTCATCACGGATTTCATCCAGCCGATAGCGCTCGGCGAAAGCGTGATATGCGGTTTGAAAGTTCTCGTTGTCGGCTTTCAGGCGGTTCACGTAGCCGTGCGCGTCGTACATGTTTTCTTTGCGCTCGATCACGGCGATGGCAAGGTTGGAGCAGTGGTCCGCGATCCGCTCGTAATTGGTGAGGATATCGTTATACACGTAGCCCCGGGCAAAGTCGCATTCGCCCCTGCGCAGCCGTTCCACGTGGCGGTTCTTGATCTGATCGCAGAGGTCGTCGATCACTTCCTCCAGCGGTTCCACCTGCCGCGCGGCGACGGCGTCGTCCGTATCAAACGCCTGCACGCTCAGGTGTAAGATCTCGTTTACGGCGGCGGAAAGCACAGCCAGCTCCTGCCCCGCGTCCGGGGAAAGGTCGATCTTTTTGTCGCTGATCTCCTTGGCGTTCTCCGCCAGATTCAGCGCGTGGTCGGAAATGCGCTCGTAATCGGTAAGGGAGCGCAGATATTCCGTTACAACGGCGCTCTGCCGGTCCGTCATTTCACAGCCGGTGAGCTGCATCATATATTCGCCGAGCCGGTCCTCATAAACGTCCCCGTCGTTTTCAAGCTCCTTTACCTGCTCGTAATCCTCCGCGGAAAAGGAAGTCAGCAGCAGCGACGCCTTGCTCACGCTCTGCTTCGAGAGCTTTGCCATATCCGAAACGGCGGCGCGGCACTGCTCTATGGCAAGCGTGGGGTGCGTAAGGAACCGCTCTTCCAGCCGCAGCACGGGGCCGGGCTTCTCGGGGGCGGGCGCATCCTTCACCAGCAGGGTAACGATTTTTAAGATCACCCCGGCAAAGGGCGCCAGAATCAGAACCATTGCAAACCGCAGGAAGGAGTTTACCGCCGCCACAGAGAAGGGATCCACAACCGCATCCTGAAACGGGAACCGCAAAAAGGCGTTCAGCGTGTAATATACCGCGCCGGTTGCCGCCACGCCCAGCACCCCGGCCACCGGGTAAACAAGGGCGGCGCGTTTGCCGTCCGTGCCCGCGCCGATGGCGGCCAGCAGCACCGGCGCCGCCGCACCGATGGCGATGCCCATCAGCAGGGGCAGGGCCTGTTTTACCTCCATTGCGCCGGTAACGGACAGCGCCTGTACGATACCCACCGCCGCGCTGGCGGATTGCAGCACAGCGGTGAAAGCCGCCCCCGCCAGAATACCCAGCAGGGGATTCGACAGCCCCGTGAGCAGGTTCAGAAACCAGGGCGCGTCCCGCAGGCCCGCCACCGCGCCGCTCATGGCGCTCATGCCGAACATCAGTACGGCAAAGCCCATCAGGATATCGCCCACGTGGCGCTTCGTCATATTTTTTGAAAACATCCGCAGTATGATGCCCACCACGGCGATCACGCCGGTGAGCGTGGCGGTGGAGAGCAGCGCTTTCAGATTACCGCCGCCCTCGATATAGGAAAGGCAGATCACCCAGCCGGTGATGCTGGTGCCCAGTATCGCGCCCAATATCACGCCGATGCTGCGCTTTACCTTCATCATGCCCGAGTTTACAAAGCCCACCACCATTACCGAGGTGGCGCAGGAGGATTGGATCACCGCGGTTACCCCGGTGCCCAGCAGCAGCCCCCTGAAAAACGTGCCCGAAAGGCGGTACAATATCAGCTCCAGCCGATTGCCTGCCACCTTTTTCAGCCCATCCCCCATCAGCGTCATGCCGAACAGAAACAGCGCCACGCCGCCCAGCAGCGCGATCACATCCGATATACCCATATAAACCTCCGGATTATGAAATCAATAACAGTATACCCTATAATGTTTTGTTTTTCAATAAAAAGAATATATTATTACAGATCGTTGTTTTTCCGTTTCCCGTTGTGTTCCATGTCAAAGCAGCAGCGTATCGGTTTTTTGCAGCAGACCCATCAGCGCGGCTTTTCGGTATTCAAACGCTTCGCTGTTCTTCTTTTCATCCGAATCGGGATAGCGGATGCTCCAATCGATCAGATCGGCGTAAGAGAGAATGCGGATCTTATCTTCCGCTTTGCGCAGCGTTTCTTCCTCCTGCGTTCCCAGGTAGGCGGAGAGAGACGCTTGCCAGAACCGGCGGGCGATCTCCGCGGGATAGCCCTGAAACGCCAGAACCGCGGCGGGATCCAGCTCCGAATACCCCACGTAGGAATTATACATCTGCATCAGATCGAAGATCGGGCAGCCGACGGAAAGGGTATCCATATCGATCACCAGCACCTCGTCGCCCGCAAGCACAATGTTCTTTGTGTGGTAATCGCCGTGAACCATCCGGTCGCTTTCGGGGATCTCTTCCGCTAAACGCTGAAGCTTATCGCCCGATTCCTGCGGCAGAATGCCCCGCATCCGCCCGATCACAGCCAGCGTTTTTTCTTTCATCGAGGGCAGTTTTCCCTCTGGCACGCTGATGGAATGGATCTTTTTGAGCATGTTCACATATTCTTTAACGCACCAATCGAAGCGCTCCGGCTCGCCCGCCAGAATTTTTGCGAAGCTGCGCGCCCGCAGCAGCTCGAATACGGAACCGTAGCTGTCGCCTACCCTTACCACGTCGTAAGAGATGGCTGTGGGCACGCCGAGGATCAGCGCCAGCTTAGCCACTTCGCGCTCGTGTTGGATATCCGCAAGGGCGTCGGCATTTTTATAGGTCTTTACCACCGTATCCTCATCAAGGCGGTACACCTTGCCGTTGAAGCCCTCGCCGATCACTTCGCACCCCTCTACCGAAACCGTGCGATAGGCCTTTTCGATCTCCATCATCTCGGTAAAGCCGGTCATATCGAATATTTCATACACCTCCGGCTGCACGTTAATAACGCGCAGGGCGGGGTTCGCCTTTTTCAGCCGCAGTATCACCCGCAGCCCGGCGCTGGAGATATACTCCAGCGCTGCGGCGTCCAGCTCCAAAGGCAGGTCGTTTTTGCCCTCCGTAAACCGGGCGATCTCCGCTTCCACAGCCCCCGCGTTGCCGGAATCGATGCGGCCGGAGAGAAATATTGTGGTTTTTTTATTGTCAAATACTGCGCTGACTTCCTTCATACGCGGCCTCCTTTTTCATAGTAAGGCGGCAACGTAATAACGTTGCAAGCGCGGAAAACGCGCCTGCCGCAAGAAAAACGGCAAGCAGAAGGGCGACTCTTTTTTCAGATTTTTCATATTGACTCTCCTGTAAAAAAAGGGGCCGCGATCAAGATCACGCAGCCCCGGCGCTATTTGATTAATGCAGGGAATAAACGATCAGCTTATCTTTAGGGGTAAGCTCCAGCTCGATATCGTTCTGGTTGCCGGTGAACAGGGTCATGCCCACGTGGGGACGCACGTAACCCAGCACAAGCGTGGGATTCAGCTGGTTGGAAAATACGGCGGGATCGATGCTCTGCTTATATACCGCACGGATCAGCTGCGCCGCAGTGCACTTGCCCGGGATGGTTTTGAAGAAGCGGTCCACTTCTTTCAGATACACCTCGTAGCTTTCAAACTCGGTGGCGGACTGATCCTCCTGATCGTCGTCGTAGCTGAGGATATCCTGATAGAAGGAATACAGTTCGAAGGAATCGCTGATCTGGGTGATCATCTTGGAAATATAGCGGTTGGATATAACCACGTTGTTCTGCGAATACGAGCGGACCACGTCGTGATGCTTGGGATCGATGATCTCAACGATAACGTCGATGCTCTCGGTATCGAAGGGAACGCCGGTTTTTTCGCCCTGCGCGATCTTTTCCAGAATGATATCCTGCAGATACACGAGGTTTGTAAGAGCGTTGGCGTCGATATCCTCTTTCAGAACGCTGTCGTCGGAAAGGATCAGCACCGAGGTATCGGTGGTGTTGGCGTCTACGATCTCACGGATCTTGTTGGAGATACGGTCCTTATCGTAGATATCCGCGTCGTAGGTGGTAACGAAGGCGTGCTCGCGATAATGGTCCATCTTTTCAAGAGAGGCCTCGTCGTCGATCACGGTGATCTTCAGCTCGTTGTTTTTGTCGCTCCACTCGCGCTTAAAGGATTCAAACCCCTCCATGATCTCTTTCATCTTGGAGTTATGCCCTAAGATGATCACGTTTTTGGTGCCGTTGTCGTAATTCGGGTTCATATCCACGGTGATGGGCTCGCATTTCTGCCGCGTGGCGTAGGTGCCGTCGCGCTTCTCTTCCGCCACAAAATAGCGGGCAAGCTCCCCTTTCACCCGCATGCGGGTAAGGGGGATGGCGTGGTAGTGGGTTTCAAAATATTCTTCGATATTCTCTTCTTCGCCGGTGGCGGGGGCGCAGTAGAACGCCGCGCCTTTATTGGAAAACAATTCGGAATACACGCCGTTGAGCTCCGGCATAAGCGAAAACTGCGAAAGGATCTCTCCCAGCGTTTTATTGACGTCCACGGGCACGATGTTGTTTTTCGCCTTTTTTCCGGTTTTTTCATCCACATGGCTCTCTTTTGCCTTGATGATACGGTTCACAAGATCCATGGTCCAGTTGTCGGTGATCTCAACAACAATGGCCTGATCGTCGTTGGAATCCTCCGCCGCGGTCATATCGGCAACCTGCATCAGGGTTTTTACGGTAAGGGAATTGCCCTTTTTCATCGATTCGAGCCGATCGCGGGTTTCAAACTTGCACATGGTGTTGTTTACGTCGTTGCCCAGGATCACCACGCTTTTGGCCCGCTTGATCGAGATATCCTCCAGCTGCTTTGTGGAGAACACGTCGCCCTCGCGCACCACCACGGATACCTTATTGCGGAACCGGTGCGTAATCTCAAAGACGAAGCCCTTCAAACCGCCCATTTCTTTTGCTTTCTCATGTACCTCTCTGCGCTCGCGGCGCACGGTATCGGTAAGGCGCTCGTCGATCTCTTTCAGGATATCGTCTTTGCCGTTTTCCACCAGCACGATCACCTTTTGCTTATCCGGCTTATACAGCAGATCGTTGATGATCTCGGAAGCTCTGGTGTTCCAGTTCAGTATCACGGTGTGGCCGGAGGCGTTCATCTTGCGTTTGCCGGCGTCAACGTTATCGATGATGCCGGAGATCAGGTTCGTGATAAAACCGATCAGCGCGCCGGTAAAGGTAAGCGTACCGATCAGGATCACGATAATGCCGGCAATGGCAAGCCCTCTGGTTTGCCCGGGGTTTTCCACCATGTTATCGATGCAGCCCGCGTCGAGGATCATGGTAACCGTGGTATAAAGCCCTTCAAAGAAGCCGCCGCCCTTCGGTACAACGCCCGCCTTTGTTGCCAGATGCAGCAAAACCATTGCCGCAAGAACGATAAACACAACGTTCAGCAGCAGAATACCGAAAAACAGGAACCAGCTGGTATGCTTCGTAATGTTAATGGAATACCATTCTTTGAATTTACGTATCAATGTTCTTTTCTCCTTCACCGAAAAAAATGCAATAACCTCACCACCCCGGCAACGGCGCGGTGAGGCTGCCGAAAAATCAGCTGAATCTCACGCCGGAGATCTTCCAGCCTTCGGATCCGTTTTTCAGCTCAAGGGTGGCGTCGGTGCTTTTCTCTTCGCCGGACAGGCCGTTGTAGGTGAGCGTAACCTTGGCGTCCGCCGTGTTTTCATTGGCGGCGACGTCGTTTACCTTGATCTTCAGGGTTTTGAAGCTCTCTACGCCGAAGGAATCCGCATGCTCGCCCAGCAGGCCGGAAAGGCTCTCGAAGATCTCATCCGTGCCCTTGCCGGTAAGGCCGCCCAGCAGCCCGGCGCCCAGCTTCAGAATGCCTGAAATGGAAGGATCGAGACAATCCACGGCGGCTTCCACGTTCAGCTCGTTGCAGGCCTTCTGAAAGCTCTTGATGGAACCCCTGATCTTGCCCTTGGCGCCGCAGCCCGCAAGCGAGAACATCAGCGTAAACACCAGAAGAACGGAAATGATTGCAGTAACTGTTTTTTTCATACGAAAATGCTCCTTTTCAATAAATAACCTGATCAATCAAACAGGGGGATGCGGTATTTTTCAATATCACCGCCGAAAACCCCTGATAACGCGTGCTGTTTTTCGGCGCAATCTTTACAGATGACCTCCTGCTCGCTGTCTACAAGGCTTTCGACCGCGTTCGGCTTATATCCCGTGCCTACGAAATATTTACCGCAGTCGTCGCACTTATGGATCAGCTTCGGCGCAAAGAACACCACCGCGGCGGTAAGGATCACCGCAACAAGCATCTGTACGCCGGAAAACTTCTTTGCTTTGCGTTTCGCCATAAGAAAACGCCTCCTTTAATGCTTCTTATTCAGATAGAACTTAAACGACAGGAAATCGGGATTGCGCACGTAAGCGTAAGACGTATCCACCCGCGCCTTCGTTTTCAGATTGATAAACTGAAGGATATCGCTGAATTTGTGCTGCCCGATAAGCTCCTCTTCTACCTGATCGTATACGGTTTCATCCGCACAGCAGAAGGCGACTACGGAAGAACCGTTTGCCGCAAGGCTGGTTGCCAGATCGCGGATCGCCTCGTATTGATAAGATTCAAAGTAGGCCCCGAAACGACGGTAGTAATTGCACTGTACGGCGGTACACGGCGGCGCCGGATAATCGGGATTCATCTGATGCATCTTCAGCCGCGCGATAAATTCATCGGTAACGCAGAAGCAATCGTAAGATACCTCGTCTCTGCCGTTTTCTTCCGGCTTGGTGTTGGTGGCGTCGCCCCAGGTGGTATCCAGATGGTAATAATCCCCTTCCAGATTCACAATATTCCATGCGTGTTCGCCGTTGGTGTAATAGGCGCACTCAAGGCCGTAGGCGTTCAGCAGGTACTGGGTGGCCCTTGCGTAACCGGCGCAAACGGCCTTGCGGTTTACAAACACACCGTAAATCGAACGCAGATCGTCGGGCAGATATTTCGCCTCTTCGTTTTCGGCGCGCTCTTTCTGCTGCGCCTCCAGCCCCACGGAATCGTAATCGATCAGCTGAATGATGTTTTCGTAAACCTTGAGCACCACCTCGTAATCGCTCATGGCGTCGGTAATGCCCTCGCGGAACGCGCCGAGGTTCTCTTCGATCTCGCGCTGCCGCGCCTCGGCCTCGTCGCGGGTCATGCAGTATCTGAACTGCACCGACTGCACAATGCCGGTATCCTCCGCGAACCGGTAGCTGAAGCCTGCGTCCCAGAAGATTTCGGGATGATCGTGGCCCACGTAGTTCACCACCGCGCTGAAGCGTTCCTTTTCCAAACCGTATCCGCCCAGATCCTCCAGCCCTTCTTCAAAGGCGGTCTGCGCGGCAAGAACACGGTCGTACAGTTCCTTTTCGGCGTCGCTCAGCAGCGAACAGGCATATCTGCGCAGGTTTTCGGGATCTCTGTTTTTGCTGCCTTTAACGGCTTTCTTGCGGTTATCGCGGTCCGATCCGAGCCAGTTTTTCCGGTCGCGGCGGCGTTCCCGCTTGCCCTCGATGGGCTGCGGAAGCTCGGGCGGCAGAATATAAAGCTGATTCAGCGGCACGCAGAATTCCTCGGAAAGCGGCGCCCCGGGATGCATAAACGGCGAATCGGCCACAAAACCGACGCCCTTTGTAAACGGATAGTTTGCGCGGTAACGGATGAAGCCCCTGCCGTAGGCGTCGGGACGCGTCAGATTTTCAAGCTCGCGGCGCTTTGCCGTGCCAACTTCGTTGATGAGCCAGGCGTACTGCACCTCTACCCACTTGGCCATGCCTTCGTAGATCTCAAGCTCCAGATCTCTGCCGTACATCTTGCGTATGGCTTTGGCGTCCCAGTTCACATACTGCCAGATATGGGTCAGCTCATGCGCCACCGTAAGCATGGTAGCCATACGGGGAGAGCCGTTTTCCACCAGCAGGCTGAACTGGTTCTTTCTGCGGATGGCCACGCCCAGCGTTCTGCCGTCCTGCCCGGGCGTAGGCGTAAAGGTCTCGCCGAGGCGCTTATGCAGCACGCGGGAATTCACCATTTCCACCCGCACGCCGGTTCTGATTTTGATATTGAAATACGATTCCAGATCGTGTTTCACATTGTTGAACAGCTGCTTGAATTCATCGCCCGTCTTAATGGCGGTGCGGGAGCAGTTCATGCAGCGGTCTCTGCCGTCGGCAAGCGTTTCATACTCGATGCCGAGGATCTCGGCGCCGCAGAAATCACAGTACCGCAGGTTCTGATTTTCCTTTTTCGCAAGGCTTTCCATATACTCGGAAAGGAAGCGGTTATCGCGGGCCTGGGTAAGGTTGTTCTTGCCGGTTCTTACGGCGGTAAGGTACTCATAAGTGGAATCAAGATCGATGGCCGCAGGCTCGCTGGTATAGCCGAACAGCATATAATACCGCTCGTTATACGGACGGCGCTCGGTCTTTTTGGACCAATCGTCCTGCAGATCTTCTTCGCTTACGCTTTCCACGTCTTCGGGCGGGTCTCCGGGCGCGGGCATGTTCGCCTCATCCGGAGAAACGTTCCCCTCTTCCGTCGCTTCGGGATCCAACAGCACAACGTCGTCAATGGGCAGCGCCGGCTGCAGATCGGTATCAGCGGTATCCTCCGCAGGGAACGCAGGCGCGTCGTCGGCGATATCCTCCGTCGGGAATACAGGAAGTTCATCGGTATCCGTTATCGTATCCTCCGTAAGATCGTCAGCATCGAAAGCGCCATGAAACGGGAGCGCAAAACCATCGTCGGTTCCCTCAATCGGAGATTCGTCGATTTCCTCCGGGGATAGCTCCTCCGGCGCGCCGAAACCGTCCAGATCGTCTATGCTGTCCATCGGAAGCTCGTCGGTATCGTCAACAGGCAGTTCCGCAGGCGCTCCGAAGCCGTCAAGGTCGTCCGTGCCGTCCGTCGGAAGCTCGTCGGTATCGTCAACAGGCAGTTCCGCCGGCGC
>CAMOVW010000059.1 GCA_946627725.1 uncultured Clostridia bacterium
ACTTTCTTATATATAATTCGCTGCGATTTTTCACCGGATAATTGGATTCACGAATCCGTATCGATAGACGAAGGGACAAATAGGATTTTATCCAAAGCATCGCATGCTGATCTATCTGCATTGGCAAGGATGTGGGAATAAATGTCCGTTGTTGTGCTGACTTTTGAATGGCCCAGTCTTTTTGATACGGCAACTATATCTATTCCCTCATGGATTAACAGACTGGCTTGCGTATGTCTGAATTTATGCGGATAAATTGGGGGCAGGTTATTACGTTTTGAAAACTTTCCGAACCAATCATTAACGCTGTCGGGGTGCATTACCTTACCGGTCTTCTGAGTGAACACGAATCCGGTTTCAACCCACAAATTTCCCATCGATTCTTTTTCATAACGCTGTTCTTCCTGCCAGGCGGCAAGAACTCTCATTACAGGGGGTGAAACCGCAACTAATCGGTTTTTATAGTTTTTGGTTATATCCTCATATACACCATCTGTTTTTGTGTAGAGCACATTATTGCAAATACGAATTGTACCGGCATCGAAATTAACTGAATCCCATTTGATACCTAATATCTCTCCTCTTCTGGCTCCTGTATCAATAATCAGATATGTTAGCGCCTGCCATTTAAGACTTTCATTCGCAAGTGCATGCTCAACGCCAAACTGCAATTTCCCGCCTTTTCACTCTTTTACGGAAAACACCACCGTGGGGTCGCCTTTGCCGAGGGCGGCGATCAGTTCCGGTTGCGTCAGGTTCTGCACTTTGCCGAGGCGGGTGAAGTTCCAGGTGTTGACGCCGTAGTAGATCGTGATCTGATTCCCCTGATACAGGATCACGTCCCCGGGGGCGGTGGTGATATGCTCGTCGTTTGCGGGAAGGGACGTGCCGAGGGCGCCCACCTTTTCAAAGCCGCCATAATCGTGCATGTTCACCGTGAGATCGCCTTTTTTCAATAAATCGATGAACGCCGCGGCGGAGGAATTGTTTTCCGGCAGGATGGTAAGCGTCCGGTCGCCGATATGCGCATAGATCATGGTTTCTCCGTTCTCCGCCGTTTTCTCCGGTACCGCAGGATCGGAAGCAGCGGGCAATGTTGTGATTTGTTCGGTTTCCGACGGCGCCAAAGACGCGCCGCGGCAGGCGCAAAGGCATACTGCAAGCAGCATGAGCGCGCACAGCAGAACCGCGGTTTTATAAACGTACTTCACAGGTCGGGTCATTGCAGATACGCATTGAAGAACGAAGCGAGCTTATCAAAGGGAATGACGCCGTTTTTGCCGCCGTCGTAAAGATCGGTATGAGAGGCGCCGGGGATAATGAGCAGCTCTTTATTCGCCGCGTATTTGCTGTCCTTTACCATGTTCGCATAGGCGTCTTTACCGAAATAGCAGGAGTGGGCGGCGTCGCCGTGCACCACCAGCACCGCGCTGCGGATCTCGCTGCTGTACTGCAGGATGGGCTGATTGAGGAAGGATTCGCAGCCGATCACATTCCAGCCGCCGTTGGAATTCAGCGAACGGGGATGATAGCCGCGTTCCGTTTTATAGTAATCGTAATAATCCTTTACAAAATAAGGCGCATCCGCGGGGAGCGGATCCACTACGCCGCCGCCGAGCCGATATTCGCCGGCCTTCAGATCCGCCAGACGCTGCGCGCACATGGCGGCGCGTTTCGCATAGCGGGCCTCTTCGCTGTCCTCGGAATCAAAATACCCCTTTGCGTTGACGCGGGTCATATCGTACATGGTCATGGCGGCGGTGGCCTTTACGCGGGTATCCAGCGCGGCGGTGTTGATCGCCATGCCGCCCCAGCCGCAGATGCCGATAATACCGATGCGGTCCGGGTCCACCAGATCGTTCAGCGAGAGGCAATCCACCGCGGCCATAAAATCTTCGGTATTGATATCGGGCGAGGCCATATAGCGGACGCTGCCGCCGCTTTCGCCTGTGAAGGAGGGATCGAACGCCAGCGTTACGAAGCCGCGCTCGGCCATCGTTTGGGCGTACAGCCCGGCACACTGCTCCTTTACCGCGCCGAAGGGGCCGCACACGGCAATGGCGGGCAGCTTGCCCGCGGCGTTTTTCGGGGTGTAAAGATCACTGGCCAGCGTGATTCCGTAGCGGTTTACAAAGGTGACCTTGCGGTGGTCTGTTTTTTCGCTTTTGGGGAAGGTTTTATCCCATTGGGTTGTAAGCGTAAGTTCTTCTTTTTTCATAATACGGTTCCTTTCTTTTTATGGATACGGTTTTCCTTTTTTATTATATCAGCTTGATTTTGCAATCGCTAATGGTTATAATGAATAACACGATATGTAAATATTGAATATCAGGAGCGCGAAAATGGAGATACGCACCTTACGCTATTTTCTTGCGGTGGCAAGAGAAGAGAATATGACCCGCGCCGCGGCAAAACTGCACGTGACGCAGCCAACCCTTTCAAAAACCCTGAAGGCGCTGGAGGAGGAGCTGGGCAAAAAGCTGTTTGAGCGCCACAGCTTCAGCATATCGCTGACGCAGGAGGGTGTGCTGCTGCGGGACCGGGCGGAGGATCTGATCTCGATGGCGGAGAAAATCGAACAGGAATTCCACTCACTGAACGACGTGACCGGCGGCGAGCTGTATCTGGGGCTGGCGGAGAGCTATCAGATCCGCTACCTTGCAAGAGAGATACGCAAGCTAAAAGAGACCTGCCCCGGGCTGCAGTACCACATCACCAGCGGCGATACCGAACAGGTAACGGAAAAGCTGGATAAGGGGCTGCTGGATTTCGCCGTGCTGTGCGATGCGCCGGACCCGGAAAAATACAGCTACGTTCCCCTGCCGGAGGGGGATATCTGGGGCGTGATCATGCCCGCCGGCGCACCGCTGGCGCGCAAAGAGGCGGTTTCCGCCGCGGACCTTGCCGGGCTGCCGCTGCTCACATCGGAACAGGGCTGGATGGGCGATATCCGGCGCTGGGCGGGAGAACGGTATAAGAACCTGCGGCTGGAGGGCTCTTTTCGGCTGGCCTATAACGCCTCCATGTTTGTGAAGGAGGGGCTGGGCTATCAGCTTTCGTTTGCAAAGCTGGTGGATACCTCGCCGGAAAGCGGACTCGCCTTTCGCCCGCTGACGCCGCCGCTGGAAACGAGGCTGTATCTGATCTGGAACAGATACCAGACCTTTACGCCGATCGCCGCCCGCTTTCTGCAGCAGATACAAAACAGCTTTACCCACGGGGGGAACACAGAATGAAAACAGACGTAAAAATGATATTGGAGGGCGTGCGGGACGGCAGCATCACCGTTGACGACGCGCTGCTCAAGCTCAAAACCGCGCCTTATGACGAACTCGGCTTTGCCAAGGTGGATCTGCACAGAAAGATCCGTCAGGGCGTGCCGGAGGTGATCTACGGCGCGGGTAAAACCCCGGAACAGATTGCGGGGATCATCACATCCATGCAGAAAAACGGGCAGGATCGGATCCTGATCACAAGATTATCGAATGCGGCGGCGGAAGAGATCCAAAAGGTTCACCCCATCGCCTACCGCCCGGATGCGCGCATCGCCACCCTGGGCGACGTCCCCGCGCCGAACGGCATAGGAACGGTTGTGGTAGCCACGGGCGGCACAAGCGACATCCCCGTGGCGGAGGAGGCTGCGGTCACGGCAGCGTTTTTAGGCAACGAGGTGATCAGACTTTACGACGTGGGCGTGGCGGGGCTGCACAGGCTGCTGGCGCATTCCGACGAGCTGATGCGGGCCTCGGTGGTGATTGCCATTGCGGGTATGGAGGGGGCGCTGGCAAGCGTGATCGGCGGGCTGGTGGATTGCCCCGTGATCGCGGTGCCCACATCTGTGGGCTACGGCGCGGCCTTCGGCGGGCTTTCGGCGCTGCTCAGTATGCTCAATTCCTGCGCCTCAGGCGTATCGGTGGTAAATATCGACAACGGCTTCGGCGCGGGGTATCTTGCGGGCATGATCAATCATATGGAGGTAAAGAAATGAAAACGCTGTATCTCGATCTCGGCATGGGCGCCGCGGGCGATATGCTCACCGCCGCCCTCACAGAGCTTTTGCCCGATCCGGAGGGCTTTATCGCAAAGCTGAACGCGGTGGGCATACCGGGCGCGGAATATATACGGGAGCCCTCCGTTAAATGCGGGATCGCGGGCACCCACATCCGCGTGCGCATCAACGGAGAAGAAGAGGGCGCGCCGCACACCCACGAACATGCGCACCCGGCGGAGGAACACCCCCACACCCATACCCACGGGGGGCATGAACACCATCACCACGGCAGCGTGGGCGAGATCGCCCATATCGTAAACGACCACCTCCGGCTGCCCGAAAAGATCAAAGCGCAGATCATGGACGTGTATTCGATCCTTGCCGAAGCGGAGAGCCGCGTTCACGGCGTGCCCGTTACGGATATCCACTTCCACGAGATCGGCACCATGGACGCCCTTGCGGATATCACGGCGGTTTGCATGCTGCTGGACGAGATCGCCCCGGATCAGATCGTGGCCTCCCCCGTGCACGTAGGCGCGGGGACCGTAAAATGCGCCCACGGAACCGTACCGGTACCGGCGCCCGCCACGGCGGAGATATTGAAGGGGATCCCCGCTTACGGCGGCGGTATCCGGGGGGAACTGTGCACCCCCACCGGCGCGGCGCTGCTGAAGCGTTTTGTTGCTTCCTTCGGCGAGATGCCCGTAATGGCGGCAGAGCGCATCGGCTACGGCATGGGCGCCAAAGATTTTGAAACCGTGAACTGCGTGCGGGCCATACTGGGCGAAACAAAACAGGTAAAACACAAAATCATCGGTCTGTCGTGCAACGTGGACGATATGACCGCGGAAGAGATCGGTTTTGCAACCGAAATGCTCTTTGCCGCCGGAGCGAACGAGGTATTTACCGTGCCGATCGGCATGAAAAAAAACCGCCCCGGCACACTGATCTGCGTGCTCTGCGAAGAGGCGCGCAAAACCGACATGACGGAAGCGATATTCAAACATACCTCTACCCTCGGCATAAGAGAGAGCGTTATGGAACGGCATGTGCTTGCAAGGGAGACGGTAACGGCCGAAACGGAATACGGCACGGTAAGGCGCAAAAACGCGCAGGGGTACGGCGTATACAGATCGAAGGCGGAATATGACGATCTGGCCCGTATCGCCAAAGAAAAAGGGATCAGCCTGCGGGAAGCGAGAGCGCTGGCGGACGACGAATAAGGGCAGCGTTTATGGATGAACTTCACATTAAAAAACGGAAGCTGGAACAGCTCCTCGCAGAGCTCGGCAGCGTTGCCGTCGCCTTTTCCGCCGGGGTGGATTCCACCTTTCTGCTGAAAACAGCCCATGAGGTACTGAAAGACGACGCCGTTGCGGTAACGGTAACTTCCGCAGTTTTTCCGGAAAGAGAACAGCGCGCGGCGGAGGCGTTCTGCGCGGCGGAGGGGATCAGGCTTATTGAAACGCCGCTGGACATTTTTGCAGTGGACGGTTTTTGCGCCAATCCCGAAAACCGATGCTATCTCTGTAAAAAAGAGATCTGCGGAAAGCTGAGAAAAGTCGCGGCGCAGTTGGGCAAAGAGCATATCATAGAGGGCTCCAATCTGGACGATACCGGCGATTACCGCCCCGGCATGCGGGCGCTTCGGGAATGCGGCGTGCGCAGCCCCATGATAGAGGCCGGCCTGACCAAAAACGACGTGCGGGCGCTTTCGGCGGAATACGGGCTGCAAACATGGGAGAAACCCTCCCTCGCCTGCCTCGCCACCCGCATCCCTTGCGGGGAAGAGATCACCCCCGAGAAGCTGCGCAGGATCGACAAAGCCGAGCAAAAGTTGGGCGCGCTGGGCTTTCGCCAGTGCCGCGTGCGGTGCCACGGCGTTACCGCCCGCATAGAACTGCCGCCGGAAGAGATCGGCAGATGCGCCGAGCCCGCAGTACGCGATACGGTGACGGCATATTTTCACACGATCGGTTTCCGCTACGTCAGCCTTGATCTGGACGGTTACCGTACAGGCAGCATGAACGCGCTAAAACGGTGATCCGCCGCTAAAACACCAGCTGCACCAGCGCCATATAAACCGCGGTGCCCGCAAGGATGCTGACCAGAGCGTTCCGCTTCCATATCTGCAGGCCGACAACGCAGGCGGCGGCGATCAGCTCCGGGATGCCGAAGGGATGCGCCAGGGGCGTGATATCCTTCAGGCAGAAGACAACCAGCATACCGATGATGGCCGGGGGCAGTACCTTGCCGAGATAAGCGATATATTTCGGCGTTTTTTTACGGAATACGATAAACGGCAGAAACCGCAGCAGAATCGTAACAACGGACATCACCGCTACGAGGATGGCGGATCTCATCATACGGCGGCCTCCTCTCTGCCCCGCAGAAGCGTGAGCGCGACCGTGATCAGCAGCATGGCGGGGATCAGAAAATGCTCCCGCCCGAACGCCAGAAGGCTGATAAACGTGCCAAGAAGCCCGACGAGCGCCGGGATATGATCTTTTGACGTGAGCCACTGTTCCGTAAACGAAGCGATAAAAAGAGCGGTCATGGAAAACTCGATACCGGCGGTGGAAAAGGGCAGCACCTCCCCCAGCAGGCTGCCGATCACGCAGCCCGCGATCCAGTAGCTGTGATTGAACAGCGACACAAGAAACCGATACAGTTCCGGTTCAACACCCTCCGGCGTTTTGCCGTCGCAAAGCAGCGAATAGGTTTCGTCGGTGAGGGCGAAGATCATATAGGGCTTATATTTGCCCGCGTTTTTATAGGGTTCGATCATGGAGATGCTGTAAAACAGATGCCGGGCGTTCACCATCACCGTGGTAACGGCAACGGTGAATACGGAGGCGCCGCCCGCCAGCAGCCCCACGCCCACATACTGCATGGATCCGGCAAAAATAAAAACGCTCATGGCCGCGGACCACAGCGCGCCGTAACCGGCGTCCCGCAGCAGAATGCCGAAGCCGACGCCCAGAACGATATAGCCCGCCATCACCGGAACGGATCTGATAAAAGCTTGTTTCACGGTTTGCATTTTCATTGTTTCGATGCACCCTTCCCTAATGTAACAAAAACCATCATATCACACATTTTCGGCGTCCGCAATCACGAATGATCGATATGAAAAGGAATCATAATTTATGAAGGCCAACAGATTTGCCGCATCAAAAATCATCCGGGCCGCCAGTCGGTAACGACACGGCGGCCCGGGTTTTGTTGATGATTGTTATCCGTTCAGCAGCGCGCCCAGCCTTTGTACGCCCTCGGCGATTTTTTCCGCCGGCAGTGCCGAAAAATTGAGCCGCAGCGAGCTCTGTTTCACGCTCTGATCCACCATAAAGGCGTATCCAGGTACAAAAGCGACCTGCCGGGAGAGCGCGGCGCGGATGAATTCATTGGTATCGACGCCGTTATTCAGATCGCACCACAAAAACAGGCCGCCGTCCGGTACGGTATGGGTTACGCCGGCGGGAAAATACCTGTTGATCGCCTCAAGCATCACGCCGCATTTTCGGGCGTAGCAATCACGAAGCTGCCGGATATGGGCGTCAAGATCGTTGTTGCGAACGTAATTCACGATCATCATCTGCGGCAGCGCCGGGGTTTGCAGATCCGCCGTCTGCTTTGCCATGGAGAGCTGCTTTATGATGGACGCATCGGCGCAGACGTACCCAACCCGCAGCCCCGGCGCGAGGATTTTGGAAAAGGAGCCGAAATACACAACCTGCCCACAGGTATCCATACTCTTGATCGGCGGGATGATCTCGCCGCAAAACCGCAGCTCGCAGTAAGGATCGTCTTCCGCGGCAAGCACACGGTGCTTTTTGATGATCTCATAAAACGCGGCCCGTTTTTCCGCGGGCATCGAGATACCGGTGGGGTTGTTCGAGGTGGAGATCGTATACACAAATCTGGTTTCGGGATGTGCCGTTAAAAGCCGGTCCAACGCTTCAAGGTCCATACCCTCCGCCGTCATCGGCACGCCGATCAGCTCCGCGCCGGCGCTGCGGAAGGCGTTCAGCGAACCAATAAAGGCGGGTTCCTCCACCAATACCGTATCGCCTTCGTTTACAAGGATCTTTGCGAACATTTCCAGCCCCTGCTGCGAGCCGGTGGTTATCAGCAGCTCGTTTTCGCCGCAGGTAATATGCTGCTTGTCTTTCAACCGCTGCCGGATCAGCCCGATCAGCGGCGGATAGCCGTTGGTTTTACCGTACTGCAGAGCGGCAACCGGGTCCGCGGCAAGCGCGTCCGCGGCCGCCTGCCGCAGCGCCTGCGCCGGAAACAGAGCGGCATCCGGATTGCCGCACGCAAGAGAGATCACCGTAGGGTCCACACCGTAAGAAAACATATCGTCCAGCGGCGCCGGATCGATCCGCTGCATTCTGTTGGATAGTTTCATAACGAGCCTCCGCTTCAATTGTAAATATAGTTCAAAATGCCGCCTTATATTTAACCTACCTTCTTGGTAGGTTTATTATACAACATTTTCTGCGCTTTTGTCAATAGTTTTCACCTGTATAAAACCAAAAGCATCCGGCTCAAAAACCATTGTTATTTACATAGTGACAACCCGTGCCCGTTGTGCTATACTGTTACGGAAAGAATCGGATGTTTTGCATACCGAATACAAAAGGCAGGATGAAAAATGTTTATTGAAACGCTGCTGCAATCTTTGACCGTAGACCAGAAACTGGCGCAGCTTTCCGCCGAAGGCTCCCCCGGCCGTTTTGTAAAAAACGGAAAATTTGATGCGGACAAGGCCCGCAGAGAATGCCCGCACGGCATCTGCGGTATGATGGCGCCCATCGACCTCACGCCCGAAGAAATCGGCGAATGGGTTTGTGAAATGCGTGAATGCTTTTCAGATCTCACGCCGGTTCCACCGATCCTGATGTGCGAATCCCTGCACGGGATCCTCGGGAAAGGCAGCACCGTTTTTCCGCAGTCGATCGGCATGGGCGCTTCGTTCGACCCCGAACTGATGCAAAGGGTTGCCCGGGCGATCGGACGGGAGGCGAAAGCGATGGGGATACGCATGTCGCTGGCGCCGGATCTGGATCTGGGCAGAGATCCCCGCTGGGGACGCATTGAAGAAACCTACGGCGAATCGCCGTTTCTTACCGCAAAAATGGGCGAAGCGTACGTTGCGGGGCTGCTGGCGGACGACGGCAATTACACGGCGGTTGTAAAGCATTTTGCAGCGCACGGGTCGCCGGAAGCAGGAATCAATCTTGCGCCGGTCAACGTAACCCCGCAGGAGCTGGAAGATAAGTATCTGCCGCCGTTCAAAAAAGCGCTGGACGCGGGCGCCGGGGGCGTGATGCCCGCCTATTCCGCATTGAACGGGATCCCATGCCATACAAACACCCTGCTGATGAACGAGATCCTGCGGGAAAGATGGGGCTTCGGCGGCATTGTGCTGAGTGATTTCGGCGCGCTGAATATGCTTTCATCCTTCCAGCACAGTACGGAAGACGACGTGCAGGCAGGTCTTCTTGCCATGGCGCACGGCATGGATATACAGGTGCCCCCGATCCTTACGCCGGAGAAATGGAAGGAACTGCTGGCAGAGGGAAAAATATCCATGGCGGCGATTGACGCCGCGGTACGCCGTATTCTGAAGATGAAACAGAAAATCGGTCTGTTTGACCTGCCAAAGCCCTCCAAAGAAACGATCCGAAAAACGGTACGCTGCGCCGCCCATAAAGAACTTGCCGGAGAAGCCGCCCGAAAATCCATTGTCCTGCTGAAAAACGACGGCGTTCTTCCGCTGCATTCAGGAAGCAAGATCGCCGTTGTGGGCCCCAACGCTTTCACCGTGCAGCTGGGAGATTACGCCCTGCCCCGATTTGACGTAAAAACCCCGGCGGAGGCGATTGCGGAACGGGCCGGAAAATCGGGCGGCAGCGTGATCTCCGCCAAAGGATGCGAGGTATTCGGAAGCGACGTATCCGGCTTTGCCGAAGCGCAGAAAGCGGCGCAGGCGGCGGACGTTGTGATATGCGTTATCGGCGGCAAAAGCATGAAGGGATACGGCGTAGGCTGGGGGAGCGAAGAAGAATCCATACTCACCTGCGGAGAAGGCTGCGATATGCACGACCTTACGCCCGGCGGCCCGCAGCTGGATCTGGTGCGAAAGATGATCGGCACAGGCAAGCCTGTGGTGATCGTTATGATCGACGGCCGCCCGGAAACGCTGTTCGACGCGGCGGAAAACTGCAGCGCGCTGATCGCGGCGTGGTATCCCGGCGAGGAAGGTTCGGCGGCGCTCGCCGGATTGTTGTACGGAGACTGTAATTTCTCAGCAAAGCTTCCGGTAACCTTTCCGAAGCACGTGGGGCAGCTTCCCCTGTATCACGACCGCGTACCCGGCGCATGGGGATTCTATAAAGCCCCCGGAACGCCGGAGAAACCCGGGCGGGATTACGTTTTCGGCGACCCCCTTGCGGCCTACGAGTTCGGTTACGGGCTCGGTTATTCCGAAATAGAATACACATCGCTCAAAGCCGAACGAGTGAAAGGGGGATTGTGGGTCCGGGTTGAGATGATCAACAAGGGCAGCTTCGATGCGGAAGAACCGGTGCTGATCTTCATCCGCGATGAAACCGCCTGCCTGCCCCAGCCGGTAAAAAAACTGGCTGCGCTGGGGAAGGCGTTCCTTCCCGCGGGCGAAGCCGGAGCAACAGAACTGAAAATTCCGGATGAACAGCTGATGTTTACGGATGCAAAGATGCAAAAACGGTTGGAGGCAGGTTGGTTTACGGTAACGGCAGGCACCTGCCGTACGCGGGTATACGTGGAAGAATAGCGTATTATGTTTTACAGGGAATCTTAAAGAACCGCATATCCTCTTGAAGGATCGTTTTTGCCTGCCGATGATTTGATCTCCGCCCGAAACAGGCTTATCCTTATCGGGAACTGATTTTATCTCAAAGCCTATTTTCGATTGATGATTGTATAATGATCTTCATCTACCGGCTCGCACCATTCGGTTTTGGTGTTCTCGCCGGGTATTTCCTGCGCGATATGCTGGAACCAGCTGTCCCCGGCAGCGCCGTGCCAGTGCTTGACGTTTGCCGGAATATTGACCACGTCGCCGGGATGCAGTTCTCTGGGTTCTTTGCCCCATTCCTGATACCAGCCTTTTCCGTAAACGCAGATGAGGAGCTGTCCGCCGCCTTTGTCAGCGTGATGGATGTGCCAGTTGTTGCGGCAGCCGGGCTCAAACGTGACGTTGAAGGTCGGGATCTGCTCCATCGTCAGCGGCATAAGATAGCTCTGTCCGATGAAATACTGTGCAAATGCCGTATTCGGTTCCCCGATTGGAAATGCAAGCTTCGGCGTTGTCTCGTCTTCGCTCCAGATCTCCGCGATCATCGGGAAGGTGCTCCATGCCTTCGGCCAGCCGCAGTAGAAGGCCAGCTGCGTCGCAATCTCGACTGCTTCTTCTTTCGTTACGCCGTGTTCCTTGCCGAGCGCAAGGTGGCTTTTCAGCTGGGGATAGAGTCCGGCGGAAAAGAGCGCCGCAATTGTGATCATGCTGCGGTCACGCAGCGACAGCTGGGATTCGCGGGACCACACCTCGCCGAACAGGACGTCGTCGTTCAGTTTGGCAAATTCAGGGGCCAAATCACCGAGGTGATCTCTGCCGGCTGTTTGTTTTTTCATAGTGTTTCCTCCTTACCTTACGGATCTTCCAAGTTGATACGCCTCGGTAAACGCCGGGGTGTTTTTGATTTCTCCGGGTTTGTAAACGCCGGTACCGTAAACGACGCCCATCTCCTTTGCACCCTCCACACAGTCGGCGTAGCCACGGAAGCACTCGAGAGTGCGTTCCTGCGACGCTCTGTCGTCATCGGCGCAGGTCACGATGCAGTAGGTGGGGTTGGGCATGATCCCGGTAAATTCTGTCACAGTCTTCCCGGCGTCCTTCAGGATACAAAGCAGCTCGTCATAGATACCGTTTCTTTTGATCGAACCGCCGCCGTATGCGAGAAGCACATTCGGACCGACCTTGGCAAGCTCTGCCGGAAGATGCTTCTCTGCGGCTTTTTCGCCGAAATAAACCTTTGTCGGATAGCTGTAGGTGAATGCGTTCATCGTTTTCTCCTTATTCGTGGATTTTCATGCCGTTCAAAGCCCTGACAAGGCCCGGGTCGAAGTGGTTGATGATCTCGCTGTGCCCGAGATCCTTTTCGCCGATCTGCTTCATCTCGTCTTCTGTCAGTTCAAAATCCCAGATATCAATATTCTGTTCCATCCGTTCCATGTGCGTGGATTTCGGCAGGATCGAAACGCCGCGCTGTGTGTTCCAGCGAAGTACGACCTGTGCCGCGCTTTTGCCGTACTTCCGGCCGATCCCGACAAGCAGCGGGTCGGTAAAGATCCCGTGCTTTCCTTCCGCGAGCGGTCCCCATGCCTGCGGCTGGATCCCATATTCCTTCATCAGCGCCAGCGCGTCTTCCTGTGAAAAGAAAGGATGCAGCTCGATCTGGTTGACCGCCGGTATCACATCCACGTTTTCGCAGAAGTTGGCGAGGACGAACGGATAGAAGTTCGATACGCCGACGGCTTTTGTAAGCCCTTCCCGGTACGCTCTGGTTATGCCTCTGTATGCGGCGAAATAATCGCCGAGCGCCTGGTGAAGAAGCACGAGATCAACGTATTCCATGTCGAGTTTGGCGAGCGAGGTTTTTACCGCCTGATAGGCGGTCTCTTCGTTTTTCTGATCCTGCACCCACACTTTTGTGGTGATAAACAACTCCTCACGGGTCACAAGTCCGTCCCCGATCGCGCGCTTTACAGCTTTTCCGAGCGCTTCCTCGTTCATATAAGCGGCTGCAGTATCCAGCAGCCGGTAGCCCGTTCTGATCGCGTCGTAAACAACTCTTTCGCATTCAGCGGCGTCCGGGATCTGGAAAACGCCAAAGCCCTCCAGCGGCATGGTTGCTCCTGTGTTCAGTGTTGCGTATTTCATTGTTTCTACCTCCGTAAAGTATTTGTAATTTTAATAGCCTAAACCTTTGACCCAGTCTCTGACGTCGTTTTCCGACGACGCGACGCTGCCGCCTCTGATGGAAAGCGCGTCGCCCGATCGGACCGTCGCGCCTACCGCGAGCTTTTCTACCGTGGGAAGCGCGCCCGCGCCGTTGGAGCTGCCCTCGTGAGAGAAGAAGGGGATGATCGTTTTGCCGCCCCAATCATAGCTTTCCAGGAAGGTCCACATGGACATCGGCAGATCGTACCACCAGACCGGGAAACCGAAGAATACCGTTTCGTACTGCGCCATCTGCTCGGGTGTAAGATCGACGTTGATCTCGGGACGGATGCCGTTGTCGACTTCGTTCTTGGCGCGGTCGGCTGTGTCGTTGTAGTTATCGGGGTAGGCTTCTTTCGCCGTAACGCGGATCAGATCGCCGCCGGTCTCATCGGCGACCCAATGCGCCATTTTGTCGAGGTTGCCGGACCAGGAGAAGTAGACGACGAGGATTTTTCCGGCGGTCGCTGCCGTCGGTTTCTGTTCTGTTTCATCCGGAACCGCATTCGTCGCGGCGTCGCTCGCGGACGCTTCGGTGTTTTCCGGTATGGGGGTTGTGCTTGTGCTTTGTTCTTCGTTTCTGACCGCGCCGCAGGCGGCGAGGGAGAGCAGGAATAGGGCTGCAAGAATAAGGGATACTGTCTTTTTCATTTGTGTTTCCTCCGTAATTTCAATAATTGATTTCGGAAAGCCAGCGGCTGATTTTTTCCGTAACGCCGCGTTCGGCGTCGGACATTTCGACCGGAAGTCCTGACAGAACCTTTGCTTTCGGGCAAAGCTGTTTGACTGTCTCATAGGTACCGCCGTCGCCGGAGCCCATGTGCGTGTTGAAGGGGATGACCGTTTTTCCGGCGAAGTCATAGGATTCAAACAGGGTGTAAATGATCATCGGGAAGGTGTACCACCACATCGGGTATCCGATAAAGACCGTGTCGTAGTCCGCGATCGGCAGATCGTTTTTGATCGCCGGGCGCTGATCCTCATCGTGCTCCCGCTTTGCAAGAC
>CAMOVW010000060.1 GCA_946627725.1 uncultured Clostridia bacterium
TGTATATCGGCTGGGCCAGAGGCAGAAGCCGTCGTGGTGCTTGCAGGTGAGGATCAGCCCTTTCATGCCTGCCGCTGCGATCGCCTCCGTCCATTGCTCCGCGTTCAGTTTTACAGGATTAAAAACCGACGGGCTTTCCGTTCCGTCGCCCCATTCTCTGTCGGTAAACGCGTTTACCGTAAAATGAATAAAGGCGTAAAATTCGAGCTGCTGATGCTTCAGCTGCCGCTGTGTGGGTGTGATTTGTATCAATCGTTCATCCTGCGTCAAAGAGATCCCTCCGTTCTTATTCGGCGCAATAGCGCATAAATGATTTTGTTTGCCGATAGGCTTTTAATGCCTTCGGCGGAGCCTTATGATCGCCGCATATTTTCTCCATCCATATCATATGGTACCAGGTGTTGAATTTGAATCCGCAGTTCCTGAACTCGCCGATCCTGCGGTATCCGACGTGCTCGTGAAAACCGGCGCTGTTGTTCGTAAGCCGGGCGTCTTCTTTTTCCGGTACGCCGATGCAGGCGTAAAGATTCAGAATCCCCATTTCAACCAGCGCTTCTTCCAGCGCGCCGTACAAAAGCCGCCCGTACCCGCGGCGCGTATCATTTGGGGATAAATAGATCGTCACCTCGCAGCACCATGCATAGGCCGCCCTTTCATGAAACGGAGAAGCGTACGCAAAACCGACGATCCTACCGTCGTCTTCCAATACAAGATACGGCCAGAACATCATGATCTCTTCCATCCTGCGCAGAAAATCGGCAGGGGAAGGGGCTTCGTATTCAAACGTAACGGCGGTTTCCCGTACGTAATAACCGTATATTTCCGAAAGCGCTTCGGCGTCGCCCGGGCAGGCGTTTCTGATCGTAACCATGAAGAACCTCACATTGTTTTATTCTAAGGATTCCCGCTTATTATATCATACCGAAAAGCATTATAAAAGACCTAATAAAAATGTTTTTACGTAAAAATGTTGCGCAGGTACTGTTTTTTCGGCGTGGATATGTTATAATCAATAAAAAAAGGCACGGAGGGCATCTTATGGCAAGCGCGAAAAAACTGGGGCAGCTGATCAGGGCTGCCAGAACCGACACCGGTCTCACACAGGAACAGCTGGCGCGAAAGGTGAAAAACTGTTCCGCATCCGATATCAGTAAAGCGGAACGCGGCGAAAAAACACTTACAACAGATCAGCTCAAACAGATCGCAAAAGCCACCGGCGTTACGCAGAAATCTCTGCTGGACGCGGCAAAGGGCGTTTCATCCTCTTCCGCTTCGTCATCCGCGTCAAAACCGCCGGCAGGCGCGAATACCACCTCCATGAAGGTGACCTCCACAGAGCGTAAGCTGGTGGAGCTCTACCGCGCCGCGGACAGCCAGACGAAGAAGGAAGCAATGAGCCTGCTCAAAGGGGAAAAGGTTGAATCCCTTGTGGGCAGCCTGATCGGTTCCGCCTTCAGCGCGCTGACCGGAAAGCGCGAGATGGAAACAGACGCGCCGGATGAAGAGGATGAGTGATCCGCTGCCGGTCGGTCTGCAACACTTTTGGTGTTTGAACCGTCTTATATACAGAGAACTTTTTCTTGTGAAAGGAGCTGCCGAAAATGACCGGTAAAAACAAGTGCAGAATGCTGCGTGAAATACGTTGGAGCATCGCAGCGGAAAACGGGATCCCGTTTCAAACGGAGGATTGCAGGTATAAAGGCGACTGCAAAGGTACCTGCCCCAAGTGCGAGGAGGAGGTCCGTTATCTTGAGCGTCAGCTCGAAAAGAAGCGTTCTCTCGGTATGAAAGTTACCGTATCCGCCGTTGCCGTGGGGCTGATCGCATCCGCCGCGGGCTGTACGATCGCCGGAAAAACGACGGTGCTCGAAGGCGACGTGCCTTACACGGAAACGGATATCGCAGGCGCCATTGCGCCGGATGATACAGATCCCGTTACTGCGTGCCCGCCGGAACCGCTTGAAGGTGAGATCGCCGAGCCTTTTTCCGGTGAAGAGGTTCAAACGCTTGAGGGTGACGTAGCCTATACGGAAGCCCCGCAGGAGGATACCGCAACGCTGCCCGCGTTCGAAGGCGTCGACGCGCCGTTTGCCGATGAGTGATTCTTCTCCTTTATATCCGCTGCTCGGTATTGCGCGTCTGCGGATGGAAACAGACGGTGCAGGCGTTACCACGCTTGTTGCGGGCGCGGGATGCCCTTTGCAATGTAAATACTGCATCAACCGAAATCTGTTACAAAAAAAGCCCCCGAAATGGATCACTCCGGAGGCGCTTTTGGATTATACAAGAATTGACGATCTCTATTATCAGGCTACCGGCGGCGGCTTGTGCTTCGGCGGCGGAGAATCGCTTCTTCATACGGATTTTATAGAGGCCTTCCGCGGTCTGATCGCAGGAAAGTGGAGGCTCACAGCGGAAACGTCGCTGAACGTACCGCTGCAGAATGTGAAAAAAGCGGCGGGCTGTATCGACGCTTTTATTGTGGATATCAAAACTCTGGATGCGGAGATCTATCGCAGCTATACCGGAGGGGACAACGCCGACGTGATACGGAACCTTCGGTTCCTCGCCCATGCAGTTTCGCCGGAAAGGGTAACGATCCGTATCCCGTTGATTCCGTCTTATAACAGCGAAGCGGATCGCGCGCGCAGCAAGGGAATTCTTGAAGACATGGGATTCAAAAACTTTGATCTGTTCAACTATATTGTAAAATGACCCATAAAGCGGGATCGGCCAAACTATATTGTATCAGCAGCGAACCGACCTTTAAGAATTCTGCCCCCATGCTTCCGTGATAAGATCGAGACACAGGCTGTATATTTCGTTGTCGGGATTCATTCTGCGCCCCTCGCCGGTGGAAAGCACAACTGCGGCTTTTTTTGCCTTCGGATCGAACACAAAAGCGGAAAACATCCCGTTGGCGGAGCCGGTGTGAACGTAAACGGTGGTCCCCTCAATCACATTTGTCTGGATCTGGCTGCCGTAAGCAACGCCGAACATATTCTGGGTGAACCGCCTTTCCAGCATCTCGTTAACCGCGTAAGATGAAAGAATCTGCTTTCCGTTAAAGTCCCGCCCGTCGTACATCAGCAATCCCAGCAGTTTTACATAATCTTTTGCCGAGATCAGCAGATTCCCGTAAGAAATACGAAGCCCCATGCCCAGCGGATCCGTTCTGATGCTGCGTACCGTGTTTACGGTCATCCCTCCGCTTTCTCCGTACAAGGCGCCGATGTCGGTTCCGTCGTCTAAACGGTCCCAGGTGTAGGCTGCGTCGATCTGCATCGGGTCGAACAGGTATGCCTCCGCAAGATCCGGAAACGGCTGCTGCGTAACTCGTTCCAGCAAACAAGACAAGGTTCCGTATCCTGTGTTGGAATAGCTGTACGTCTTCCCAGGTTCGGTACTGAGGTAAAATCTGCCTGAAGAAAGCAGCCCTTTTCGCAGAATATAGTGAATTTCACTTGCAACGGACGAGAGATGCGTCATCAGCATCGACGGGGTGATCGCTATGTTTTTATAAAGAGGATTGTAGCACGGCTCTCCGAAATACTCCGAAATGTCTGTTTCGTCATCCACCAATCCGCGGTCCTGCGCCGCCATAAAGACCATCGCCGTGATCAGCTTCGACAGCGATGCGATCCGGTACTTTGTATCGTCGGTAACGGCGCGCCTCGAATACTTTTCCGCATAGCCGTAACAATATGTATAAATGGTATTCCAATCAAGAAAAGCAACCTGTACCGCCGTAGGTTTATACGATGTTGTGATATTCTGCAGATTCTGCTCTGTTTCCGTATCGAATTCGCTGTAAGCAAGTTCTTTAATTTCGGTTGACTCCGCAGGGATCGCCGGCGAAGTCGTTTCAACCGAAGACGTTTGATCGCCGGAATCCATTATAGTTTTTGGTCCCGTCAGTTTTGTGCAGGAGGCGAGCAGAAGGATGGAGACTGCAAGGATCGCAGATGTCTTCTTCAGGAGCATAAGCGCGTAACTTCTCCTTTTTCTGATTTGGGAATACAGGGGACGACACTGATTTTTATATTATCACGGTTTTTTCAGTTTTTCAACAAATAATTAAAATATTTTTAATTATCGCTTCATTTTTATGCACGGATCGTGTATAATAATCATCGTGAGATCGAATGCGGCCGTCTGGAGGTTCTCTTTTATGAAGAAAGTGGTTTCAATTATTCTTGCCTGTATCGTACTTGTTTTGTCTGTGCCTGCCGTAAATGCCCAAACCGTTCCGCGTTTGTATAACGTGTATGCCTCCGGTATGCTGTTCCAGCAGAAGCGGGACGCCGTATTTGCAGGCGAAGCAAAAACCGGAAGTAACGTGAAAGTTTCGCTTTATAACAGCGCCGGTGCGCTCGCCGCATCCGGAGAGGGGACTGCGAAAAACGGCGTTTTTTCGGTTTCTGTTCCTGCGCCGGAAGGCAGCTTTGAGCGGTATACGGTACGTTTATCCGCCGATGGGGCTGAATTTGCCTCGCTTACCGACGTGGTGTTCGGCGCGTTGTGGCTTGCCTTTGGCCAAAGCAACATGGAATACTATCTGAATAAGACGCCGGAGGGCAAAGAGATGGAGGCGGCCGGCAGAACCGGTTCGGCGGATATCCATGTGCTTCAGATCCCTGTCCCATACGAAAACGGCGGTTACCGCACTGCTTATCTGCCGCAGACGGATATCCCCGGATGCAGCTGGTTTACCGCGGATTCTTCGCAGGTGTATCAGATGAGCGCTGTCGCGTACTTTTTCGCGGAGGAGATGCTGAAAGACCTGCATATGCCCGTGGGCGTCCTGAATGCCGCGGTAGGCGGTTCCGCGATCGCTTCATGGGTTTCGAGAGCCGCAATCGACGGCGACCCCACGGTAAAATCGCACCTGATCAATGAAGGCCGGTATTTTGATGAATCCCGCTGGAGCGATCCCGAAAGAAGCCTGTTGTATGATATGACAAATCTATATAACACAAATATTGCGCCGTTAACGCATTTCCGCCCGGAGGGCGCAATCTGGTATCAGGGCTGTACGGATCTGATTTTTGACCATTCTGCGGATTACTACAGCAGCTTCTTCAACCTGATGCAAAACAGCTATACATCCGATTTCGGTTATACGGAAGGCAAGCTTCCCATTGTTTTTACCCAGATCGCTTATTATATCTACCCAAACGGGCCTTTCGGCGTTACCGCGTTCAACGAGACGTTCACCGCATTGGCGAAGGAGGATCCCTCCTGCAGGGCGATGATTCCTATCTACGATCTGTCGCTGGCGTTCAATGAGATGGGGGCGATCCATCCCATGACGAAAAAGCCGATCGGGCGGCGGATGTGTCAATCTGCGGAAGCGCTTGTACACGGCGCGGCGCAGCCCGCGGGCGCTGCCGTATGCACCGGCGGCAGAGTAGAAGGGGATAGTGTTTACCTCACTTTTGAGAACACCGGCGACGGCCTCTGCTTTGCCTCTGATGTCCCCCGCGGATTTGCCGTTTGCGGTGCGGACGGGATCGCTGTAGAAGCGCAGGCTGAGATCGTGGATAAAAACACGGTTCGGGTGTTCAGTCCATATGTTCCCGAACCGGCTGCGGCAACCTATGCGGTTTACGGCTGGAGTGAACGGGCAAATCTATGGAGCTCCTTTGGCGGCGCGCCGTATCTTCCCGCGGCCTCATTCGGAATCAACAGCAAAGAAATAAAACGTCATTATGCCGATAACGCATGGATGAACTGCGACGACGCCCGTTTCTTTGAAAGCGACACGGTATCTCCCGGGTATATTGACAGCTGGAGCGCGTCAAACTGTACTGTGGCGCAGGAAAACGGCATCGTTTGCGAGGGGCTCGCGGCAATGCGCGTCCATGCAAGCGCTTACCGGTTTACGGTCTCTCCGAATATCAGCGTTAAGAATAAGCTTGAAACCGTGGTGTTTGATAATGCGGACGGGGATTATTCTTCTTATCATACGTTGCTTCTCAACGTTCAGAATTGCGGCAAACGGGAGATCCGCCTGAATGAGATCCGTTTCTATACAGGCGCGCTCACCTATTATACCCCCGTATGCAGCAGTACGGATTATACCGGCGTTACGCTTCCCGCGGACGGCGCATGGCATACCCTGCAATTCGATCTTGATTCACTGCTTCCGTTCGGCGCAGCGGGCATTTCTCTCGGCAGCGGAAAGCTTTCGGAGGTGCAGCGTATCGTATTCTCGTTTGAAGGTGAAAACGCCGATATGATTCTGGATGGTATCCGCGTCCTGCCCGGCAGCCCGCGGCAGTATGCGCAAAGTGAAGCCGAAGAAGATGGAAAGACCGGCTTTTTTGAGCGCATTCTTGCATGGCTCAAGTCCGTTGCCGAACGTATCCGTATGTTCTTTACAAAATAACCTTGTTTTATACTGCTCATATAAAAAGGAACCGGCTTTCCGCTGCTCGGATCGCCGGTTTTTTCTTATTCTTTATTCTTGTCCGCTTTTTTCAGCGCCGCTTTATAGGGCATCAGCATGCCTTCGGTCATTTTGCCGCCGATCTTTTTTTTCAGCTTTTTGTTGGTCATCATGCCGCCCACAAGGTACATGGCTGCAATCTTGCCTTTGTGTTTCTGGGGATAGTCGTTATAAAAACCGTTTTTCTTGTAAAACTTATGGTCGGCTTTCATCATGCCCTGCATCTGGTAGATCAGATCGCGGAAGATCTTCATTCCGCCCACGCCGTAGAAATCCGCCGGGGGCTGATAATGCTGCTCCATCGCGTAAAACAGGGTTTTTGCAAGCCCGTCGATCTCTTCTTCCGCGTTGATTTCGGATTGCGCTATGCCCGCAAGAAAGTTTCCGCCCACTTCTGCGCGGGAGCGCAGCAATAATGATACGTTCGGCTCCCGCCGCAGATCGCCTTTTACAAGATATCCCACCGGCTTGCCCATGGTAACGGTGCGGTGGCCGTTGCAGAACTGCCTGTCGTCGTAGAGCTTAAAGCGGTATCCCATAGAGTGGTCCTTCACCGTAAAAGCGTAAACGATAGCGTCCGCCGTCTGGATGTTGTTTCGCAGGTAATCGTCAAAACCGTCCTTATAGATACACTTGCCGTCGGCGGCGCAGTTGAAGCACCCGAGGCACCCGCCTGCAAAGGGGAATGCGGCCAGATCCACCAGCTTGGTTTCAAGCGCAAACGTATTGCGGAAGCGTTCGATCATCGCCGCCAAGCGGCCGTCTGTATCCCCGGTCAGATCCGCCACCACAACTGCTACGCCGGGTTTTCTTTTGGCTTTCGGCTCGCCTGGGCGTACAACGGGCGCGTCGGGCGAGGCTGCCGTTTGCGCAGCGCAAACCGGTTCGCGCAGCCCTTCCTGCATATTCCAGCGTATAAAGCGGAAGAAATCCACAGCCTGCTTACGGCCGGTTTCTGTGAGCAGATCCTCCATGTCGGCGGAAAGGCCGCGGATGTATTTTAACCCCAGATCATCGCAGTTTTCCTGAATAAAGCTGTGGGCGGTAACGTCAAAAAAGTGTTTTGACGTGCTGATCTGCGTTGCGTATTTGCCGGCAAGCTTTACGCCGCGCTCCTTGATCAGCTCAATGAACCGGTGCAGCTGCGCCGGTATCAGAAAGGTATATACCGGGTAGCAGAAGAGCAGCAGGTCAGCCTCGTTCAGCGCCTGTTCGCATTCCTCGAATTTCTTTTCCATCGCCCTTATCCGCTGCCCCGGGTGGATCACCCGGAAATTTTCTTCCGGGAAACGGCTTTTGATGTATTCCACGGTTTGCAGTGTAATGCTGTTTTCTCCGGCGGGGGAACCGTTCAGCACCAATATGTTCACGGTATCATGCTCCTTTGATTGAGATACAATAATCATATCACGTTTATTAACAAAAATAAAGTATCTTCTCCGAAAAAACAAATATGATTCTTGCGCAGGCGCGTAATATGTGGTATGATTGAGGTAACTTTGAACCGGAAAGGAACCGTGTTTATGGATTATGATCAGGCAAAACAACGCGCCCAAGCCATTGTGGGGCAGATGACGGCGGAAGAAAAGATGACCCAGCTGTTATACGATTCCCCTGCAATTGAGCGGCTCGGCATACATGAATATAACTGGTGGAACGAGGCCTGCCACGGCGTGGCCCGCGCGGGCGTGGCTACGGTATTCCCGCAGTCCATCGGCATGGCTGCCACCTTCGATCCGCCTTTGGTGCATGAGGTGGCGGATGCGATCTCCACCGAGGGACGGGCAAAGTACAACCGCAGCGTTTCCTACGGTGATTACGGCATCTTTAAGGGGCTTACCTATTGGGCGCCCAATATCAATATCTTCCGCGATCCCCGCTGGGGCCGTGGGCAGGAAACCTGCGGTGAAGATCCGTTTCTGACCTCGGAAATCGCAAAAGCCTACGTCGCCGGTATTCAGGGGGACGGCGAATTCTTTAAGGCTACTGCCTGCGCAAAGCATTTTGCGGCCCATTCCGGTCCCGAGGGCAAGCGCCACGTGTTCAACGCCCTGGTGAGTCCCAAAGATATGGCGGAAACCTATCTGCCCGCATTTGAAAAATGTGTGGAAAGCGGCGTTGCCGGGGTGATGGGCGCGTATAACCGTACCAACGGCGAGCCCTGCTGCGCCAGCCCCGCGCTGATGAAGATATTGCGGCAGCAGTGGGGGTTCAAGGGCTATTTCGTTTCCGATTGCGGCGCCATCAACGATATTTTTGAGGGGCATCATTATGTTGAAAGCCGTACCGAGGCTGCCGCCTGCGCGCTGAAGGCGGGGTGCGAGCTGAACTGCGGCGACGCTTACCGTTCGCTGATCGAAGCCTATGAAGAAGACCTGATCACGGAAGAAGAGATCACCGCCGCTGCGGTGCGGCTGTATACCATCCGTGTGATGCTGGGCGAGTTTGAAGCGGACCGCCCCTATGCCGATATCCCGTTTTCCGCCCTGTCCTGCAAAGCGCATAAGGCGCTGAACCTGCGCGCAGCCGAAGAAACGCTGGTGCTGCTGCAGAACAAAAACAGTTTCCTCCCGCTGGATAAAACCGCGCCCCGCAAGATCGCGGTGGTGGGCCCCAACGCCATGAGCGTAACCGCGCTGGAGGGCAATTATTACGGCCATGCGGATGAATACGTAACGGTGGCGGACGGCGTCCGCAGGCTGTTCGCAAATGCCGAGATTACGGTGGCGGACGGTTCCCGCATTCATCAGCAGCCCAATTCCCGGTGGGACGGCTTCTACGATCTCACCAGCGAGGGCCTTGCCGCGGCGCAGGACGCCGATCTTACCGTGCTCTGCCTCGGGCTGGACCGGAATGTTGAGGGCGAGGACCTTGGCTATGCAAACGAGTTTACCGATTTCGGAGACCGAAAGACCCTTGCGCTGCCCGCCTGCCAGATGGACCTTGCGGACCGCGTATGCGACGTGTGCGAAAACGTAGTGGTTGTTGTGATGTGCGGCAGCTGCGTGGATCTGGGCGATAAAGTGCGCGCCCACGCAAAGGCGATCATTCACGCGTGGTACCCGGGTGCCCTCGGCGGGCTTGCCGTGGCGCGGGCATTGGCAGGGGAGTTCTCTCCCGCGGGTAAACTGCCCATCACCTTCTACCGTGCGGACGCCGAGATTCCGGATATGGAGAATTACGATATGACGAACCGCACCTATCGTTTCTATCAGGGCGAGCCGCTGTATCCTTTCGGCTACGGCTTAAGTTACACTTCGTTTGCTTACGGCGATTTCCGTGTGCTTTCGCAAAATGAAAAAAAGATCGTATGTACCGTTGCGGTTTCCAATACGGGTGAAATGGACGGCAAAGAGAAAGTGCAGTGCTACGCAAAATATACGGATAGCCGCACCTCCACCCCCAACCTTCAGCTCTGCGCAGTAACGCCGGTATTTTTGAAAAAGGGCGAAACGGAAACGGTAACCTTTGAGATCGACCGTTTCTGGCTGAAGGCCGTGCTGGCGGACGGCAGCCGTGTGGAGCCGGACGGCGGTATCCGGCTGTATGTCGGCGGCGGGCAGCCTTCGGACGACGCTTGCTCTGTGGAACTGAAAAAAGTATGACAACAGCCGCACGAAACGTGCTGGTTGCACTGATGGGAGGGTTTCTGATACTGAACTTCTTCGGATGCAACAATCATAAAAAAGATCAGACGTTTACCACAACCCCTGCCGTACCGTCGGCAGGGGAATCCGTGACGAGGGGTACGGATCTCTCTCAAACAGAAAGCGATTCTGCAGCCGCGGATCCCGCCACACTGATCTTTCATTCGTTTGACGGCGGCGGACCGTCATTTACCATGGAGATTGAGGATGCTTCGGTGCTCTCTTATCGCGGCGATAAGGTATATAACAGCCCGAAGCATGATCAGATGACCGGCGCGGGGTTTAAGGTGATATTCACATTAATAGGCTTAAAGCCGGGGGATACGGCCTTTACGGTCACAGCCGAATCTCCGATCACAGGGATAGAAACCTACCGCTATTTTGCCCATATCGACGCCGATCTGAACGTAACGGTCGAACCCGAGAACCCTGACAAACCTATCCCGTTATTGGGAAATAACTAAACGAAAAACGGCAGCCACCCACGGCTGCCGTAAAACTTTTATATGAGATTTTACTGAAAAGTAAGACGTTTTAAGTTCTCAGCGCCTTAACGTGTATTGCTCCGTCCACAAAAAATTCTTTACTAAGAACACAGCACAGAAACCCCACGGTGCCGCCCACAAGCACGTCTGAGAAGAAGTGTGCGCCTACCATAATGCGGCTGAGCGCCACCGCGCCGGTAAACAAGACTGCAAAACACCACAGGGCGGCTTTTTTCTTTTTGCCCAGCCCCAGTACTTCTGCCATAGAGGCAAGGTAGAAGGTTGCTGCCGCGTCTCTTGTATGGCCGCTGGGGAAGCTCTTGAACGCGTCTGAGGTGCCGAAGGTGGCGCGCATCCATGCTTTATCCGGCTGTCCGCCGATAATATACCAGCGGGTATAACCGGAATCGTCCCCGATCACGTTCATTGCGCGGAAACGCATCCGTCCGAAGGGGATCTTCAGCCCCTGTACGATCAGTATGGCAATAACCATCGCCACGCAGGATACCGCCGCAAAGCGGATCAGCTTCTGTAAACTCTCATCTGAAAAATTCCGCGTCGCAAGGGCGCCCAGCAGCAGCGTGAGCAGCGCAAGAAATACGATCACGCCCCAGATAAAGGCGGGGCGGCCCTCCGGCAAATCGAACCGGCGGAGGATGTAGTTCATCACTTCGTTATACCACATGGCGTACAGTGTCACCGCGCCCGCCAAAGATACACAGCACAGCGCCGTTTGCAACGCGCCTTTTTTTTGCACACGCAGCGCGTACCAGAATATGATCTGCGCCATCAGCGCCCCAACAAGGTATTCCGGGCAGGTGCCTACGGTTTCCATCATCGCGCCGTAAAAGTGGTTTGTGTAGTAATTGCCGGGCTGCAGTACGTTTTTTGTCAGTATCCTGCTTACCTGAAGGTCCGTAAACGTGGCTGTGATCAAAAGCCCCGTAAAGATCGCAAGAAACAGGCATACGTTTCGTATCGTCTTCTTTTTCAGCGTCATCGTTCTCATCCTTTCCCCGCGCAGCATCGCGGGACTGTTTTCTGTATTATACTTTATCTGTCCGCAAAAAGCAACACGGTACAGATAACCGAAAACCGTTTTTCAAGGATCGAGCTTTTTTTCTGGGAATGTGGGAACAATGGGGAAGGTATCATGAAACCTGTGACCGTTTTTGCCGCAATGTGACCGCTCTGTGACCGGTTTTGTGACCGGTGCAAAACCCCCGGATCTTTTGATATATCAACAAATAAATATAAATGTGACCGTTGTGACCGCTATTTATTTATAGTAATAAGCGTTTTTTCAGGTACCATAGTGTGACCGGTCACAAACGGTCACAGCGGTCACATAATACACCGCACCGTGTTGTTATACCACCGTTTCCTATACGCACGGAATGTGCTGTTGAATCAGTATTCAACGATCCGTTTAGGTCAGAGGCCAGCTCAGTGAAGAGTGAAAAGTGAAAAAGTAAAATCCCACGCGTTCGCGTGGGATTTTGGAGCTGCTAACCAGAATTGAACTGGTGACCTCATCCTTACCAATGAGGGATAATATCGAAAATGATATACGAGCCGTTCCGAATGCTGTTATCATAGAAATGATGTAAATGTATTGACAAAAAGGGATATATCCCCTATAATAAGATTGACAGAAAAATAGGAGGAAATATTTATGCCTACAATCAGTCATTTTTACGGAATCATTATCGTTATGTATCTGCGCAACAAAGAGCATAACCCGCCGCACGTCCATGCGATCACAAACGATTTCGACGCGCCGTTCCTGATCGAAACCGGCGAGATCATGGAAGGAGATTTCCCGCCTAAAGCAAAGGCGCTCGTAAAGGAGTTTATTCTGAAATATCAAAAAGAACTGCTTGAAATGTGGGAAACCGAAAAGTATATCAAGCTCCCGCCGCTCAAATAATACCATAAAAGAGGTGATACGGATGTTTCATAAGGCAATCGAACTGCGCTTTCTGGAAGGCACGGCTCTGGAAGTGACGTTCCAATCCGGTGAAGTCAAGCGTTACGATATGCGCGTGCTGTTCCCGAAATATCCGCAGCTTAAGGCGCTGGAGGATCGCGATCTGTTCCTTTCCGGGAAACTGATTGGCGCTTACGGCATCATCTGGAACGACGATCTGGATATTGAAACCGAAACGATCTGGGAGGACGGCGAAACGGTCCGCACGCAGACCGTCCCGCTCCACGCCGCGTCGGGCCGGGCGGCGGGGCGGCGGGGGGGGAGGGCGCCGCCGTTTCCAAAGCCCGCGCCGCCGCCGGTATCTCCCAAAAGGAACTTGCCGCCCTGACCGGGATCGACCAATCCGATCTTTCCAAAATCGAACGCGGTACCGCAAACCCCTCCGTGGGCACGTTGGAACGAATTGCGGCTGCACTTGGAGGAGAGCTGACCATTGCCATCAATCCAAGATGATTTTTAAGCTATGTTTTAGGGGATAATATGGACGACGTCTTTTATGAGAAAAATAAAATAAGACTGAGCAGGATATCAGATTGTATGATTCAAACGAATCAGGCATATTCTGTTATTATGCAGTTACGTGATTTTCAACAGAAACATAATGAGTTGATCAACATATCGCCAGCTTATTATCAATGTGTTATTTCTTGCTGCATACAATTTCTTTTTATCGAAACATATAAGATGTATGATCCCAGCACGACAAGCGATGGGATATTTGGCTTTATTAACACGTTAGAGAAAAATATTCATTTGTTGGACAACACACGCAGTATAGTAGCCAATGAAATGGATGATTTATTCAGCCTGCAAGCAGATGAGCACTTTTATAAAAACATTGAAGCGTTGATAAGTGAATCAAAAAAAAGAATCTCGGATTGTGATAACATAATAAAAAACTTAAAAACACAAAGAGATAAGTTCTATGCTCACCAAGATGTCGATATCAAGCATTTAGATGAGTTCTTCAAAAAGTATGCTGTTTCATTGAACGACTTGAAAACGCTACTATTGTTAAATGCGAATCTGTTTAATGCTTTCTATATGTATTTTTATAATTCTACGCTCATTCCGATGACAGCTAACAGAGACGATTTTAGCAAGACTGTATACTATTTGGAAAAAGGGGTGAACGCGGAAATAATGCAAAATAATTAGGTTGACCTTCAACAATTATTATCAGAACAGAACAGCTCTCATACGAGGGCTTTTTTGTTACCAAACATTCATTTTATATAGGCATATAAGGGGATTCTACGAAAAAAAAGAATTGAAGTCATGCCCTTTATGTGATATAGTTATTATCCCGTCTTTGACAGTTAAGTAAGAAACGAGACCTCGAAACCCCAAGTAAAAT
>CAMOVW010000061.1 GCA_946627725.1 uncultured Clostridia bacterium
GCAGAACCGTATGCTCCGATACAGCGAACGCCGCGCTGCACGGAAAAACCGCAACGGTGAACTGCGCCGCTTACACCGGCGACCTTGCCGTATATCAGCACGGCTTTGTAACCACCCGCTACGGTGAAAAATACCTGACCTACGACGACGGCACCCCCTTCTATTATCTGGGCGACACCCACTGGCAGCTGGGCGACGAGACCTATGAGATGGTGCAGACGATCTGCGAAAAACGCGTATCGCAGGGCTTTACCGTATGGCAGAGCCAGCCCGGTTCCTACAAGGCCAACATCATCGACGGCGTGGACGACGCCGACATGGAAGGTTTCCACCACATCGATAAGCATTTTCAGATCATTGCAGAATCCGGTCTGACCCACGCCAACACCGAATATTTCTGGCCGCTTTCCGGTATGTCTCCGCTGATCCGCGCCCACGGCGGCTGGACCGAACCGAAACTTACAGGCATGCTCGGCACCAAGAGAGTAACCATGCCCGATCTCTCCGATGAAGCAAAGGCCTATCTGGAAAAGCTCGCCCGCTACTGGATCGCGCGCTACAGCGCTTATCCCACCATCTGGACGCTGGGGCAGGAATGCGACAACGACCCGTATCAGGACGAAAACTCCGAATGGAACGCGGTAAACAATCCGTATAAATACCTGGCGGAGTATCTCGGCAAGTACGATCCTTACGACCATCCCCTTACCGCGCATCAGGAGAGCACCGGAGATACCGTAGCCTACGGCAACGGCCTCGGCACCGGCGAAGTGCGCATGATCTATTACCCCGGCGCGCAGCCCTCCGCATTCCGCAACGTAAAGGCGCACACCATGTACGCCTCGCAGTGGCACCCGCACCTTACAAAGCGTGACGACTATATGTCCGCACGCGACTATTGGTACAACGGTCAGGGCAAACCCGTTGTCAATTTTGAAGGCCTTTACTGCTATCTCTGGACCAAGAATTTCGGCGCAAGAGCGCAGGCATGGGCCTCTTATCTCACCGGCCTGTACGGCTGCGCCTGGGGCGGCCAGCCCACATGGGCGTATAATAACTCCTTCCAGATCGATATCTCCTCCGACGACGGCGTAGACGAGATCACACCCGCCGAAAAACAGGCCGCCACATGGCAGGACGCGCTGGAGTATCCCTCCTCTTATCAGATGGGCTATATGCGCAGCTTTATGGAAGAGATTGAATGGTACAATCTGATCCCCCGCTTCAACAATTGGGCCTATTTTGTGCCCGCTTCCAATGTATATTCCTACTGCGCCAGCAATAAAGAGAACACCGAAATGGTGGTTTACTTCTACTCTTACACCAACCCCGACGTCGCCGAACGGCTCAACACCGAGGGCTACGGCGGCGTGCTGACCGGCACCGTGGGCAGCCTGAAGCCCTACGCGGAATACACCTACCGCTGGTTTGACCCCATCAACGGCGAATACGTGGGTGAAGGCGCCTTCAAGGCCTCCGGCATGGGCACATGGTTTGCAGGCGTGCGCCCCGCGGATACGGATATGGTTCTGCTGATTCAGAAAGCAGGCTGAAAGGACGGATATAATGAAAACGACACCTGAAGTACGCGAACGCGCCCGGGCGCTGGTCCGCGAGCTCACATTGGAAGAAAAGCTGGGCTTGATCATCGAAACCGCCGAAGAAATAAAGCGGCTGAATATCCCCAAATATTACCACGGCAACGAGGCGCTGCACGGTATTGTGCGGCCCGGCAAATTCACCGTGTTCCCCCAGGCCATCGCCTTCGGCGCCATGTTTGACGACGAACTGTTGGAAGAGATCGCGGACGCCGCCTCCACCGAAGCCCGCGCAAAGTATTTTTTCGGCGCGGAAGAGGAAAACGGAGGCAAGCCCTACGAAGGGCGCTATAACGGCCTGCTCACCTTCTGGAGCCCCGATCTGAATCTGGCGCGGGATCCCCGCTGGGGCAGAACCGCCGAAACCTACGGCGAGGACCCCTACCTTGCGGGCAAGCTGGGCGCGGCATTCGTGCGCGGCCTGCAGGGTAAAGATGAAAACCGCCTGAAAGCCATCGCCACCCCGAAGCACTTTACAGCAAACAACGAAGAGCACAACCGCTTCTCATGCAACGCGGTGATGAGCGAGAAAACCTTTCGGGAGTATCACCTTGAGCCCTTCCGCATTGCGGTGCAGGAGGGCCATCCGGAGGCGGTGATGGCCGCGTACAACGCGATAAACGGCGTACCCTGCCACGCAAACCGCCGCCTGCTCACCGAGATCCTGCGGGAGGAATGGGGCTTTGACGGCTACGTGGTATCGGACTGCGGCGGCGTGAGCAGCATATGGGATTCTCACCACAAAGCGCCGGACGAAGTGAGCGCCGCGGCAGCCGCGCTGAACGCAGGTATCGATCTGGAATGCGGCGAAGCCTTCTTCAGGCAATATCTCGCGCAGGCGCTGGAGCAGGGCAAAGTAACGGAGGAACGCATCGACGAAGCCGTAACACGGGTGCTGATCGCCCGCATCAAGGCCGGGCAGTTCGATCCGCCCGAAAGCCTCCCCTGGTACAAAACGCCCTTCTCCGTAATCGCCTGCGAAGCCCACGGTGAACTCGCCTACGAAGCGGCGGTAAAATCCGCCGTGCTGCTGAAAAACAACGGTATTCTTCCGCTGCGGCAGAAGGATATCACCGTGGCGGTATGCGGCAACAACGCCGGCGTGGCTCAGTTCGGCGATTACAGCGGCATACCGGTACACGAACCCGTTACCCCCATCGAAGGGATCAGAGCTTACAAAGACGCAAAGGTGATCTATACCCCGTGGCAGTTCACCGAAACCGGCGCGGATTACAAAACGGTGCCGGAAGCATATCTTTCCCATAACGGCGCGCCCGGCGCGGAGGGCAGTTATTACGATAACGCCCTGTTTGCAGGCATGCCGAAACAAAGGACCGACCCGGTTCTGGATTTCAAATGGAGCGACCAGATGCCGGATCCGCTGATCACCACCGAGAGCTTCTCCGTTCTGTGGCGCGGCGAGATCGAAGCGCCTTATACCGGAGAATACAGCTTCGGCGTAAACGCGGCGGGCAGCGCGAAATGCACCCCGCCGAAACTCTCCATTGACGGCAGCGCCTACGAATGCGGCGACCCCATACGCCTGAAACGCGGCGAAAAATTATCCTTTACGCTGAAATATGTAAAAAATACGGATCATCCGGCCTGCACCCTTACGTGGCAGATCACACCGGACGAGGCGGCGGACGACGTATTTGCCGCCGAAGCAGAAGCCGCCGCAAAAGCGGACGCCGTGATCGCGGTGATCGGCCTCGGCATACAGTATGAGCGAGAGGGACGCGACAAGCCCGACCTCGCCCTGCCGAAAGAGCAGATCGACCTGCTGAAGAAGCTGAAGGCCGTCAACCCGAATCTGATCGTGGTGCTGGAAAACGGCAGCGCGGTTGCGATACCGTGGATCGCGGAAAACGCCGCGGCGATATTGGACGTTTGGTACCCCGGCGAACAAGGCGGAACGGCCGTTGCGGATCTGCTGTTCGGCAAGGTATCCCCTTCCGGCAGGCTGCCGCTGGCATTCTCGGTGAAAACGGAAGACCTGCCGCCGTTTGACGATTATGAGATGAAGAACGGCCGCACGTATATGTACAGAAAAATCAAGCCACTGTACGATTTCGGTTTCGGCTTATCTTATACCGCCTTCGCATATGCCGATCTGCGGCAGACGGAAAACGGCGCCGCCGTTACGGTAACGAACACGGGCGAAACGGAAGCGGACGAGGTTGTGCAGTTGTATATCGATTCCGCCGGGCTGCCGGAGCAGCCGCGGCTGCGCCTGAAGGGCTTCAAACGCATTCATCTGTTGCCGGGCGAATCCCGCGCAGTGGAATTTACGCTGAACGACGAGAGCTTTTCGCTGTTCGGAGAGGACGGCGTACGCCGCGTATACCCCGGCAGTTATCATGTTTATGCGCAGGGCCATCTTCCGGATGAAACCGCCTGCGTGATTACGATCAACAAATGATCTCATAAGGAGACGGTTATATGAAGTATTTATATATGGTTCTGAAAACGCTGCTGATCATGCTCACCGTGTTCGGCATCGGCAACGCGGGCTTTGCGCCTTTCACCCAAACAAACGACCTGACCGGCAAAGTTACCCCTGCCGGAGACGAATCCCTTTACCTGCAGATCGAAGCGCAGGACGAGGGCTGGAACACCTACTGCCCCGCCGAGATCTACGGCGGCTACCGCTACGGGCCCAGCATGATCCTGAACGAAGACGGCAGCATCGATCTGTGGAGCGCCGCCAACGGCACCTACGGCTACTGGGACGTGATCACCTACTCCCGCTTATATAATGAAGGTAAGCTGCGTACCAAAGAGACGGTTGCCGTAAAGCCCACCGCAGGCTCGATGGACGCCCTCTCCACCTGCGACCCCGGCGTGATCAAATTCGGCGGCTATTACTATGTGGGATATACCTCCACCATGGACGAGCGCGGCGTGGATAACGACGTTTACGTTGCCCGCAGCAAAACCCCCGAAGGCCCCTATGAGAAATGGAACGGTTCCGGCTGGGGCGGCGACCCCGTACCGCTTCTGGATTGGCAGGGTAACCCGGATCTTGCAGGCGCAATGGAGCCCTCGTTTGTGCTGATGGGCGATACCCTGTTTATTTACAGCAACTGGAGCGGCCCCGTTCTGGTTTGCACTGCCGACGCCACGGATGAAAACTGGCCCGCCACCGTTGTTCAGCACGGCGAAGCCATCCCCGATACCTACGGCGATATCGGCGACGTGGGCGATTCCAAAGACGTGAAATACGTAGACGAATTCGGAAGATTTGTAGCCGTGTGCACCACCAGACGCTTTTCGGACGACAGCTACATATCGGTATGGGAATCCTTCGACGGTTTCACCTTCCGCCCCGCCGGTATTGTAAAAAACAACACGACGAAAAAGCTGCACAACTGCGGCATCTCCGGCCGCGCCGACGGGCACATCTGCGCGGGCGACCCGGTATATCTCTCTTACGCATACGGCCCCGGCTGGGGCACATGGGGCACCCGCATGCACAAAGTGAGCCTCTCTCTGGCGGACGCGCCGAAAACGGACGCAAGCGCAGAGCAGAATCTGGAGATTCCTGTAGAGACCCATAAGGAACGAGCGATTCCGGAAGTGATCACCATTGCGGCAAAGGACCCCGTTCTTACCGTTGAAAAGAGCGCAAACGTGCTGATCTTCGCCTATGATTCCGATAACTTCAACACCCCCGTACTTGTAGGCGTGAAATACTCCGGTTACGATACCTCTCTGATCCGCATCATCGGCAACACCGTTTACGCGATCGGCAACGGCTCCACCCGCGTTACCGCCACATGGAACGGCTACAGCTGCGATTTTGTGGTGAACGCGCAAAAAAACTGACGCCGACAGAGCTGCTTGCTCTGTCAGCGTCACATGAACCGGTTTGATCAGATCAAACTGTTTGCGTTTCCGTTCCCTGCGCGATGCCGTTTTCGTTATACGCGTCCACCTGTACATAGTACCGCACACCCGCGGTAAGGCAGCGGATCACAGCCTGTGTTTCGCCGATCACCTGCCAGTGGGTGTGCAGCGCTTCGGGAGATACGCCGAAACGGACAAAATACCCTTCCGCGCCGGGAACGGCCCTCCATTCCACTTTCATCTCGCGCGCATCCGCATTCCGTTCTGCCGTAAATGCAGGCGCTTTTAACGGCGCAGCCCCGCTGCCCTTACCGAAGATGCGTAAACCGCTGACGGCAAACTTTCCCCCTGCTGGAACGTCGCCCGCGTTCGTGAGGCGGAAATACCGCAGCTGCAGCGGCGAAGGGAGTTCAAAGTATTCGTGGGGCTTATCCTCGTTACTGTTCCGCCGGTCGACCAGCGTTTGCCATACGACGCCGTCACTGGAGGCTTCAAGAAGATAGCGGTACGAAAAACCGTTATGCCGCCCGGCTGCGGGAGAGGTATCCTGATCCGCGAAATTGATATGAACGCTCCGCACCTCGCACACTCTGCCGAGATCCATCCGCAGCCACTCCCCTGCAGTTCCGCTTTCGGCGCTCCACCATGTTTTCATGTTCTCATCCGCGGCCTTCTCCGGCCCGTGCCCCGCGCCGCAAACAGAGGATGCGCTCATTTTTCTGCCATAGGAAAGCAGCTGCATACCGGCGTCCCCCTGCGCAAACGGCAACGCCGTATCATGGGGATAAAACATGGGGTAATCGCCCCTGAGCGTATTTGTATACAGCCTTCCGTTTTCGATTTTTGCGGGAAACAGGCAGAGCCTGCGTTCAAACATATGGTTCACACCCACGGAAACCGTATCCATCTTCCACAGATTTCCCTTTTTATCCGCAAATAAACACCCGTGGCCGCACCCCCGCATAAATCCGGTGGCCTTATACACGGCAGGGCTGTTTTCGCAGTATGTAAACGGCCCCATGGGGCTGTCGGCAACGGCGCAGCCATCGCAATAGGCGGCGTATTCCGTGCCGGGCACGGCATAGGTAAGATAATACTTGCCGTTTGCCTTATACATCCACGCCCCTTCCAGATGGGGATTCATATCGTTGATCTCATTCGCGTCGCCCCGGCGCTCGAAGCCGCGGCGCTCTTTATCAGATTGAAAGATATCGACGGGCCCTTCCAGCAGCGCCATATTGTTTGCGGGATCCAGCCGCGCCACGCGCAGGGGTTCCTCGTTGCTCAGGCCGTCGTACATATATACGCTGCTGTCGTCGTCAAGGAACAGCGCGGGGTCGTTCCAGATATAGGGATGCCCCAGATTCACCCACGAATCCGGATCCATCGGATTTTCGGAATACATCATATCCCCGCCCTGGGAATGGGCCACGTAGAGCCGCTCGCCGTACGCCATCGTGGCAGGGGCAAACAGAGCAAACTGCGGCTGTTTCTCAAGATCCACTTCTATAAAAAACCAGTTTACAAGATCGTCGGAATACCAGTATCCGCCGCCGTGCGAGGCAAACAGATAATACGTTCCCTTAAACAGCACCACGGCCGGGTCGGCGGATTCCCGCCCGCAAAAATAGCGCTGATACTGATAATTGATGTTTACGGGGTTACAGAACGTGCGTTTCGCCATGTAAAAAAAATCCCTTCCTATATAATGTATATATTTTACGCTCCGAAAAGGAGAATGTCAATCAACACCGATAAACAGATAAAACAAGGAGGCAACAAATGAGGATCATACCGAATCAGGGCGCATGCGACCCGCACGTGCATATCTTTAACGGCAAGGCGTATATGTTCTCCACCCACGACCGGGGCCCGGCCAACCCATTTTTACGATGGACGACTGGCGCATCTTTTCTTCGGATGACCTTATAAACTGGAAGCACGAATACACCCTGCGGCCGGAGGATACCTTTCTCGGCAAAAACGCGGAGTGCTACGCTACCGACGCCGCTTACAGAAACGGCAAATACTATTTCTACTTCTGCAGGGCCCAATCGGAAACCGGCGTTGCCGTAAGCGAGAACGGCCCCGCAGGCCCGTACCGCGACGCCCTCGGCAAGCCCCTGCTGCCGGTGGGGCTGGCGGATACCCCCTCTTACGACCCCACCGTTTTCATTGACGACGACGAGGCGAAAACCCCTTATATCATGTGGGGCTACGCCATATACGGAAAAACCTATTACATCGCACGGCTGAACGAGGATATGATATCGCTGGCGGAGGAACCGCATCCCATCTCTTTTGATAAATGGCACATGAGCGACGCCAGCTGGATCACAAAGCACAACGGAAAGTATTATCTCAACTCTCACTGCTCCGATTACGCCGTAGCTGATAATATCTACGGCCCCTATACCTACCGCGGCAAATTCTGTGAGGATTACTCTACCGACCACGGCACCTTCTTCACCTATCACAACCAGACCTATTTCACCTACGGCGTGCCCGAAAACTGGGGCACCGGCCAAGAGATCGACCCCTACTACCGCACCACGAAGATCGTATACGCGCATTATAAAGATAACGGCGATATCGTTACGGACGAATTCATCCGCACCGCGGGCGTGGGGCAGTACGACGCCGCATGGGACGCGATCAAAGGCGAATGGTTCTTTGCCGCGTCGGACGGGATCGTTAAAAAGGAAAACGCCGAGGGCTTTGAGATCCGCGGCATAAAGAACAATTCTTATCTGTATTTTCAGAACGTAAACGGCATGCGGCAGAACGCGCTGCTGCATATGCGGCTTGCAAACGGAAATCCCCTGCCCTGCGCCGTTGAGATCCGCGAGAACAGCCCCTTCGGCAAGGTGCTGGGACATGTGGAAGCCGGTAACACCGGCGGTTTCGACAGATTCAAGACCTTCGACTGCCGCCTTGAAAACACCCACGGAACCCATCATCTGTGCTTCGTATTCAAAGGTGAAGCCGAAGAACCCGCCCGCTTTGAGGATTTTTGTTTTGAAAAGATCCTTCCCTGACAAAATGAACACAATAAAAGGAGATGCTTGAAATGAACAAAAACGTAAAAAAAGCGATACTGTTTCTGTTGTCCCTATGCCTGACGGCCGGGCTATTTACCGGAACGTGCGGCGCGGTTTTCGCTGAGAGCGCGCCGCTGTTTGACGCTGCCTCCGGCGTCGGACTGCAGATCCTGCTGCCCGCCGCGCCCGGCGAAGCGGAAAAAGACGCCGCGGCAAGGCTGCAGACGTATCTTGAAGAGATCACCGGCGCAAAGCCCGAAATCGTGAACACGCTGCCGGAAGAACCCGCGGGCGGCGTGATTTCGCTTTCCATCAAAGAAAACCTTGCCGCTCAGCCCAAGGGCAGCTATTGCCTGCGCCGCGGCTATGACGAAACAAAAAAGCCGGCGGACGATACGGTGTTCTGCATTGAAGCGGCCGACGCCCGCGGATTATATAACGGTGTGTTCGGTTTTCTGCGGCGGGAATGCGGCGTTGAGATCTACGCTACCAACGTAAAGACCGTTCCGCACATGGATCGGATCGCGCCGGAAACGCCCTATTGGTTCGCCTATACCCCCACGCTCGAGTACGCGGATACGGACTGGGTAAGCCCCCACGATCTGGAATTTTCGCTGGCCAACGGCCTGAACGGTACCTACAGCCCGCTGGAAGACCTGCACGGCGGCAAGGTGAATTACATCTGGTTCTGCCATTCCCTTACCAACGGCATCGTGCCGGAAGATCAGTTCTTTGCGGCGCACCCTGAATATTACGCGCTGCAGGAAGACGGCAGCCGCGAGGCGACCCAGCTCTGCCTTTCAAATCCCGAGGTGGTGGAGCAGGCGAAAAAAGACGTGCGCGCCAATGTGGAAAAGAACTATAACCCCAACGCCGCCATTAATATCGTCTCTGTTACGCAAGACGACAATTTCTCTTACTGCCGCTGCGAAAACTGCACCAAGCTGGCGGACCAATACGGCGGGCAATCGGGCCTTATGATCTGGTTTGTAAACCAGATCGCGGATGACATCGGCCGTGATTACCCCGATTTGGTGGTAGACACCTTCGCCTATCAGTATACCCGCCATGCCCCGCAGAATATCGTCCCGCGCGACAACGTATGCGTGCGGCTGTGCTCTATCGAATGCTGCTTTGCCCACCCGCTGAACGACCCCGATTGCGAAGATAACGTCAACTTTATGAAAGACCTTGAAGACTGGAGCAAGATCTGCAACCGCATGTACGTGTGGGATTACGTAACAAACTTCGCCCAGGCGCTGTGCGTGTTCCCGAATTTTCAGGTGCTGCGGCAGAACATCGCCACCTTCCGCGAGCATCACGTGGTGGGCATTTATGAAGAGGGCGCCTATTACGCCGATCCGGCGGCGCCGGAATTTTACGATCTGCGCGCCTATATGCTCAGCTGCCTGATGCGGGACGAAATGACCGCTGAAGAGGAACTGGCCGCCCGCAACCGTTTTCTTACTGCCTATTACGGCGGCGAGCAGGCCGGCGCTGCCATCGGAGAGATTCTGGATATCTTTGCCGAGCACGCCGGTAACGACGACGGACATTTACATATCTACGAAGAGGCAAGATTCTCGCTGCACGGTATGACAGAGGACGTGATCGCCCGCGTAAACGAGCTGTGGCAGATCGCCCTCGACAGCGCTGAGGCGGCCGGCGATACGGACGCCGTGACCCGCATTGTGAATTCCCGCATCGGATGGCGGTATTATGAAGCCTGTGTTGTAAAGGGCGAATTCAAGAGCCTGATTCCCGGCATACGCAAAGTATCTGAGATGCGCAAGCTGATCGCCGAAATAAAAGACGCCGGTATTACACGCTACAGCGAGGGCTGGTCGTTTGAAAAACTGGACCCCGACGCTTTCCTCTCCCCCGCCGATTGGGGCGCGAACGATTCCGGCGTGGTGGTTTCCACCGTGATCGTTGCCGCCGTTGTTCTGCTGCTATGCCTTGCTGCCGCGATAACGGCGCTGGTAAAGAAACACCCCGTATGCGCGCTGCTGATCCTTGCGCTGAGTATTGCCGCGGTACCGCTGGGGGTGAGCTCCGGTGTGCTGTTTATCCAGTGGGAGAACCTTGCGCTTTACGGATTTATCGACGCTTTGATGCTGTTGGACGTTGCGGCTTTCTGCATGATCGCCGTATGGGCGAAAAACGGCGCAGAATTCCCGAAGGGCAAAAAGGGCGTTCTTGCGGTGATCGGCAGCCTGTTTGTTGCAGCCGCGCCTTATGAAGTGGTGGTGCTGGTGATCAACACGCTGATTTTCCACGGCTTCCATCCGCTGCTCTCTATCACCCTTTCCGCCTACGTACAGATGATTGTTGTTACGGTATGCGCGATCATGATCATCCGCGCGCTGAAAAAACAGCCGACGGAACAAAAAGAAGAAAAAGAATAAAAGAGGTACCCCATGAAGAAGAAATCAATATCTGTTATTCTTACCCTGTGTCTGCTGATGGGAAGCATGCTCTGCTTCCCCTTCAGCGCCAAAGCGCTGTATTATACCGAAGGCCAGAAGCTGGCCCGGGTGATCACGGATGAGGGCATCGTGCTGCTGAAAAACGACAACGCAGCTCTGCCGCTGCGGCAGGGTGAGACCGTGGCGCTGTTCGGCGACGCGCAGAAAATGGGCCCCAAGGATAATGACGGCACCTGGAACATGCGGGGGTATATCCCTTACGGCTACGGCTCCGAGACACAGGTGGGCGACTTCAGCGACTACCCCATCGATCCGCTGGATGCGCTGAACGAAGCGGAAAACAACGGGGAGATCTCTATTTACCGCACAATAAGCGACAACTACGTCTCCGCCCTGTACAGCAACACGCAGTATACCCCTACGGACGCGGAAGTGAAGGAAGCCGCTGCGAAAGCGGATATCGCGATCCTGTTCCTCAGCCGCTGGGGCGGCGAGGCTTTTGACGTCTCACGCGCCGATTGGTACCTGAGAGAAAGCGAGAAAACCCTGCTGAAACAGCTTTCGGCAAACTTCAGGCGGGTTGCCGTGGTGCTCAACACCCCCAGCGTGATCGACACCTCCTGGGCGCAGGATGATTCCGACGGAATCCGCGCGGACGCGCTTCTGTATGTGAGCTACACCGGTATGCAGGGCGGTCTCGGCATTGCGGACGTGCTGCTGGGGCGCGTGAGCCCCTCCGGCAAAACCAACGATACCTGGGCAAAGGACCTTACGGACTACCCCTCCACCGCCGGATGGAACGAAAACAACCAGGCGTATACCGAAGATATCTTTCTGGGCTACCGCTGGTTTGAAACCTTTGACCCGAACTACGAACGGGTAAACTACGAATTCGGCTACGGCCTCTCCTACACCAGCTTCAGCATCGTCACAGGCAATTTCAAATATCGGAATGGCGTTGTTTCGGTTGACGCGCGTGTGACCAACACCGGCGCCGAGGCGGGTAAAGAAGTGGTTCAGATGTACGTTTCCGCCCCGCAGGGCAAGCTGGGCAAGGCGGCAAAATCCCTTTGCGCGTACGGCAAAACCCGTATCCTGCGCCCCGGCGAATCGCAAACCCTTACCCTGACCGCAACCATGGAGGAGCTTGCCTCTTTTGACGATCTGGGCAAAACCAGGAATAAATCCTGCTATGTGCTGGAGGCGGGCGACTACAGATTCCTTGTGGGCAACAGCGTTCGCAACGTAAAAACCGCGGGAACCGCAGCAGTGGATCAGCTTACCGTCACTGAGCGGCTCACTTCCCTTTGCCCCACCAACCTTGAAAAACGCCTGCTGGCGGACGGCACCTACGAGGCCCTTCCCGCGCGCGAAAAAGCACAGAATTACGTACATACCGAAACGCCCAAGGCCAACGTGGAAAAAAGCCCCGTGCTTGTGGGCCGCAGGCTTTCGGAAGTGGTGTTCGGCGCCATGACCATGGAGGAATACCTTGCCCAGTGGAGCGACAAAGAGCTTGCCACTTTCTTTGTTTCTTACGATCAGAATCAGGTGGGCTGCAGCGACGCGCTGTGCGCAAAATTCGGTTTGAACCGGTTCTCTCAGGGCGACGGCGGCAACGCGCTGTGCTTTATGGGTACCGTTTACCCCTGCAACGCCATTCTCGCTTCCACCTGGAATACCGATCTGATCGAGGCGTTCGGCCTGCTGCTGGGCACGGAGCTGTATAAGAACAACGTGGGCATGTGGCTCGGCCCGCCCGTAAACATGCACCGCAACCCGCTGTGCGGCAGAAACCTTGAATACTATTCCGAAGATCCCTACGTTGTGGGCAACACCGCAACGATCATCATCAAGGCCGTTCAGCGCAACGGCGTGCCGGTGTGCATCAAGCACCTTGTTTGCAACGAAAAGGAAGCGAACAAGCTCTGGAGCGATTCGCAGGTTTCCGAGCGCGCGCTGCGTGAGATCTACCTGAAGCCGTTTGAGATGGGTATCAGGATCGGCCACGCGGAGGGTATTATGACCTCTTATAACGTTATGAACGGCGTGCCCACCTCCGAAAACGCGGATATGCTGCGCGGCATCGTACGCAGCGAATGGGGGTACGAGGGCTTTATCACCACCGACTGGGGCAACGGCAAAAACCACGTGCGTGAGATCAACGCCTCAAACAACGTGCACACGCCTTACGACCACTGCGATATCAACATGATCTACAACGCCATCGACAGCGGCGAGATCACCCGCGCCACCCTTGAGGAGGGCGCTGCCCAGATCTTATGGACACTGGTGCGCACCCCTCGTTATTACAGAGCCAACACCTGCAGCCTGCCCCATCACTTTGACGAATACGGCCGCTGCACCGTGTGCCATTGCCCCGATCCCGCCGTAAGAACGAATCTTGCGAAAACCCTTGCCGAACTGGTGCCGGAATCCGACATCGAAACGCCGGTGATCCCCTACGGCTACCGCGACGTTACCGATTTTATCGGCAGAAATACCGAAAGCTTCTGCGCCCGTATCATGGCGCTGTTCAAACGCGTGTTCAACTTCTTTACACAGCTGTTCGGCAAACTGAAATAACACACCAGGAAGGAAAGGAAAGCATATGCTCAAAAAAATAATGGCCGTTGTGGTGAGCACCTGCCTTACGATCGCCTTCACCATGAACCGCGCCTTTACAGGCGAAAACAATCCCAATAACGAAATGACGATCAAAGAAAATCATTTCGCCATGGAAAACCAATTTATCTCACAGGAACGGGAGAAAAAGAAACTGCCCACCTTCAAAGATGAGCGGGATAATCTGCCGATCCCTGTATGGGAAGGGCACGACGACGCGATCGACTGCTATTATAAAGCGTGGGAGCTCGCATTCCGTAATCTGCGCAAACCTGCGCTCACCTCCGGCTTTGTTTCCAACTATATCGATACCGCCTTCAACGGCGAGATCTTTATGTGGGATTCCGTATT
>CAMOVW010000062.1 GCA_946627725.1 uncultured Clostridia bacterium
AGGCCGTCCAGGACGCAGTTGTTCACGGTCACAGTGCCGTAATCCGTGCGGACTGCGCTGCCGGTGAAGTAGGTGCCGGCTTCATTCTTGGCGCCGGTGATATAGCAGTTTTCAAAGGTGACGTTGGCGTTATCGGTGACGAATACGCTTGCGTTCTCATTGGATGTATTCGTATCGGCGCTCGGCTTGACGACCAGGTTCTTGATAGTGACCTTGGCGTTGTTGTTCACAAGGATCGCCGCCAGATCGCCGATGTTCATAACGGTCTTGCCCTGGAAATCGATCGTGCAGCTCTTGCCGATCACAAGACGCACGGGATAATCGTCGTCAAACTGCCAGGTATAAACACCGTCTGCAAGGTCGACGTCATCCAGCGTGATGTAATCAAGCTTACCGGTAAGCACAACGTCGTTTGCGGGCATCGTGCCGAAGGTGTAGGCCTGCTTCTCGTTATCCTCGTACCAATATTTGAAGGTATAGCCCTTGGTGGTGGTATCCGCCGCCGTGGCGTGGGTGGCCTCGCCGTATTCGAAGGTGAGGGTATCGAGTACCTCGCCGTTCAGAACGAACTGCATGGTATAGGTGTTGATGGTCCACTTCGCGTAAAGGGTGATATCGCCGATATCCTCGGAAGGCGTTACGGTCAGCTTACTCTCTTCGGCGAAATCGGGCGAAGTATACCAGCCGCCGAAGGTGTAGCCTTCTTTTTCGGGGGCCTCCAGCGTATAGGGCAGAAGCACCTGATAGCCTGCGGGGTTGTTTTCGGCGTTCTTGCCGCCGTCCAGTTCGTAGGTGATGTAGCCGTCGTAGCTGGCTTCGGTTTCAAAGGTGTCGGAGACGTTCAGGTCGATCTCGCCGTTTTCAATGGGAGAGGCATCGAAGTAGACGCTCATCCAGTCGGCGGTGTTTTCCGTATAGTTGGAAAGGGCTGCGTAAATGGCGCCGTACAGAACGGTGGGCGAATAGGCGTCCAGCGCCGCCTGCATAACGTCTTTGCTGTCGACCATAGCGGCAATCTTCTGCGCGATCTCATCGCGTCTGTCGTTGTACTTACCGAACTGATAGTGATCATGCAGCTGCTTGCCGACAAGCACGTTGACAAGTGAGAAGCCCATATTCGGACTTACATAGCTCTTAACGGTAACGCCCTCTTCATAGAGTGTGATCACTGTGGAGCTGAGTCCGCTGTAAACGTCGTCATAATTCTGCGCAAGGGCGGTCAGGCCGTTTACAAGCTGCTCACGCGGCGTTGCGCCGGTAAAGCTGTCCTTCAGCGTCTTCATGGCGTTTCTGTACATCGGGATGGCGCCGGCGCAGCCGAAGTGACCGGTACGGTATTGCTCGTTCAAACGGTTCCAAGCGCTCTCGGGGATCACGTTGGGCAGATCCGCCATGATCTCGATCATCTCCTCGTCGCCGAGAAGGTTTGCGATCATACCGAGGTAGGTCACGCTGCCCGGGCTGCCGACCACGTCCGGGAAGGTCCCTTCATCCCAATACTGAGTCCAGGTGGTGTAATTGTTGTTGGAGTTCTGACCGATAATATCCGGATACTCGTCATACCAAGGATAGTTCGCAATATAGCGGGGGCCGAGCGGGCAGTCGTAATGGCGCGCGTCACGCTCCACAAACCCTTCGCGGAAACCGTATACGAACAGATTCGCAAAGTCGACCAGTTGATCGTGCAGCGTATCAACGCCGAGCATCTCTTCCACAAGATCGGGGAAGTTCTTCACAAGCGTATACACGTCGTCCTCGGATGCATGGAACAGATCGGCACGGTCGCTTGCGCGCAGGGAAAGCGAGAAATCGCACTTTACGGTATACGCGAACGAGGGATCCACGTTTTCAAAGACCACGTTTACCTCACGGTTCGCATCCGCGGTAATGGACTTCGTGGCGACCAGCTCCTCGGTGAAGGTGTTGTCGCCGTTCGCGGTCTTCTTATAGAGAGACATGGCGGAGGGCGTCCAGGTGTAGGAGCCGTCCATCGCCATTTCGGGGAAGGTGGCGTTCACATTGAGATTGCCGTCTTCAAAGACCTGCTTCGTATGATAGCTCTGCGGATTCGCAACCTTCAGGTTGTTGGTGGAAGCCATGTTCGCCGATTCTACGTAGGATTTCGCCTCCCCCTTGCTCTTGAACAGGATCAAAGCGTAAATATCCATATCACCGTATTTTTCACGGGTGGCAGTCGTGAACCTTGACTCTGGCCAGGTGCTGAAGCAGGGCCAGAAATACAGCGTATTGAGCACGCCCTTATTATAATAGTTCGTGCAATAAGAACCTACGTCCTTTAAGATCGTTTCCGGTTCTGTGATTTTGGAATAATGAGATATCCGAGGATCGGTACCGCCGGAAACGTATCCGTTGGCGCCGGTCGATGTCGCGCTGAGCACAAGGTTCCCATAATCAAAGGGCGCGCCGCCGGTGATCATGACGGCATATTTATATTCAGAGGAATCGATCTCAACGTTATTGATCGCAAGATAGTTCTGAGAGTACGCCTTAAAGGTATGATCCTTGTTGATGGAGAAGACGGCGCAGTCCTTTTCCTCATCGTAACTGACGCCTGCGGGCGCAGAAGGCGTAGCGTTCGCAAGATCTCTGCCGGTAAAGACCAAACCGGTCTGCGGCAGTTTAAAGGCAAAGTTTGCGCCTTCGGCGGTACCGATGTAGGAGAGCGGTTCATCGGCTGTAACATGGTTCACGTCGATGGCAACGCTGCCTTCGTTGACGGTTACGTTCTCCATCTGCGTTACTGCGGCCAGCATGCCTTCGAAGTTACCGGAGATCAGGTTGATCTGACCGGCAGGAGCAGCGCTGACGTCTTTGTTGTTAATGGCGTAAAGGCCGTAAAGAGAGCTGTCCTTCACCGTAAGAGCAGCGCCGTCCGTCACCTTTGCGGCGGAACCGGAAACCACGTTCTCTTTGCCGCCGATCGTGGCGGTGGGACCGGTGAGATCCATACCGTCGAGGGTCACGGCGCCGCCGTTCACCATAAGCGAGGGCACGTTATCCTGAATGATATCAGTGAAAAGGGGATTCTGACTGTAAACGGAATACCAGGATTCCAGCGCACCGTTCTTCACCGTGACGCTGCCGCCGGAAACGGTAATGGCGGGAACGCCGTCCACGCCCTTCAGAGTAGCGCCGCCGAGATCCAGAACCAGATCCTTATTGATGGTCACGGATTCCTGAAGATCGCCGTCGGTATACTCCAGCGTACTGCCGGCGGGCGCGGCGTCGATGAGCGCCTGCAATTTATTCGTGATGACGCGCAGGCGGAAGGATGCGGTCGCGTTACCGAACTCACCACGGATGGTGATGGTGGTGTAACCGTCCGAAACCGCTTCGATCAGGCCGCCGTCGTTGATGGTGGCGACCGAAGGATCGGAGGAATCGTAGAAGAACTCTTCGTAAACGTCGTAATTATCGTTATTCGCGTTCGGACGCGCGGTGGGATAAATGTAGTTTTCGGGATCATCCGCCAGCAGACGCGCGCCCCAGGTGTAAACGGGCTGCGCAAACATGCTGCCGCCGACGGCAAGCACGTCCTGCGGACGGGAAACCTTGAGGTTATCGTAGAAGGTGATGTAATATTCCCAGCCGGAACCGTCTATCTTATCGGGGTTGATGGAATAACGCTGGCTGTAGTCTTCCAACTGAATACGAACGGCGCGGACCTGCACCATGCTTTGGCTTGCCATCGCTTCGGTGATGTTCAGCACGTCGGTCATCTGCTGCCCGGGATATTCAGGGTAAAAGACCTCATGATAATAGGCGGTGCGCTCTGCGCCGAAGCTGTCGTATCCAACAACGGCATAGCTCATTTCGCCGACCAGCGTATCGTCATGACACAAGGTACGCATCATCACGTCGCCGGTCTCTTCATTTACGTAGACGTCGATATCGTCAATAACGGGCGTATCGCCGTCGTAATAGGCGTTGAAGGTGAAGGTGTTGCGGGCGTTGTTCTGATCGTCGGGATCGCAGTAATCGAGGAATGTTTCCACGGTGTAGGTGATCTCGGTGGCGGGCTCGATATATTCGCCGGTGAACTGGTTCATGCCGTCGAACTTGAACAGGTCGTCGTCAAAATAACCGCCGTTCACAAAGCCGACCGAATCGCTGTAATAGATGCTCTTGCGTACGTATTCCAGATTCTTCTGCGCCAACGTTTCGCCGGTTTCGGAATCCGTGACCGTGACTCTCGCGAGAGCAACGTTTCTCAAAAGACCAAGCTCAGCTGCAACGGCATCGGTGGAAAGCATGGGGTCGCCGCCGAACACGTTGCGGGCGTTTTTGATATAGGAAACGCCGCGCTGATAGAGCTTGAAGGGATCGTACTGACCTTCCGTGGTGGGGCAGCCGAGGTCATATAGGAAATTGCCCACAATGGAGCCGGTATATACCGCCGCGCCCTTGGAAACGGACATCTGCGGGTGAACGACGTTGCCGAGGTAGTTATCTTCCCAGGTGCCTTCGTCCAGAATGGGGGCCTGGGTCCAGTCGCCGTAGAAGCCCATGAACGGTACGTTTAGATCGGGCTGGCCTTCGGTTTTGCTGGTCAGGGTGATGAAGCCCTCCACGTACACGCCGTTTTCGAAGTTCTCGTCCATGTAGGCCTTCGCTTCATCGCCGAGGGCGACGGTAACGGTCACTTCCACGGTTTCGCCCGCAGGCACGGTAACGCCGGTCGCGTTCACGGTGGAAGAAGCGCTCAGGTCATAAGGCAAACCGGACATGAACTTCACGTCTTTCAGCTCATCAATTGCAAACACACGGTCCGCGTAGGAATGGATATTCCACGTAAGGCCGGTGGCGATGAAGGCGTCCGCCTTTGCGGGATCCACACGGTTGGTGGTGTAGCTGACGTCTTCGATCTGTACCTTTTCGGTCTGTACGGTAGAAGCAACGTCAAAGCTGAGATCCTGTGTGCCGAAGTTTACCACGCTGAAGGTAAGCGCGTAAACGCCGGTCTTATTCTTATCGTCGCCAAAATCGATCTTGGGCGTGGGGCTGCCATCCACCTTGATATAGGCGTTGGTAGCCAGTGCGCTGTCGATATCCACAAGGCCTGCGCCCTGTTTACGGGGGGAGTAGGGCATACCGGTGGAGGCTTCCACAACCGGGTCTGCGGTGCTCATCATCAGGGAAGCTGCAAATTCTTTCTTTGCAAGATCCTTAATGGTTTCATTCTCTGCGTTCATGGCGTTGATACGCTGCATCACCAGCGCGGTGACGCCCGCCACGTAAGGAGAACTCATGGAGGTACCGCTCATCAGGCCGTAGGTATTGTCGTCTCTGGTGGAGTAAACGCTGCCGCCGTAGCCGGTGATCTCGGGCTTAAGCTTCAGGTCGGATGTAACGCCCCAGGACGAGAAATCGCTCATCTGGCCCACGGCGGGGTTGTTCACGAAACCGACGTCGGTGGAAACGTACAGCGTGTTTTCCACGGTTTCATCCGCATCCATCTGCGCGATGAAATCGCCGTCGTCCTTTGAAATAAAGATCGCGGGGATGGAAACGGAGTCGTTTTCCATCATGTTTACAAGCGAGCCGTTCACGTTATCGCAAACGATCAGCGCGATGGCGCCGTAGCGCTCGGCGTTGGCGGCGGTAACGGTGAAGGTCTGGCCGCGGCGAACCACAACCACTTTGCCTTCCACGCCTTTATCTTTGCCGTAGTTTTCAAAATCGCCGGTGGTACCGGTGAGCATTTTGCCGCTGTTGTCCTTCAGCACGAAGAATTCCAGCGTTTCACCTGCGTATTTTTCAATGTTTCTCTGTTCTTCGGTGGCGTTGCAGGTATAGGCAAGCGGTCTGCCGTTCACCTGCACGTTTTTGGCATAATAGTTCTTGCTGGCAACGGAGGCAACGGCAAGGTTATCGTCGTAAGAGGCGGGGGAGCCAATGATGCCGTTATCGGGGTTGGCGGCAAGACTCAGGTTATTGCCGTAAAGCGTGCCGTAGGCGGAGGAATACTCGTTGCCGGCGGAAGCGCACACCACGATGCCCGCATTTGCGGCGGACTGATAGGCGGCCTCCAGGTCGGGGTAATCGCCCGCGTAGGTGAAGCCGGCCCAGGAGCCCAGCGACAGGTTGATGACGTCCGCGCCAAGAGCAACGGCGTCTTCCACGGCGGCAAGGATATCGGCGAAGCTGCCGGCGCGGTCGGAACCGAACACCTTAAACATCATGATCTGTGCGTCGGGGGCAACGCCTTCAAACACAACTTTGCCTTCCGCATCCTTGGCGTAACCGGCAATAATACCTGAAACGTGCGTGCCGTGGTCGCCCTGATCGTCGTTCTTATGGGAGACGTCCAGCGCGTAATCGTTGCCGATATCCGCATAGTTGAAGGCGAAGGGCACCTTCACGGAACGGTAAACGTCCGCGGCGGTGGTTTCGGCGGTTCTGTTCTTGAACGCGTTCGTGTTCGGGAGCAGCGTTTCGATATCTTCCAAAGAGAGCTTCGGATTCGTAACGTCGTTCGCGAACGCGTCGTGGGTAAGATCCAGACCGGTATCGATCACGGCAACAACCGTACCGGTACCTTTATTGGCGGAGGTATTATCGCTGCCGGTAAAGTAATTCACGGCTTTTTCCGCATTGGGATCATAAGCGTCGGTGGGTACGGCCGTGTACACCGGTGCGGTGAATACGGATTCCACGCCCTTGATCTTTGCGATCTCGTCGATCTGTGAGGGCTTTGCCGTAATAGCAAAGGCGTTGGACACCAGCGTGTAAGAATACAGCACGTCCACGTCTTCACCGTCAAGAACCTTATCGCTTATTTTGTCTGCGATTTTGTCTTGCTGCTTGGCGATGCTCTTCTGCTTTCTCTGCGCAGAACGGGTGAGCTCACCGTCAACCATCGCGTCGCCGTCTGCTTCCAGAACGGCGTCGCCGGTCAGCTGCACGATGAGGGTAACGTCCTCTTCTCTGGAGCTTACCGTTTCCGATAAGGTGGTTTCTCCGGAGGCGATCGCGGCGATCTCGTCCTCGGTCAGATGATACTGATACTTGTCCGAGATCTCACGAAGCTCGTTTTCCGTGTACTGCGGAGCAGCGTCGTCATCTGCCGCGAATGCGGGCAGCACGATCGGAAAAGCGGAGAAAATCATAACCAGAGAGAGAAGAATGGAAAGTGGTTTTGTGACTTTCTTCATGGGATTATTCCTTTCTTTGCTATATTCCAAACAAAAATATTGGACGAAAAAGGGGATAGCGGCGTCTTCCTCCGGGGCGGGAGGCAGCGCGCCTCCCTTTATTTTACTTCTATTTAATATAGAAAGCAATAGACAAATTACTGCATTAGTGTAAAATCATCCATTCACAGTGAAAGTGATGTTAACTGTAAGGACGTCGCATAATAGGTCGAATTCGTCCGGAACTGTGCTGAGGTCAGCATCCGCAGGCAGATCATACAAAGAATAAAGCAGATCGATGCTTCCGGAAATTTCCGCCAGTGTGATGGTTTTAAAATTGGAAGCGGTAATGCCCGAGAGTTTCGTATCGCTGACAATACAACTAATAAAACTTTCAATCGCATCTTCATCGGAGGCATCCGGAATCACTGTTGGAAATGAATTATTATTGCTGGGAACCCTACAACTGTTTGCGTAACCATATCCCAGCAAAGCGGTTTTCAATCCTGTGCCCTGAAGCGCGTCGTACAATTTGGTTCCCTCATCTCCGCAGATTCGAAGGTCAAGTACGGAAGCGTTCTCGTCATAGTCTATTTCAAAGGAGATCTGATCATCCTTACCATGCAATTGCAGCATTTTCTTTGCGAGGCCGTAAGCAGGATCCAAACGGAATACGATGTTCCCGAGATTGAAAGGCGTTTCATCTTCGTCGTAAACCGTGAATTCAAACAGATTCCAATCAAGTGTAAATAATGATTCCCTGCCCTGTGTAAGGTATTTGCCGAAGGTGTCTCCCGTTTCATCCTGTTTCCCTAAGATTTGATTTTGCCCCTCATTCGTAATAAGGTTGAAAAAGCCGGTGGTATCTGTCGCGTTTATATCGAAAAGATTGATGATTATTGTTTGCTCATCAGCAAGTACCACACGCATATTGTCATCCGTAGCAAAGATCACGATTCCACCCAGATCGATCTCTGTGCCGACGAAGCCGTTTGATTCTTCAACTCTTGCTGTCACGTGATAATAACCGCTTTGAGCAGGTTCGTCTTTTATTCCGTTGAAATAATATGAGATATTCGCTCCAAAAGTTGTTTCAAGCGGGATTACAATATTTCCTTTTGTGGAAGTATCACAATAACCGAAATCATCTATCCCGTAGAATGCGACGCCGCAATTGCGCAGAACCACTCTGTTCGGGATATCAAAATCCTCTCTCGTCAGCTCGATCAGTTTCACTTCGATCTTCGGCAGCACCGTTTCCTCTACGGTTATTTCATGCTCCGCGGCGATGTCGCTGAACAGCTTCCCGCAGCGGCTGCAGGTGTAGTATTCGATGTTGCCAGCTTCTTCGGTTGTAGGTGCATTGGCGTCGGTCTTGGTCAGGTCGTGACCCAAAGCGGCAAGCGTCTCGCTTTCAGAAGCGTCGCAGCGGACGCAGGTTCTTTGTTTTGTGCCCGTTTCAGTGCAGGTGGGGGATACTCTCACCGTCCATTCGCCCCATGCGTGGCCGAGCGCGTCCACGGTTACGGTGGTTCTTGAGAGCTCTTCCGAACAAACCGTGCAGTATACCACGCTGTCATAGCTGCCTGCGTCCGTACAGGTGGGCGGTACGTTGTTTTCCGTTACCGCCGTGCCCGGGGTATGGCCGGTCGCCGCAACCGTATCATCGGTATAACTATGGCCGCAATTTGCGCAGGTGTGGGTGGTATAGCCGTCTTTTGTGCAGGTGGGCGGGGTGACCACGGCGCTGTAAGTGTGTCCCGTGGCGGCAACCGCACGTGTTTCGGTGCCGTGGCAGCGGGCGCAGGTTCTGGTTTCAACGCCGTCTTCCGTGCATTTAGGCTGCGTTTTTACTTCCCATGCGCCCCAATCGTGGCCGAGTGCGGGCGTCTCTGTCTGCGCGATGAGAATCTGTCCGCAAACGGAACAGATGTAGCCTGCTGTAAGTCCGCTTTCGGTGCAGGTGCTTCCCACCGCGGGAAGCACCTCGGGCGTATGACCCTGGGCGTCTTTCTCTTCATAAGTGGAATAGTCGCAGCGGGCGCAGGTTTCATAGGCGTCCCAACCGATTTCGGTACAGGTGGGCGCTTTCGCCTCATGCTTCACAATATCATGTCCGAGCGCGTTCAGCTCCTGATAAGTGGAATAATCACACCGGGCGCAGGTATCATATGCGTCCCAGCCAATTTCGGTGCAGGTGGGCGCTTTCGCCTCATGCTTCACAATATCGTGGCCGAGCGCATTCTTCTCCTGATAAGTGGAATAATCGCAGCGGGCGCAGGCTTCATAGGCGTCCCAGCCGATTTCGGTGCAGGTGGGCGCTTTCGCCTCATACTTCACAATATCGTGGCCGAGCGCATCCTTTTTCTGATAAGTGGAATAATCGCAGCGGGCGCAGGTATCATATGCGTCCCAGCCGATATCGGTGCAGGTGGGCGCTTTCCCGTCATGCTTCACAATATCATGTCCGAGCGCGTCCTGCTCCTGATAAGTGGAATAATCGCAGCGGACGCAGGTATCATAAGCGTCCCAGCCGATCTCGGTGCAGGTGGGCGCTTTGGCGTCGTGCTTCACAATATCATGACCGAGGGCCGCGATCTCTCTTGTTTCTGCGGCTTCGCAGCGGGCGCAATATCTGGTTTCCGCGCCTGTTTCGGTGCAGGAGGGTTCCGTTGTTACGATCCATGCGCCGAAATCGTGGCCGAGGGCGGCAGCTTCTCTTGTATCGGTCGCGTCGCAGCGGGAGCAATAGCCGGTTTCTATGCCGGTTTCGGTGCACGAGGGGGCTGTTGTTACCGTCCATTCGTTGAAATCATGCCCGAGGGGCTCGGTATACGCATTATCGTAAGAATCGCCGCAGCGCGAACAAGTGTGGGTGGTATACCCCTGCTTCGTGCAGGTGGGCGCGGTAACAACGGCGTTGTAATCATGCCCGAGGGCCGCGATCTCTTCGGTTTCGGTTTTATTGCAGCGGCTGCAGGTTCTCACGCTTTCGCCTTTTTCGGTGCAGGTTGCCGGGACGTTGGTTTTCCATGCGCCGAAATCATGCCCCAGCGCAGCGCCGGTGATCGTTTTTGTATCGGTGTAGGTTTCGCCCTCAAAGGTGAGGGAAGCGGTATAGGACGTGGTACCGGGCGTTTCGCAGGCGGCGTCCGTGGAGCGGATCGTAACTTCCGCAGACTTAGTGAGGGTTGCGCCGCAGGTATCGCAGGTGAAGATCACATCGGCGTTGCCTCTGTCTTCCGCCCAAACCCACCTGGTAAAGCTGTAGCTGTGACCGAGAGCTGTGCCGGCGGCAGGGCGCGTATCCGTTGCGTCACAGCGGGTGCATTTGCCGGTCTCGGTGCCGTCTTCGGTGCAGGCGGCGTCGTTATTGTAAACGTAATTCTGATAATCGTGGCCGAGCGCGCTGAGCGTTTCCGTTTCCGCCGTGCCGCAAACCGTACAGGTTCTTGTTCTTTCGCCTGTTTCAGTGCAGGTGGCCGGCGCGGTCACGGTCCATTCGCCGTAAGTATGGCCGAGGGCGGCGGTTTCGTTGGCCCTGTAGGTATCGCCGCAGCGTTCGCAGGTGAAGGTGGTATAGCCCATAACCGTACAGGTGGGGGCGGTCACCACCGCTTTGTAATCATGTCCGAGCGCATCCACAATAACGGTCTGTCTTGAAATCTCTTCCTTACAAACCGTGCATTGAACAACCATATCATAGCTGCCGGGTTCAGTGCATTTCGGCTGCACGTCGTTCTCTTTCACCGTTTCGCCGGGTGTATGGCCGAGCGCGTTCACAGCTACGGTTTCTCTTTCAATCTCGTCTCCGCAAACCGTACAGTAAACAACCGTATCATAGCTGCCGGGTTCAGTGCATTTCGGCTGCACGTCGTTTTCTTTCACCACTTCTCCGGGTGTGTGGCCGAGCGCCGCCACGGCAACGGTTTCTCTTGAGATCTCTTCCTCGCAAACCGTACAGTACACAACGGCGTCAAAACTTCCTGCTTCCGTACAGGAGGGATCAACCTCGTTTTCTTTCACAGGTTCGCCGGGGGTATGCCCAAGCGCGTCGGTATCACGGTTTTCTTCCGTGTTGCAGCGGCTGCATACGCGGTTCTCTTTACCCTTCTCTGTGCAGGAGGGCGGCGTAACGGTCGCCCAATCGCCGAAGGCGTGCCCAAGAGCGGGAACTTCACTGTCGGTATAGGCGCTGCCACAGCGGCTGCAGGTGTGCAGGGTATGGCCGGTTTCGGTGCAGGTGGGGGCGGTTACGGTTTCGGTGTAGTCATGCCCCGTGGCCGGGATCGCCCTGCTCTCCGATGCGCCGCAGCGGGTGCACAGGCGGGTTTCTCTGCCGGTTGTTTCGCATTTTGCCGGGGTGATCTCGATCCATTCGCTGTAGTTATGCCCGAGGGCGTTTTGTATAACGGTCTGTCTCTCAAGCTCCGCGCCGCATACCGCGCAGTAGATCGCCGTGTCGTAGCTGCCGTTTTGCGTACAGGAGGGGGCGACCGTGTTTTCCTTTACCGGGTCCTTCGGCGTGTGTCCGTTGGCGTTCAGCGGTCTTGTTTCGTTTTCGCCGCAGCGCGCGCAGGTTCTGGTTTCTTCGCCCTGTTCGGTGCAGGTGGGGGCTGCGGTCGTCTCCCATGCGCCGAAGGCATGGCCGAGGGCTTCCACTGTAACGGTGGTCCTTTTCAGTTCGGCGTCGCATACAGCGCAATAGATCACGCTGTCATAACTGCCGGTTTCGGTGCAGGAAGGCGCGATCTCGTTTTCTTTCACCGCCTCTTTTTCCGTATGACCGAGCGCGGGCATAATGCTGTCCGTATAGCTGTCGCCGCAGCGTTCGCAGATGTGGTCTGTATGGCCCGGCTCAGTGCAGGTGGGGGGCGTTACCGTCTCTTTATAATCATGGCCGAGGGCGGGTACGGCGCGGGTTTCCTGTAAGTCGCAGCGTTCGCAGGTTTTTGTTTCAACGCCGTCTTCCGTGCATTTCGGTTGCGTTGTTATTTCCCATGCGCCCCAACTGTGGCCGAGGGCGGGTACGGTCTCCTGCGCGGTAAGGATCTCTTTGCACCGGTCGCAGTGCGTTCCCTGTGTAAGACCCGTTTCTGTGCAGGTGGGCGCGATTGCCGCGTCAATGACCTCTGCATGGCCAAGCGCGGGAAGTTCTTCATATGAAGTGTAGTTGCAGCGGGTGCAGGTCCGATAAGCGTTCCAGCCGATCCCGGTACAAGTAGGAGCCTTGGCGGGATGGTCGATATAATCATGGCCGAGGGCGGGTACCGTTATCTGCGCAATCACCGTATTGCGGCAAACGGTGCAGCGGCTGCCTTCGGTAAGGCCGGTTTCGGTACAGGTGGGCGCTTTTGCAGGCAGCACGGCGGCGCTGTGCTGCAGATATTTATCGTTAACGGTAAGGATCAGATCCACGTATTCGGTAACGGTCTCGTCCGTGTCCCCCACATACCGGGCGATCTCGATGGGCAGCAGGAACGTGCCGTCCTCCTGCAGATACCGGCTGAGCTTATTTGGTAAAAACGATCTGGAAAGGTTTGCCCGCAGTTCGCCGGCAATGGAACTGATATCTGTTACCGTTTCAAAGTACGCGCCGGGGTTCAGCAGATCTTCACCGTTCACGGTGACGGATTCGATCTCGTTATCAAGGGTTTGATTCAGCCTGTCAGTGTTTGCGCCCAGCTTTTCGATCAGATCAAAGAGATCTTTTCCGTAGGCTGCGGGGAAGGAAGCCTTGTCGATCAGCCCCATCACAGAGAGCACATCCTGAAAGCGATCGTTCATCAGCATATAATGAACGGATCTCCTTTTGTCATACATCTCCATCAGGCTGTCCGGCGCCTTGATGATAACGGTGGTCTTTTCTTCGGTTTTTGTAACGGAAACGCTTGAAAAGACTCTGCGGAGCGTCTTTGTGTACAGAACGGCGTTGTCGCCGGTGGGCTGCAGAAAAACGGTGAATTCCTCGTTCCCGCTGCCGTTATCGGCGGCGCACCGCAGCGTTACGGTCAAAATCGCCGCGTCGGAGGTATCCAGCTGCTTTTTCGCCTTGTCCGCAAGGCTGCGCAGCAGGGAAGTCAGGTTTTCGCTGACGATCTCCCCGTTTTCGATCACCGTAACGCCCTCCACCGTCAGTCTTTGGGGCAGTTCGGTTTTTTCTTTCAAGCCGTTTGTGCAGTCGATTGCGAGGCACATCGTGCGGAAAACTTCTCCAAGTGCTTCGTCGTCTGTTTCAAAACCATCCGTTTTGATTTCCACGGTCAGTCGGTGATCGTTTTCATTGTAAGATGCGTCAAGTATTTGTTTTTCATTTGTATCCAGCGCAATGATCTCTGCGGCGGTCTCTTCCAGCTTTGCGGGCGCGGTATGCACAGCGGTGATCTCGCTGTCGCCGCAGCGGGAACAAACCTTCTCCGTCCAACCGGAAACCGTTACGGTCGCCGGAATCTCCCGTGTTTCATAGTTGTGCCCGAGGGCAGGGATCACTTCGGTATAAGAATCGTCGCAGCGGATGCAATGATAGGTACGCACGCCCACTTCGGTGCAGGCGGCTTCTTTCGTAACGGCGGAATCGTAGCTGTGTCCGAGCGCCGCCTTTTCTTTGTATGTGGTATAATCGCAGCGGGAACAGGTCTCATAAGCGTCCCAACCGATCTCGGTAC
>CAMOVW010000063.1 GCA_946627725.1 uncultured Clostridia bacterium
CTTATGCGCCTGCATCGGGGCGATCAGGCCCGCCGTACCCAGCTTTGGCAGCTGGCGGCCGGTAAGGGGATGGGTCTGCAGTATATGCACCCATTTTTTGTTGGTTTCGCGCAGTTTCTCGCGGTCGCGTACCGTGGGCAGCTTCGTGCCGAAGGCGGTTACGGCCTTCAGGTTTTTGTCGCCGAATACCGCGCCCACGCCGCCGCGCCCCGCGGTGCGTTCGTTTGAGAACACGCAGGCGTACAGCACCTTGTTTTCGCCCGCCGGGCCGATCACCAGCTTGCCGCTGCGTTTGGGCAGCTTTTCCTGCGTTTCGGTGGTGGTAAGGCCCCATAGGCCGGCAGCGTCCGTAAAGGTGACGTCGTCGTAAAGGATGTTCACCGTAACCGGCTTTTCGCTGCGGCCGGTAAAAATCACCGCGTCGTACCCGGCGCGCTTCAGCCACAGTCCGAAATCACCGCCGCAGTTGGAGGAGGTGAGAATATTCGTCAGGGGTGAAATGGTGGAAATGTTGAAGCGGCTTGAGTTGGGGCAGCCGCAGCCCGTCAGCGGGCCGGTGGTAACCACCAGCCAGTTGTCCTCGTCAAAGGCCTTCATGCCCGGGCGGATGTGGTGCAGCAAAATATCCGCCGCCATCACCTTGCCGCCGAGGGTGCGCTTGCGATCCTCGTCCGTCCAATTGAACAAACTGTGGGTGCGGTGGGTCAGGTCCACAAACAGAACTCTGCCCATGTAGCCGTCCAGATGATCCATAGCCTTGTTGCTCCTCTCTTTTATAATAATGGCAATGCGTCGATCGTCTCGCAGGTCAGTACGTACAACGTGCCGGCAACCGTATTGTCGCCGAGTAAATACCGGATCCCCAGCTGCGCCTCCAGCGCACCGATGATCCCTACGGTGCTGCTCACCGGATACAGGCGTTTTGTTTCCGCCGTCAGCAGCCCGGCGGCAGTCAGATCCGGCGATTCGCCGGGGTCCCACAGGTATGCGGAGCCGTGAAAGCGGTTCACCCCGCCGTTTACCAGCGGCATCTTGTGTTCTCTGCAGAATTCCTGCGCCGCGGCGCGGGCGGCGTTGTTGTCCACCGCCAGAAAAAAGATATCCGCGTCCCGCGCAAAATCCAGATCCGCCGGGCTTTCGATCTTTTTGTTCACGGCGGTGATCTTCGTATTCGGGGCGGTGGCCTCCAGCCGCGCTTTGGCAAGCGGGGCCTTCTCTTTGCCGATATCGGCGTGGGTATATAAAAACTGGCGGTTCAGGTTCGTTTCGCTTACGGTATCAAAATCGCATAAGATCAGCTCTCCGATCCCGGCGCAGGCCAGGTGCACGGCGATATTGCAGCCGAGGCCCCCAACCCCCAGCACCGCGGCGCGTTTATCCGAAATATCGAACCCCTGCAGGTCGGTATAGTCGATCATGCCTTTTTACCCTCGCTTCCGCAGCTCAGAGTCTTTCCGCTCAGCGTTTCCATGGCGTGCTCCAGCACCGGCAGAACCACCGCCAGCGATTCCTTAACCGCCTTGGGGCTGCCGGGCAGGTTGATGATCAGCGTTTTGCCGCGCACGCCCGCCGTTGCCCGCGAAAGCATGGCGCGGGGGGTGATCTTCATGCTCTCGGCGCGTATGGCCTCCGGTATGCCGGGGGCTTCTTTTTCGATCACGGCCTTCGTCGCCTCGGGGGTCACGTCCCGGGGGGCCAGCCCCGTGCCGCCGGTGGTAAGCACAAGGTCGCTGTGAATATCGTCGCACATGGCGGTCAGCGCCGCCGCGATCCGCTCCCGATCGTCGGGCACAACGCGGTAACACACCGTTTCGCCGAAGGACTGTAATATTTCCGAAATCGCCGGGCCGCTTTTGTCTTCCGTTTCGCCTCTCGCGCAGCGGTCGCTCACCGTTAAAACCGAAATCCGCATTTTTTTGCCGCCTTATCTTATAATTACCTATATCATACCATACAAGCCGAAAAATAGCAATATAAATAAAACGTCCTTTACAAAAAATAAAATATGTGGTAATATAAAGTCGTCAATAATTCATTTCCGATCCGGCTTTTCTAAACGCAGCGCGCATGAAAGGCGGACGTGGCTGAAATAACCCGGGCATCACGCCCGTCAGCCAAAGGGTACGGCGGGAAACGGCCGCGCCTTCCGTGTTTGAAAAGGAGTATGGATTATGAAAAAACTGCTTGCGCTCCTTATGGCGCTGGCCATTATTCTGTCCCTTGCCGCCTGTTCCGGCAGCAAAAACGAACCCACCGACCCCGCAGCGCCAAGCGTTACCGACGCTGCCGTACCTGCCAAAACGCCCGAAAACCCCGTGATCCGTCTTGCCACCACCACTTCCGTAAACGATTCCGGTCTGCTGCCCTATCTGCTGCCCGCCTTCGAGGCCAAAACCGGCTATAAGGTAGAGGTTGCCTCCGCCGGCACCGGCGTTGCCATCGGTTACGCGAAATCCGGCGACGCGGATCTGCTTCTGGTGCACTCCAAAAAGCAGGAAGAGGCCTTCATCGACGAGGGCTTTGCCTCCACCGAGCGCCTTTCCTTTATGTATAACTATTTCGTGATCGTTGGCCCGGCGGACGACCCCGCAGGCATCAAGGATCTTGCCACCGCCGCCGATTGCTTTAAGGCCATTGCCGAAGCCGGTACCGGCTTTGCCAGCCGCGGCGATAACTCCGGCACCCATAATAAAGAAACCTCCATCTGGGAATCCGCCGAGATCGATCCCACTGCCGAGAGCTGGTACAATTCCCTCGGCAAGGGCATGGGCGATACCCTTACCGCCGCCAACGAGATGAAGGTTTACGCCCTTACCGATAAGGCCACCTTCCTCTCTATGAAAGACAGCCTTCCCAACCTCGCCATCCTCAAAGAAGAGGCCGACGATATGAAAAACACCTATTCTCTGCTGGGTGTGAAGGCGGACGCCGAAGCCTTTGCGGGCACGAACGTGGCCATCAATACCGAAGGCGCCAACGCGCTGATCGAATGGATGCTCTCCGATGAAGCCGCCGCTCTGATCGCCGATTACGGCAAAGAGCAGTACGGCGAGCAGCTGTTCTTCCTGATCGAAAAATAAAGCCCTTTTCCGGCCGCTGTCGTTTTGTTACAGCGGCTGTTTTTGCTTATGGATTATATAAAAGAAGCCCTGTTTCTGCTGCTGCATCCCGATGCGGAGCTCACGCAGATCATAGGGACAACGCTTATCATGAGCTTTTTTTCCACCGGCATTTCCTGCTTGTTGGGGCTGCCGCTGGGCGTGCTGCTGGGCAAGGGCCGCTTTAGGGGCAAAAGCCTGCTGCTGCGCGTTACAAACACCCTTATGGGCCTGCCCCCGGTGGTGGCGGGCCTGATCGTATTCATGCTGTTTCGCGGGGTGGGGCCCTTCGGCAGCCTGCATCTGATGTTTACCGTGCCAATTATGGTGATCGCGCAGGTGCTGCTGATCACGCCGGTGGTCACCGGCCTTTCCGCCGCCGCGGCGGGGGAGAAAAGCGCCCTGATATTGGAAACCGCCCGGGGCATGCGCCTTTCCGGCGTAAAACAAACCGGCCTATTGCTGCGGGAATGCGCGCCCCAGTTCGTCAGCATCGCCCTGATGGGCTTCGGCCGCTCCATTGCCGAGGTGGGGGCGGTATCGCTGGTGGGCGGCAATATCCAGTTCAAAACCCGCGTTATGACCACGGCCATCCTGCTGGAATCCAACAAGGGCGATTTCCGCCGTGCGCTGGCGCTGGGTATCATACTGATGCTGATCTCCCTGCTGGCCAATATCCCCGCCTATACGCTGCAGGAGAAGATGAAATGATACGTATCACAAACCTGAAAAAACGTCTCTCCGCCGATTTTACGCTGGAGATTCCTTCCCTTGAAATCGCGGAAGGGGAGCGGGTGGCGCTCATCGGCCCCAACGGGGCGGGCAAAAGTACGCTTCTGCGCCTGCTGGCGGGGTTCATATCGCCGGACGAAGGGGAGATCGACCTCGGCCTGCCGGTGGGCAGCGCCGGTTACGAACCCCAGCAGCCCTACGTGTTCCGTGGCACAACCGAAAAAAACCTGCGTATGGGCGTCCACGGCAGCGCCGACGTGCCCGCGCTGCTGCGCGAATGCGATCTTGCCGCCCTCGGCGACAAGCGGGCGGACCGCCTCTCCGGCGGCGAAAAACAGCGGCTTTGCCTTGCCCGAATGCTGGCGGGGAACTATCGGCTTCTGCTGCTGGACGAGCCCCTTTCGGCGGCGGATATCGAAACCGGCGAGCGGCTTGCGCTGCTGCTCAAACGCCATTGCGAAGCATCCGGCGCCACGCTGCTGATGAGCACCCATCTGCCGCAGCAGGCCGCCTCGATCGCCACAAAAATCCTGATCCTGTACAACGGCAAAGTTGCCGAATACGGCGATATCGCCGCCCTGCGCACCCCCGAAAGCGACTTTGGTAAGCGCTTTCTTGCCCAATGGAAACTGGAGTAGACCTATGCTGAATGTGATCACCCTGCAGCAGGCGATGGAGATCGCCGCACAAAAAATGAACTTCGCGCCCTTTCCGGCGGAGGTATTGCCGCTGGACGCCGCCGCCGGCAGAATTCTGGCGGAGGATATCGTAAGCGCCGAAAACGTACCGGCCTTCAACCGCTCCACCATGGACGGCTTCGCCCTTGCGGCGAAAGATACCTTCGGCGCCTCCGGTACGCTGCCCTCCATGCTGCGCATCGCGGGCGAGATCGCCATGGGGGAACCGGCTTCTTCCGGCGTCGCCCCCGGCGAATGCGTCAAGATCCCCACCGGCGGTATGCTGCCCCCCGGGGCGGACGCGGTCATCCCCTGGGAATATACGGATACCGCGGCGGAGCTGTGCCTGTGCTATACCTCCGTAAGCCCGCTGCAGAACGTGACCCGGGCGGGGGACGATATCGCCGCCGGGCAAACGGCGCTGCAAAAGGGGTCGATCCTCACCCCCGCCGCCGTGGGGGTGCTGGCCGCTATGGGGCGGCCCACCGTAAAGGTATACAGAAAGCCCCGTGTGGGCATCCTTTCCACCGGGGATGAACTGGTTGATATCGGCGACGCGCCCCGCATCGGCGAAGTGCGGGACGTGAATTCCCATCTGCTGGCCTCGCTGCTCTCCTCCTTCGGCTGTGCGCCCGTAAACTGCGGCATCCTGAAGGATAATGAAGCGGCTCTGGAGGCTGCCATCCGCCGCGACGCATCGGCATACGATCTGCTGCTGCTTTCGGGCGGCTCCTCCGCCGGGGATGCGGACCGCACTGCCGCCCTGATCGAAAAGCTGGGGGAGGTATACTGCCACGGCATCGCCGTAAAACCCGGCAAACCCACCGTGCTGGGGCGCGTGGGCAATACCCCCGTGTTCGGCCTGCCCGGGCACCCCGCCGCCTGCTTCTTTATGGCAAATATTCTGGTAAAAAAACATCTGGAGGCCCGTTTCGGCCTTCGCCGCAGGACCTTTCCGCTGCGGCTGCCGCTGGCGGAGCACGTCTCCTCCAACCACGGGCGCGAAGAACTGCTGTGCGTTCGCATCGAAAACGGCGAGGCGCAGCCGGTATACGCCAAATCCGGCGTGATCTCTCTGCTGTGCGCGGCGGACGGCTACATCACGATCCCCCGCGAAAGCGAAGGCCTTGCAAGGGGCAGCACCGTTGAAGTAACGCTGTTCTGAACACGCTCAACACTCAACACTCAACACTCAACGCTCAACACTCAACGCTAATCCGAAAAGGAGAAACCATGAAACATAATTACCTGAACAATACGCCGCCCGAGGCCGCAAGGGAGGTTTTCCTTAACGCCGCGCGGGAAAACGTCTTTCAATATACAAATGAATCGGTTCCCGCGCCGCAGGCGTTGGGCCGCACCCTTTCGCGGGCGGTATACTCCGCCCTGTCTTCCCCCCACTATAACGCCAGCGCAATGGACGGCATCGCCGTTGCTGCCGAAGTTACCTTCGGGGCGGGGGAGCGTACCCCCGTGGCACTCACCCCGGCGCAGTATACCCCGGTGGATACCGGCGATCCGCTGCCGGAGGGCGCGGACGCGGTTGTAATGGTGGAGGACGTGATTGACGATGAAGCGGGTAACGTGACCCTGCGCGCCGCCGTGGCCCCGTGGCAGAACGTGCGGCAGGTGGGGGAGGATATCTGTATGGGGGATATGATCGCCCCCACGGGTACCGTGGTCACCCCGGCGCTCATCGGCGCGTTCCTTGCGGGCGGCGTTGCGCAGGTGGAGGTGATGAAGCGGCCTCTGTTCGGCATCATCCCCACCGGGGATGAGATCGTGCCCCCCACCGCCGCCCCGAAAAAGGGCGAGATCATCGAATTCAATTCCGCCGTATTTTCCGCCATGCTGGCCGGTTGGGGCGCCGAGACGAAGGTTTACGGCATTGTGAAGGATAAAAAGGAACTGCTCGCCGCCGCGTTGGATACGGCGCTTGCGGAGTGCGACGCGGTTCTGCTGCTGGCCGGCTCCTCCGCCGGGCGGGACGATTACACTGCCGAGGTGGTGGCTTCCCGCGGGCAGACGCTGATCCACGGCGTCGGCATCAAGCCGGGCAAGCCCGCCGTGTTGGGTACGGCCGCCGGCAAACCCGTGGCGGGGCTGCCGGGCTATCCGGTTTCCGCCATTGTGGTGATGGAGGAATTCATAAAACCGCTGGTGGATCTGTATTACCGCCGTACCCCCGCCCCCGCCGAAACGGTGGAAGCCGTGCTGGGCAAACGGCTGGTTTCCTCTTTGAAATATAAAGAATACGTGCGGGTGTCCCTCGGCGCCGTGGGCGGGGCATACGCCTGCGCGCCCCTTGCGGGCGGGGCGGGTGTCATCACCAGCCTCACCAAGGCGGACGGAATCCTTGAGATCCCCCAGAACAGCGAGGGGCTCTCCGCCGGTACGCGAGTGCAGGTGCGTCTGCTGAAAAGCGAAGATGAGATCGCCCGTTCGCTGATCGTTACCGGCAGCCACGATCCCATTCTGGATGAGCTTGCGGATCTGGCGCAGCGCGAGGGCTGCGGCTTCCGGCTCAAATCCTCCCACGTGGGCAGCATGGGCGCGGTTACCGCGGTAAAATCCGGGCAGGCGCATATGGGCGCCATCCACCTGCTGGACGGCGCAACCGGCACGTATAACGAACATATTCTGAAAACCTATTTCCCCGAGGGCGGCGCGGTGCTGAAAAAGGGCGTGCGCCGGGTGCAGGGCTTTATGGTGCCAAAGGGCAATCCCAAGCATATCGAAACCCTTGCCGATCTCACCCGGGTGCGGTTCGTCAACCGCCAGCGGGGCGCGGGCACCCGTGTGCTGCTGGATCATCTTCTGCAGAAAAACGGTATTGCCCCGGCGCAGCTCAACGGCTATGCCAACGAAAAATTCACCCATACCGCCGTGGCTGCCACCGTGGCTGCGGGCAACGCGGACGCGGGCCTCGGCATTTATTCCGCCGCAAAGATGTACGGGCTGGATTTTATCCCCCTGTGCGATGAGGAATACGATTTTCTGGTTGCCGCAGCCTATGCCGGGCACCCATACGTGCAGGCGTTTTTCCGCCTGCTGCACAGCGAGGCGTTCAAAGCCCGCATCAAAGAAATGGGCGGCTACAAGCTGCCGGAGGACTGAATATGGAATTTACGCACCTGAACGAAAAGGGCGAGGCCAATATGGTGGACGTGGGCGATAAGGCCGTAACCGTGCGCACCGCTGAGGCGGTCGCCGCGCTGAAAATGCATCCCGAAACGCTGCAAAAGCTGTTAAATGCGGAACTGAAAAAGGGCGACGCCCTTGCCGTTGCGCGCATTGCGGGCATCAACGCCGCCAAGCGTACCTTTGAGCTGATCCCCCTGTGCCACAATATCCCTCTTGAAAAAGTTGAGGTGGATTTTTCCGATAACGGATCGGATGCGCTGTATATCCGCACCTTTGCCAAATGTACCTATAAAACCGGGGTGGAAATGGAGGCCCTCACCGCGGCAAGCGTGGCCGCGCTGGCGGTATACGATATGTGCAAGGCCATCGACCGGGCCATGACGGTGGAAGAAATAAAGCTCGTTTCCAAAACGGGCGGAAAGACGGATTATCATGCTTGATTCTTTCGGCAGAGAAGTGAATTACCTGCGGGTGAGCCTTACCCAGCGGTGCGATCTGAACTGCCTTTACTGCGGCGCGGCCTGCCCGGATACGGCGGAACTCACCGCGGATGAGATCGAAATACTGGTGCGCGCCTTTGCCGGGGTTGGTATCACAAAGGTGCGCCTCACCGGCGGCGAACCGCTTTTGCGGCGCGATCTGCCCGAGATCGCCGCCCGTATCCGCGCCATATCCGAAATCAAAACCGTCGCCCTCACCACCAACGGGGTCTGCCTTGCCGAAAAGGCTTGCGCCCTGCGGCAGGCGGGGGTCGATGCGGTCAACGTGAGCCTCGATGCGCTGGATCCCGCCGTGTATCGGCGGCTGACCGGCAGAAACGCGCTTTCGCAGGTGCTTGCGGGGATCGACGCCGCGATAAAAGCCGGTTTTCGTAAGGTGCGCTTGAACGCGGTATTGATCCGTGGGGAAAACGACGCCGAGGCGGCCGCTTTGATCGATTTCGCAAAAAACCACCCCGTGGATCTGCGCTTTATCGAGCTGATGCCCTTCTCGGAGCAGGGCAAAAACGACGCCCTTGTGGTAAAGGCCGCCGAGGTGCTGCAGCGCTTCCCGTTCTTAACGCCGCTGCCCTCCGAAGCGACGGAGGGGGTAGCGAAGTATTACGCCGCGCCGGGGTTCCGGGGCAGGGTGGGCTTTATTTCCCCGGTCAGCGAAAAATTCTGCGCCTCCTGCAGCCGCATCCGGCTGCTCTCCACCGGCGAAGTGCGGCCCTGCCTCGCCTACGATACGGCGTTTGATTTAAAGCCCTTTCTGCGGGATGAAACGCGCCTGCGGCAGGAGATCGAAAAGGCGATCCTCGCCAAGCCCGCGGGCCACGCCTTCGGCTGCGATTACGGCAATATCCACGCAATGAACAAAATAGGAGGATGACATATGTCGGGAAAGGTATTATCCGTAAATATCAGCGAAAAAAAGGGCACGCCCAAAACCGGAGTGGATCCGGGCGTGCTGATCGAAAATTTCGGTTTTGAGGGGGACGCCCACGCCGGTAAATGGCGCAGGCAGGTGAGCCTTCTTGCGGCGGAGAGCATCGAAAAGGCCAAAAACGGCCCCACAAACGGCCTCTGCCACGGCGTGTTCGCCGAGAATATCACCACCGAGGGCATCGAGCTCTATACCCTGCCGGTGGGCACGCGCCTGAAGGTGGGCGAGGGCGTGCTTGAAATCAGCCAGATCGGCAAGGAATGCCACGCCGGCTGCGCCATCAGCAAGCTGGTAGGCCAGTGCGTGATGCCCCGCGAGGGCGTTTTCGCCATCGTGATCAAAGGCGGCAAGGTGTACGCCGGAGATACGATTGAAGTGATGCGGTAAATTGCAGTTTATCGCGCAGCGATAAACTGCAATTGAGGTAAGAGTGAAGAGTGAAGAGTGAAGAGTGGAGGAAGGGCTGCGCCCTTACCCGTATCATATAAGAACCTGCCGCTGCGCGTCAGAACCTTGTTATTCGCTTCGCTCATAATAATGCCGGCCGCAGGCCCCTTTCTTCTTCACTATTCACTCTTACTTCTTCACTATTATAATTTGGCGCGCAGGTGCGCGACAAATTATAATTTCTCTTCCCACATCCGCACCTCCCCCACCTTCATCCCTACGGTGATTTCCGTTGGAGCGTTTTCACCAAGCAGCCGTTCGGCCAGCGGGTTTTCGACGTTGGCGGTGATATACCGGCGCAGGGGTCTTGCGCCGAAGGCGTCGGTTTTGCAGTGTTCCGCAATCTGCGCGGCAAGGCCGTCTTCGTATCGCAGGGCAACGCCTGCCCCGGCGGCCCGCTCGGCCAGCTCGCGCAGCATTTTTTCCGCTATGGCGGCAAGCTCCGCTTTGCCCAGCTTTTTGAATACCGCGATCTCGTCGATCCGGTTCAGGAATTCCGGGCGGAATATCTTTTTCAGCTCTCCCCGCACCGCGGCCTCGGCGGCGTCCTGCGGGTTTTTTTGCGTCCCGAAGCCGAGGGCGGGCAGCGCGTCCGTCACAAACCGGTCACCGGCGTTGGAGGTGAGTATGATCACGCAGTTGCGGCAGCTTACGCTTTTGCCTGCGGCGGAGGTGAGCATACCGTCCTCCATGATCTGCAGCAGGGTGTTGAAAATATCCGGGTGGGCCTTTTCGGTTTCGTCAAACAGCAAAACGCTGTACGGCCTGCGCCGCAGTTTTTCGGTCAGCGTGCCGCCCTCGTCATAGCCCACGTAGCCGGGCGGTGCGCCGAACAGCTTTGCCACCGCGTGGGGTTGGCTGTATTCGCTCATATCCACCCGTATCAGGGCTTTTTCGTCCTGAAATACGCATGCGGCGATGGCTTTTGCCAGCTCCGTTTTGCCTACCCCCGTGGGGCCGCAGAAGAAAAACACGCCGATCGGGCGTTTCGGATCCGCCAGCCCCGTGCGCGCCCGCCGGATTGCCGCGCTCACCGTTTTTATGGCGGCCTGCTGGCCGATCACGTGCGCCCCCAGCTGCGCTTCCAGATCCGAAAGCCGCTGTTTTTCCGCCTGCTGCAGCCGCGCCGCCGGAATGCCGGTCTGTTCGCTGAGTATATTTGCCACGTCCGCCGCGGTCACCAGCGGGGGCTGCCGGGTCTTTTCGGTTTCCCACTGTTCCCTGGCGGTAACGATCTCCCTGTTCAGCGCCATCTCCTTTTCCCGCGCGGTGGCAGCCATTCTGTAATCCTGCGCCGCGGCGGCGGCCCGCATCTCGTCCCGCAGTTCGTTCCGTTGTGTTTCCAGCGCGGCCAGCGCGCCGGGCTTGCGGCTTTCGGTCAGCTTCTTTTCCGCGGCGGCCTCGTCCAGCAGATCTATGGCCTTGTCCGGCAGAAAACGGTCGTTCAGATACCGGGCGGAAAGGCTTACCGCCGCCGTAATGGCTTCGTCCGCAATGCCGCACCCGTGAAACGCCTCGTATTTCGGTTTCAGCGTGCGCAGAATGGTAAGGGTCGCCTCTTGTGTGGGCTCTTCCACCGTAACCGTTTGAAAGCGCCGTTCCAGCGCAGGGTCTTTTTCAATATACCGGCGGTATTCCTCCACGGTGGTGGCGCCGATCACCCGCAGCTCGCCTCTGGCAAGCACGGGCTTCAGAATGTTGGCGGCGTCCACCGCGCCCTCCGCCGCGCCTGCGCCGATAATATTATGGATCTCGTCTATAAATAAAATCACTTCGCCGGAGGCGATCACCTCGCCGATCACGTTTTTGATCCGCTCTTCAAAATCGCCCCGGTATTTTGCCCCGGCCACCATGGCGTTCAGTTCCAGTGAATACAGCCTTTTGTTCTGCAGCGGCTCCGGTACGTCTCCTGCGGCGATGCGGGCGGCAAGCCCTTCCGCTACGGCGGTTTTTCCCACGCCGGGGTCCCCGATCAGGCAGGGGTTGTTCTTGCTGCGGCGGCACAGGATGCGTATCACCCGGCTGATCTCCGCTTCCCGGCACACAACCGGGTCCAGCTTTGCAAGGCGCGCGGGAGAAGTGAGTTCCACGGCGTATTTTTCGAGGGTGGCGAGGCTCTTGCGCTTTTCCGGTTCCCTTGCGGGGGAGAGCAGCAGATCCGCGTCCCGCAGGCCGGCGTTCAGATCCTGCAGCACCGCCGCCGGGGAGATCCCCATCCCCGCAAGCAGCTGTACCCCCGCGGCGCGTTTGTCCGCCAGCAGAGCCTGCAGCAGGTGGCCGGTACCCGCGCCGAGTTCATCCTGCCGGGCAAGCCCCAGGGCGGCTGCAAGCAGCTTTTTCAGCCGCGGGGTGATCTCGTTTTGTGTCAGCGCCGTGGGTATGCCCGTGCCCACCGTTGCGGCCAGCCGCCGGTAAACCGCCTCCGGCGTTACGCTGCGTTTGCGCAGCACGGTTCCCGCCACCCCGGCGTCGTCGTCGCACAATGCGTAAAGAAGATGCTCTGTGCCGATGTAGGTATGTCCCGCGTTCTCCGCCGCGGCAACCGCCTTGTTCAGCACCGTGTTCGCCTTTTGTGTAAAGCCTGTGAACTGATACATGGAATGCCTCCGAAAAAAAGGTCTTATGTTTTATTATTCCAAAACAAAAAAAGCAGCACATTGAATGTACTGCTTAAAGTATACTTCCGTCTTTCTTTTTTTATGCGCCGAAGAGCTTTTCGCGCACAAGTTTTGCCCGCAGGGCGTCCCGTTCGGGGGCGGTGAGCTTTGCGCCGGCAAGGGTGTTTACCGAGGCGGGCTGCATGGTAAAGATCAGCTCGTTGATCGTGGGGATATCGCATTTCGCAACGCCGTAAACCGCGCCCAGCCGCACCCATGAAAGCGCCTCGTTCATCTCGGCGGAGGTGAGCAGCATCGCGCCGGAGAGCATGGCGTTGGCCCTGTGGATGCGGTCCTGCACAGTGATATCCTCTACGTAGGCTTCGGCGGCGGCCCGCTCTTTGGTTTCCAGCTGCAGGCAGAAGGATTTGAGGTTCGATATGGCCTCCTCTTCGCTCAGCCCCAGCGTAATGGTGTTTGAAATGCGGAACATATCGCCGGTAACGGCAAGGCCGCTGCCGCCCAGGCCGGAAACCGAAAGCCCCAGCTTGGATATGATGGAGGCCAGCGCAGGAAGCTCGCCGGTTTTGGAGAGCACCGGCAGGTGCATCACCACCGATGCGGTAAGGCCGGTGCCCAGCCCCGCGGGGCTCTGGTTCAGATAACCCAGCTTTGGGCTGATCGCCAGCGGCATGGCGGCGTTGATCGCGTCCCTGTGGGCTTTTGCGATCGCAAAGGCGTTTTCGGGGGCAAGCCCCGCCACGGCGGCGCGGATCTTGATGTGATCCTCGTCCGAAAGCATCAGACAGCGTTTTTCATCCTGCGAAAAGGCCAATATCGCCCCTTCGCGGGCAGAGGCGAATTCCGGGCTGATCAGGTTGCGTTCCGCCAGTGAAACGGTTTCGTAAGGATAAAGGTTCGCCGGGTCCGCGGTGGTAAGCCCCTGCGAAAGGTCGCCCAGCGCCTGCAGTATTTTGCGGTTCAGCACGTTTTTCTGCGCCAGCGTCAGCCGGGCGGGGAAGGGGATCCCATCCACGTTTGCGGTGAGCAGCGCCGCGCTGCCCAGCACGATATCGCTGTGGTTCTTCTGTTCCCGGTACCATTTTTCACCGACAGGCTCCGGTTTTGCGGCTTTCGGCTCCGCGCCCGCGCGGTAGAGAGCTCTGCCGTGCATTTTCTGTATCGAGGGCAGAAGCTTATCGTAAAACACCCGGTAGCAGTTGGGGCAGCCGGGCCGCGAGGAGCGCACGATATCATCAAAACTGAAGCCGCACACCTCGCACCGCACCACCCGGTTGCCGATGGCGCTGAAATCGGTGGAGAGCAGATCGCTCAGCCTTCCCGTAAAGGCAAAACCGCCCAGCAGGTTGCCCTGCCCCAAAGCCCTTGCGCAATCCGCGCAAAGATGCACCTCGGCCGCCTCGCCGTTTACGATCCTGCGCAGGTGGATGCCCGCGTCGTTGGTATGACAGTTCTGACAAAGCATTTCGCATTACTTCCTTTTTCGGTATAATTCTATTGTATCACGAATTCGCAAAAAAACAAGGGTAAAATTCCATCGCGGCCGGTCATACGAGCCGCAGCGCGGCAAATTATAATTTATCGCGCGGGTTGCGCGATAAAAGCCGTTCGCCGTTCGCAAGATATCTGAGCGTTTGCAATGCGGTGGGGACGCCGAACGGTAGG
>CAMOVW010000064.1 GCA_946627725.1 uncultured Clostridia bacterium
CAGCCCATAAAGCAGTTTTTGGGTATGAAACGCAGGGTGTCGGGCAGGGTTACGGTTTTCAGGTTTGCGCAGGTCCGGAACGCTGCCGCGTCCAGCGCGGTGATGCCGCTGCCCACCGTTACGCCGGTGATCTGATCCGCAAAGGCGGATGTGGCTGTTTTGGTTGCTCCCATGGGCACCGCGCCTTTGCCGGTGATGTTGAACACGCCGTTATCAAAGCTCCAGCTGATGCCCTCCGCCAGCGTGCCGCCGTCTGCCGCCCTTGCCGGTAATCCCGGCGCCGTTACGGCGCAAAGCACTACGGCGCAAAGCAGAAGCGAGAGCGCTTTCAAAATTGATTTTTTCATGTCTACGTCCTCCAAGGTGGTTATTCCGGCGCGATTTTTCAACAGAATTCACGCCGCTGAGATCTCTCTCATATATACAAACCGTTGGAAGAATGAAAATGTGACAAAATATTTTTATTTTGGATCTCGATAAAAATAACAAAAAGGTCTTACTTCTGTTGGGGGCAATGAATAAGACATAAAATGGATAGCGAAGAAAAAGGAGCAGAATCCATTAATTAGAGAACAATAGAATGCCGCAAAGCTAAAAGTAGAACAAGACCACACACAGTGATCGTATTCATCATATATCCTCGGATACAGAAAATCCGACAAAAAAAATGCTTTGCCGTCTCGATTTATGATTGCAACGCTTCGCTCTTTTTCCGGAATAGAATACTCAGTTTTCCTCTCTTTCTTTAACTGACCTGAGTCGCTGATATAGACGTTATCTAAAGCATGCTCAAGATGTATAGTGTTATTTTCAATGGATAATGTCCAAGCAGGTTTATCGGATTTATACATATAGGAATACTGATAATTCCAATTTGCATCATACCGCATAATGCATTTACTTGTATAGATATAATAATTCCCTTTCTCGTCTGTAACCAAACTATAAAAATAACATATGGAGGGTATATACTCTCTTATAACGTTATCATTCGTAACTTTAGGACGCGGGTTTACAAGAAAAAGAATAACTGCAAGAATCAAGGTGGAAACCACAAAGAATGGTACGGTGACCATAAGCAGCGATTTAAAAACCCTTTTCCTTACAAAGAATATTTCATCTATTCTTTTTTTTCGGTCTATGCGTTTCTGCTCTTTTTTATTCAAGAATCCCACCCCCATTCTTCTGAAGACAGGGGACGGTTCCATGTCTTTACCTGTCAAGACAAGGAACCGTCCCCCGTCTTTAAGGAACCGTCCCACGTCTGTAATAAAATCCATGCGCTTACAACAATTCCCATCAAGGAGATTTTAATTAAAAACGCTAAGAGGGGGATATGTGTTATAACTTGATTATTGGCATCTGTTACCCACCAAAATCCCAATATGCTATGATACTGATATTTCAATTTCCCATCGACAGTACATTTTCTTTGTTCAAGAAAATTCTTATAATTGGGAGCCTCTGTATCATTGTACTTTCTTGATCTCAGAAGAGTACCATCCTGTGAATATTGATGTACCGTTTTGTCCCTTACGTACCAAAAAAGTAACGTGTCATTATTGATTGAAAAATCGAAAGAACTGCCCTGAAAGGGTTTTGTGAAACGGAAAAGGTATTGTCCATGTTGATCGTATACAAAGACAGATGTATCAAAAGCAACATAGCACCGTTCTTTGCTATCTGTGTCAATTCCGGTGAATTCGAATGGCATAGCCTGATCAAAACGAAGTATATTATCACTGGGGTCATGCAATGTTATTGAAAACATCGAAAAAAAAGGAAAAAAAAGAGATAGAACAAGTAAACAAAGAACAAAAAACAGTAAGATGCCGATTTTTTTACCATGCCTCAATTGCATCTATCATACCCTCACAAATATCGAAAATGTTAAATAATCTTATAGAAACTGTTCTGCCAATTTCTCCATGGCCTTCTATCCAAAATGGGGTTTGTTCATTATAGGAAACATTGAAGGAGATACCACAAAAAGATTTTGAAGACAGGGGACGGTTCCATGTCTTTACCTGTCAAGACAAGGAACCGTCCCCTGTCTTTATTGAAACCGTCCACTGATTGATGATTGATTGACTGATTGACTTCGCTTTTTCAATATCTTGATGAAAATATCAAAATTAACACAGTAAGGATCTACAATAAAGTGCTTGTCCGTATAAAGATGCAAAGCATTTTCTGAAATCTCATATTGGCAATCAGCATAATTAATTCGATAGCATTTCCCAAAAGAAGTGTGATACTCAAAATGCTGTTCTTCTTTAACAACAATGATCCTAAAGAAAACACAAGCGAAAATGAGAAACAGTACCAATAAACTAACGAGTAAAACAGCTGACAATATCCAAATACGAGAGGTCTCTTTTACCAGGAATAAAACAGTTAAAAACACAGTATAACAACATATTTCTCCGGTAAAGCCAATGAAGAAAAAGGCTTTTGGCAGACGAACGATGAATCGGTTTGTGTTTTCGGTCTGTTCTTTTTTTATGTTGTAGTTTTTGATAGAAAGAAGGATATGTGAAACAATAATGGGAATCAATAATAATCCGATCAACTTCATTTTGTTCTCCATATAAAGATGAGATCCTGATTTATATATTTCAACAATATGAATTATCAAAACAATGACTCTTTCTGAGGGATTCTTTCTTGCTGTAATCTTTTTAACAAAACAGAAAAATTAACGTGGTTATAATCAAAATAATAATACTTCGATTTCGTTTCTATTCGAAGCAGCCTCCTTTTGTACTTGTAATTCATAATATCACGGTAAGGGATACAGGTTTCTTTTTTCTTATAAGAATGAAAAATAATGATAAAACTCCTATTTGACAAAAGAATGACCTGTTTTAAATTATAAGGAAGGAACAAAAGCAATAACACGCAAAATACAGAAAATAACAAATATATCGGCATATTGTATCCCAGATACATTTCTATACAATCATTCCCGGCTGTCAAACATACAACCCAGAAAGAAAACCAAGCAAAAAAAACAGAAGCAAAATTGGCGTTTGTCGGATGAACAAGGATTTCATTGTGTGTATGATAAGCATCTCGGGAATAGTTTATCAACATATCAATACGTTTGGTGCGGTATTTTATGCATTTGCGATAAATAAAGAAACATGGAATCAGCCCTGCAAAAAAAACGACAACAGCAATGATATTGAACGTTAATAATCTCATATAAAGTACCTTAGTGCTTTCTTTGCAAATCTGCTACAGATATTAGTTTTGGGGATAGAGGATAGGTTCTCTTTAATCACTTTTGAATGAAGACAGGGGACGGTTCCATGTCTTTACCTTTTAAGACAAGGAACCGTCCCCTGTCTTTATATTTACCGTCTTTACGTATTTTTCTTTAATCGTTCAATGATTTTTTCAATTACAGCAACCTGTGAAAACACTTTCGCAGGAAGAACGGATTCTATTTTTTTGATTGTCTTTTTTGAATAAGAGATTTTATAAATCCCTTTCGGATTTGCCTCATTGATATTGTCTTGCTCATATCTTGATAGTTTTCGGTCAGAGAAAACGATATAATATCGTATGCTTCCGAGTCCTGATGATGTACCTTGAAAATAACTCGCATAGCTGATATGGCATTTATCATATGGTATAACTTTTTTCTTCCGGAAAAGTGTGTTGCACTCGAATTCAGTTTCCTTAAAGGTATACCAACGGCACCATCTCGGAGTGATCATCATCTCTGTGGTTAAAAGAAAGAGGAATAAAGAACCAAAAAGCAGCAATCCTTTTAATTGATCTTCTTTAGGGAGGAGCAGAACAATGAGCAAAACAAAGGAAAAACATACAATCGTTCCTATAATGCTCATAAAAAAAACATATTTATCAGCAATAATATATTTTTTATTTATCTCGCTATCCTCCTGACAGATTTTGATACAAACCAAGAGCATTTATTCACTATAATACTTTCAGATGTAGCTCCTGCGATGTTTTTGATAATGAAGACAGGGAACCGTCCCCTGTCTTCACGGCGCAAAGCACTACGGCGCAAAGCAGAAGCGAGAGCGCTTTCAAAATTGATTTTTTCATGTCTACGTCCTCCAAGGTGTTTTTTTCGACGCGATATTTCAATAATGATCACGCCTCTGAGATATCTCTCATATATATCAACCGCCGGAGGTGCGAAAACGTGACAGAATATTCTTATTTCAATCAGGGACGGTTCCCTGATTGAAAGGAACCTTCGGACCTGTCCGTGTCTGTATCAGAAATTGGATCCGTTCCAGCCCCAATCGGCGAAACCGGTATATTTTACGTAGGTGCGGTCCGGCGCAATGCCCAGCTCCTGTTCCAGAATATCGCACAGCGCGGCGGTCATCCTTTCGCTGCCCTGCTTTGCGATGCTGCCAAGCAGATCCACCTCTACCATGGCGGTGTCGGCGCTGTTGTCGCCGCGGAACCACATCTGTTTTTCGCCTTCAATGGCAACCATCAGCCATAGCTCCGTCTTCCCCGGAAAGCTCTCTATGGCCTTGCCGAACCGGGCTTTCAGCGCGTCGGCCTTCGGCGCGTCCACCCGCGCGGTGGTGGTGAGTTTGATGTAAGGCATACTGCACATCTCCTTTTTTATATTGGTGCCTTTATTATATCCCCATGTGAGAAAAAACGCAAGAGAGGGATATTATTATTTCTCTTCTTGTTTTCTTCTCCGTTTTGTGCTATGATATCCCCATTCGGGTTTTGGCCCGGAAGCAGTTTTTTCAAGGAGTATCATCAAATGAATGAAAAAGAGATCGGCGAACTTCGCCGGCATCTTCGGGCGGACAGATGCGCCGTGGGGGCGCTGTACGGCTGCCTTGTAAATGAAAAAAAAGAGATCGTTACCGCCTTCCGGCAGAGCTTTGCGCAGGCCTCACGGGAGGATACGGATGCGGTTCTTGCCCTGATGCGCAAGGTGCTTTCCGGCGTGGCGGGCAAAAATCTGGTGTCCCTTCCCTTTACGCCCCAACAGGTGATGGACAGTAACGAGCACCGCATGTTTTCAGACCTGAGAAAGCGGGACGGCAGCGGAGACGCCGCCATTCAGGCGCTGTTTGAGCAGACCGCGGCCGTGCTTGCCGTTGAGGGCCCTTATCTGATCTTGCTGGTGCAGGACGCCTACGACGTACCCTATGCCGGGCATGACGCCATGGAGGGCGGCGGCGACAGTACCGAGGTGTTCAGCTATTGCCTGTGCGCCGTGTGCCCGCTGAAGGAGACCCGCCCCGCGCTGGGGTTCTTCCCCTCGGAAAACGCCCTGAAAAGCCTGATGGCCAACCGGGTGCTTACGGCCCCAGAGTTGGGCTTTCTGTTTCCCAGTTTTGAAGACCGCGCCGCCAATATTTACGACCTTTTGTATTATACCAAAAGCGCTGCCGAAAACCACCCGGAGTTTATAGAGCAGGTTGCCCACACCGCCGTGCCCATGCCCGCCGACGCGCAGAAAGAGACCCTGCAGGGCATTCTGGAAGAGAGCCTTTCTGAAGACTGCAGCCTGAAACTGGCCGTAGAGCTGCGCGACGCCATCTGTGAGCAGCTGGAGGCCGCGAAAGCCGAGGATATCGATGAGCCCCCGGTGGTAACAAAGCACGACGTGAGCCGTGTTCTGCGCGACAGCGGTGTAAAAGAGGAGCGCATACAGACCTTTGAGGATAAATATACCGAGGCTTTCGGCGACGCCGCCCTGCCGCCGAAAAATCTGGTGAACACCCGCGCCATTGAGGTGGCCACCCCGGACGTGCAGATCAAGGTGAATTCCGACCGGTCCGATCTGATCAGCACCCGCACCATCGACGGCGTCCGCTACATCCTGATCCGCGCCGAAAACGGCGTTGAAGTGAGCGGCATGAACGTGAATATTGCCGTGGACGCGCCGGAAGAACCTGAAGAAGCATAAGATCAAAACCGCCGAAAGAGGTTTTCAGCCCTCCTTCGGCGGTCGGTTTTTTATTGGATCTTTATGTAGAAGGCGTTACGTTATCGGCCGGCCCGGATACGGGGCTGTGTACGGCATTACGAGCTTCGGTTTTTTTGCGGGCAGGCATACCATCACCAAAAACAGGACCAGGGCAATCCATAAACCGATACTGATGCTGCCGTCTTCAAAATCGAACAGGTATTCAATATCATATTGTATCACATAGCGCACAATATCCACAATCAGCCAGATCAGCCCTGCCGCGCCGGCCAAACGGGCGGGGAGCTGCAGCCGCAGCGCCGAAAGCAGCAGCATCAATCCGGCGGGGATCAGAATCGCAAGCGTGAATATGGTGATCCACTGATCTATATAACAATTGCCTGTTACCACATCCCAGAAATTTTCATACGTATCGCTCGGGAATAAACCGCCCCAAACGTCGAACACCGGCACAAACATGATATTGAGCAGCGCAAGGATGGATACCGCCAATTGACCGGGGTTCAGCACCGGTTTCTTTTTTGGCATTGGCATCGGCGCGGCATTGGCTGCGTAATATGTGCTTTGCGGCTGCACAGGCTGCGGCGCGTTCATATAGGGCTGCGGCGCGGGCCTGCCTTGCGGCGTGTTCATATAGGGCTGCGGAGCGGGCCTGCCTTGCGGCGCGTTCATATAGGGCTGCGGTACGGGTCCGCCTTGCGGCGCGGGCCTGCCTTGCGGCGCGGGCCTGCCTTGCGGCGCGTTCATATAGGGCTGCGGTATGGGTCCGCCTTGCGGCGCGGGTCTGTAGGGCTGCTGCGCAGAACCGTTTTGTTGCACGTTCGTATAAGGCTGCTGCAATGGAATGCTCTGCGGCGCTGCATCAGGCTGCCGCGCGGCAAACGCCTGCGGTTCTTCTGCGCTCGGCGGCGCAGCTTTCGGACGCGGAGAGAAAATGACGGTTTTCTCTTCAAACGCGGCGGATGCGTTATGGGGCGTTTTTTCTATCTCAGGGGTTTTGTTGTGCTGCGCGAAAGGCGTTTCCGCCGGAAATGCATCGTCAAGCGGCAGTGCGTCGCCGATCGGCAATGCGGGCTCCGAATCAAAAACCGCGCCGTCGGAAACCTTTTCTCCGCAGTTCATGCAGAAGATCGCTCCGTCTGTCAACTCATAATCGCAGAATGGGCACTTCATACAGATATCTCCTCTGTTTTGGATATTTGAAATTTACGGGGTTTGCCTGCGTTTATCATAGCATGTAAGGGATTCTTTGTCAAATACTCAACGACAAACTGCAATTTACCTCGTGATTCCGATCCATTCGGTGATTGCGGCAAGGTCCGTAAAATCGCCGGTTACGGCGTCGGCGCCGGCGGAGATCAGGCGGCGGCGTTTTACTTCGTTTACACCGCGGCGGGTGCGTTCGTCTGTGGCCGCGCCAAGGGCGAAGGCGCCGTTCTTTTTGCCGAGGGCGATCTCCACCTTGCCGTCGCCCACCACCATAAGCCGGTCGCCCGGTATCTTTTTTTCTTCCAGCAGGGCTGTGAGCACCGCCTCTTTGGAGCAGGCCGCCATATGGGCCGGGGCGCCCTTGATCTCCGTAAACAGATCCGCCACCCCCAGCAGCGCGGCTTCCTTAACCACGTCCGCGTGGTCCGTACCGCTGGCGAGGTACAGATCGAGCCCGGCGTTTTTCAGCGCCCGCAGAAATTCCGCCGCCCCCGCCACGGTATAGTCCTCAGGCTTTGCTTTACTCGCCGCAAGGGCTTTCTTTTTTTCTTCCACCCGCAGCATCAGCCGGCGGTTGTATTCGTCTTTATAATACCATGCGTCTTTCCGTTCGCCCCCGGCGGCGGCCACCCGGTCCGCCAGCCACTGCATCTGGTAGATCGTCTGTATGCCGGTGGATTCGTCGATATACCGGTCCACCTCCGCAATCAGTTCCGGGGAAGGCTCCCGCCCATCCGCGATGCACTCCAGCATCAGCGGCCGCATCACCTGCTCCCACCCGCAGCGCAGGGTAGAGATGGTGCCGTCGAAGTCAAAGATCACAGCGCGTAGATGGGAAGGGGTACGTTGTGTGAAAAATTCTATCATTATGGTTACCTCAAGCATTTCATTGCGTCAGCTTGCATTTCTTCTGCGCTTGCGGTTCCCGTTGTGCCGATTTTTTTTACGGTTACGGCGGCGGCGAGATTGGCGAATTCCACCGCCTGTGGGCCGGGGACGCCCGCGCCGAAGGCGGCGGCGAAGGCGGCGAGGAAGGCGTCGCCTGCGCCTACGGGGTCAACCGGCGGTTCTACCGGCGTGCTGCGCACAAATACCGCGCCACCGTTTTCGCTCCATACCGCGCCACGGTCGCCCAGCGTTATAATGGCGGGGGCGTGGGTACGGGCGGAAAGGGCGTTTGCCGCGGCGGCAGGGTCCCCAAGATCGCCGCCCAAAGCGGCGGCAGCCTCAAATTCGTTGGGCTTTACGATCACGTGGTGATATAAAGCGATGCGCTCGCGGCTGTCTGCGATCACGGGTACGGTTTTGCCCAGTTCGCAGAGCCTTTCGCGCAGCTTGGGGGTGATCACGCCGCAGGCCAGCTGGTCGCTTACCGCGATCACGTCCGCCTTGGCCGCCGCGGCGTTCAGAGCGCGCAGCAGGGCGTTTTCCGTTTCTTCGGAAAGTGGCCCGTAATTTTCAAAATCCAGACGGGGATCTTCGTATACCACGTCCGAAATGCCCTCCCGCAAAGGCTTTGCGTAGCAGGGGGTGACCCGCGCGGGGTCGGTGATCAGCCCGTTCTGCGCCGCGCCGAGGGCGGAGAAGCACTCCCTTGTCAGGTAGCCGCGCCAGTCTTTGCCCAACACGGAAACCGGCAGCAGGGCTTTGATCCCCAGCGCCGCCGCGTTTGCCATCACGTTGCCGCCGCCCCCCAGAGAATACCGCTCCTTTGTAACGGGCAGCGGAAAATGGGGCGTCTCGCGCGAGAGCGCGCTCCGTTTCATATCCGCGTGCCAGTACATATCCAGGCACACGTCTCCGATCACACAAACCGTAACGCCCTGTATCTTTTCAAGAATCGAATCCAGAATCTGAAGCTCCAATTCGATCAGCTCCTTTTCATGTTTCATTTTTCATCGTTCATCTGAACGCATGAAGCCTGCGAAAGATATCAACCTTCACGCATCACGTTTTATCCGTCTGCAGCCCTTTCCACAGGCTGGGTATGGTTACCTCGTGGTTGCCGCAGATATACAGGCCCACGCCGCCCATGGATACGGGGCGGTTGATCACGTTTTTGCGGGGGCGGTAGTAGTATTCGTAGGTATCCTTGCCCACGTCGGACTTGTAATCCCCCAGCGGGATGATATCGAAATTGGCGGTGGTGATGTGCTTCAGCATATGCCCCTGATTGCGGGCGATGGAAAGGGCCTTCAGAAACACCTCCGCCCCGGTGACGGCGGAGCCGATGTTCAGGTGCACGCCTGCGTCGTCCAGCGCGGCAATGGAAGCGCAGAAAAAGCCGAAATCCCTGCCGCTGGTCTGCCCCAGGGCGGCAAAATCCGCCGCGGGGTGCTGGTGGATGATATCGGTGCCCATGGTGACGTGGTAGGTGACGGGTACGCCGCAGCGGTAGGCCCGGTAAAATACGCAGTGGTCGCGGTAGGGGAATTTTTCCGGATGCGCCTCTACGTAGGCGGCAAGGCTCTGGCCGTAGCCGAGGCCCGCAGCAGCGCCGCGCTTGATCGCCTCGTTCATCCACGCGCCGGTTTCCTCCCACATGCCGAAGGAACCGTCCTCTATGGCGGTGGGCACGTGCTCGGAGGTGCCCCCCAGGTACGCCAGCTCAAAATCGTGGATGGAGCCCGCGCCGTTGGAGGCGAAGTGGTCGATCCAGCCCTGCTCCGCCAGCGAGATCAGGTAGTTTGAAAGTCCGCACTTGATCACGTGCGCGCCGTAAAAGCAGGTCACCTTCTGCCCGGCGGCCTTGGCCTTTTTGATCTGCCGCAGCAAAATCTCAAACTCGTCGCTTGTAAAAAGGCCGTCCTTTTCCGCGTTAGGTACGCGGAGGTTTTCAATGGTAACCAGATTGTGCCTTCCTGCGGCGGAATAGGTTTTTGTTTTTGAAAAATCGATGGATTCGGGGGTGAACACGGTTGATTCCCTCTCTTCTGTTTTATCTTTTCAGAATATAGCATACCACGGAAGCTGAAATAATACAAGAAGAACGCATTTTTTTTATCTGTCTGTTCCCGAAACCGTATCGTCTGTTCCCTTTTGCTTGCATTCTTTTTCAATCTCTGTTATGATGAACACAGTGAGAGCAGGGCCGGAAGAACAGAGAATGCGATACCGTAAACATTCTCTTTCGGGCGGTAAAGTATTTCGGGTAAAACACCCTGAACGGTTGAAAGGAGGTGCGGCTATGGCTTCGGTTATTGCGGGCGTGGGACATTCGTCCGTGCTGTATGCGGTGCTCGCGGCGCTGAATATGGCGGCAGGCGCGGCGGTCGATTATACGGCGGCGTGGCTGTTCTTCCGCGTCCGTCCGCGCGGCAAATGGTATCTTCTTACTTTGTGCGGCGCGATGCTGCTGGCCGTGGGCGCCATGCGGCCCTTCGCCTTTGACACAAGCCTGCAGGCGGTACGGATGTGGAACGTTGTTTCTACCCTGGTTCCCTTTGTGTGCGTACCGATCCTCTATCCGCCGCGCGTGTGCTGGAAACCCATACTTGCCGTGCTGGGGTATGAATTTGTGGCGGCGGTCAAGTATATCATTCTGCTGCTGTTTTTCAATTACGACAACGATAACGTTAACGATCCGCTTGAGCTTGTGGTGGAGCTGCTGCTGAACGTCGCCGTGCTTCTGCTGCTTTTCTTTTTGCTGCAGCGCTTTGCTGAGAAGCACGACGTGCCGATCGCCGTCACCCGCATGGGCGCGGTACTGTATGTGCTGATCGTGGCCACAGTGGTTGTGTTTATGACGTCCATTTCGCTGCTCGGCTCGGTCTATTCCGAAGAAGACCAGGCGCGGTTCGCGTTTACGCTGCTCAATATACCGATGTTTGCGGCAACCGTAACCACCGCGGCGCTGAGCGTTTCCAAAAGCCGCCAGCAGGAACGCGCTTATAAAGAACAGCTCGATCAGCAGATCCGGCACTACGAGATGATGGAACGCATGAACGAGGATCTGCGCGTATTCCGCCACGATCTGCCGAAAATGCTCCGTCCGTTTGAAGCGTATGTGGAAAACGACGATTCCGAAGAGGCCAAACGGATCGCGCAGAAGCTGACCGGTTTTGCCGCGGGCCACGGCACGCGTTACAACACCGGCAATTACCGGCTCGATACGGTGCTGTTCTGCCAGCAGCAGATCGCGGAGAAGGAAGGTATTACCATTAATTATACGTTTGGCTCCGTATTCCCGAGGGAGGGGATCGACCCGGACGATCTGTACGTGATCTTTCCGAACGCGCTCGATAACGCGATCGAAGCGTGCCGCAAGGTCGGCGGCCCCTGCGAGATCACGATCACGTCGCTCATCCGTGAAAACGAGGTGTTCGTCACGATCACGAACCCTGTGGCGGATAAGCTCACGGTGCGCGGCGGCGTGCCGCAGACCGACAAAAAAGACAAAAAGCTCCACGGCTACGGCTACCGCAGCATGAAAAAGGCCGCCGCAAAATACGGCGACAACAATATGGATTTTCTGCTGGAAAACGGAACCTTTACCCTGCGGTTCAATCTGAAATTCCAGCAGGACGGCACGGCCTGACCGCGCCGTTTTTTTATTGCCGCTTCATGCGGCTTTTTTCCTTTTTGGCAGATATCTGTTCCCCGCAAGGTATCATTCATTCCCGCAGGACGTTATTCATTCCTTTTCTCTTGACATTTTCCCGGGGTTTGATAAAATAAAAATGGAGTATTTTTTTCATTTTCATTAAAGGAGATTGCAGGATGAAACAGATAAAAAAACCGTTTGCCGCGCTGCTTGCGCTCATGCTGCTGCTGTCGCTCGGCGTCGGCGCCGCCGCTCAGGGGAGCGTTGTGATCAGCGGTGACAGCAATGACGGAAAAATCCATTATACCTTCTACGCGGACGGTACGCTTGAATTTGACGGTACGGGCGGCGTGTATAGTGATGTTGCAGGCAAAGAAGGGCCGCTGTATCCGTATCTCGACGAGATCAAAACGATGATCTTCAACGAGGGCGTCACAAGCTTTAACGGCGAAATATTCTGGTTCTGCGAGAATCTGGAATACGTTTCATTTTCAAAAACGTTTCTCCGGATGGATGAGGACGGCTTCGCGTCGGCTGTCAACCTGAAGCGTTTCACGGTCGACGCAGCGAACCCCAACTTTGCGGCGGACGACAACGGGTGCCTGTTTAACAGGGATATGACCGAATTGGTCAAATATACAACGGGTTCGTCCGCAGCCGAATATGTCATACCGGACGGGGTTTCCGTTATCGGGGCAACCGCGTTCCACGGCTGCAGCGCGTTGGAAAGCATTGTGATCCCCAACAGCGTTACGACCATAGGGGGCGCCGCGTTTTCCGGCTGCAGCGCGTTGGAAAGCATTGTGATCCCCAACAGCGTTACGACCGTAGGGGGCGCCGCGTTTTCCGGCTGCAAGGCGCTGCGGGCGATCGAGATCCCTTCCGGCGTGACTTCTTTCGGATATTCGGTCTTTTTTTCATGTGAGGCGCTTCAGGACGTGACCCTCCCGGAGCATTTCACAGAGATCCCGCCATACACGTTTGGCCAGTGTTTTTCCATGACCTCTTTTCATATTCCTGCGAACGTGACGAAAATCTGCTTAGGGGCTTTCTTTAACTGTTGGGCGCTGCGGGATATTGAACTGCCTGACAGTATTACGGAAATCGGTAACAGCGCGTTTGCATATTGTTATTCGCTTCAATCTGTCGTCTTGCCGAAGAACCTTACGGAGATCAGTGAAAGAGCTTTTTACGGTACGAAAGCGCTGGAGCTGATCGCGATCCCCGCCGGCGTCAGATCGATCGGAAAAGACGCTTTCGGCGGTTATTCTCCGAACCACATCGGCAACGCGCAGAAGACCGACGTCTATGTCAGAATGAGCGAAAAGACATGGAACGATGAAGTTTCCGTAGGAGAGGGCAACGACCATTTTCTGACGCTGGACTTCCATTTCCTGCCGGACGACGCACAGTGGATCCCCCTGCCCTACGGTGACAAAGGCCTGCAAAACGGCGATTGGTATCTGGACGTTGATGCGTTTATGGAGCTGATCGGCCGCGGAAAAAGTCCCGAAGAAAAGGCGGAAGCCCGCGCGCTGCTCGAACGGCACGTGGTGTTCTCTTTCAATCCCGGCGGCGGGGAGTGTCTATATAAATATGACTTCACCGATCTGCCGTCGTCCGACGGCGCAGCCGCCAGCGGCACCGTTATTCTGCCGCTGGATCTGACCCTCGGCAGAGAAGACGCATTCCCCTACGACTACAATGCACTGCAGCAGTGCGTGAAACAGTACAACGCCCCTGCGGTACCGGACGAACCGGAGCCCCCGGCGGTACCGGACGAACCGGAGCCCCCGGCGGAGGAGGATGAAGGCTGGTTCCAGCGGCATATCGTAGGCCCGCTGCGTTCCGTCATCAGTGCGTTTCTGAGCTTCTTCCGCCGCCTGTTCGGCAAGAAGAAATAACCGTATATACTTTGAAAGCGCCTGCCTTGCGTGGCGGGCGCTGTTTTTTTGTTCTTCACGGAAATCTGTGTAATTGGTAAATTATAATTTATCGCGCTGTTCGCGCGATAAACGCCGTTCGCCGTTCGCCGT
>CAMOVW010000065.1 GCA_946627725.1 uncultured Clostridia bacterium
GACAGCGGAAAGATCGACCTCAAAGATTACGACCTCAGCGCGTGGCGGCTGATGCACATCGGCGCGCAGCCCGTTCCCCCGGCCCTGATCAAGCGCTGGAAAGAGGTATTCCCGAATCACGAATACGATACCAACTACGGCCTTTCCGAGAGCATCGGCCCCGGCTGCGTACATCTGGGTGTGGAAAACATCCATAAGGTGGGCGCCATCGGCGTGCCTGGCTACGGCTGGCAGGTAAAGATCGTAAATCCCGATAAAACCGAGGTAAAACAGGGCGAAGTGGGCGAGCTGGCCGTAAAGGGCCCGGGCGTAATGAACTGCTATTACAAAGACGAAGAGGCCACAAAGGAAGTGCTCTCCGACGGCTGGCTTTACACCGGCGATATGGCCATGCAGGACGCGGACGGCTTCATCTACCTTGTGGACCGCAAAAAGGACGTGATCATCAGCGGCGGCGAAAATATTTACCCGGTGCAGATCGAAGATTTCCTGCGCGCCAACCCCAAGATCAAAGACGTGGCCGTGATCGGGCTGCCGGATAAGCGATTGGGCGAGATCACCGCCGCCATTATAGAAGTAAAAGAGGGCATGTCCCTTACCGAAGAAGAGGCCGCGGATTTCTGCCTGGATCTGCCCCGCTACAAACGCCCCCGCAAATATATCTTTGCCGAGGTGCCCCGCAACCCCACCGGCAAAATCGAAAAACCGGTGCTGCGCAAGCGCTACTCCACCGAGCACCTTGTTGCAATGCAAAACGGCATTGAAGAATAAGGAGAAAGAGAAATATGAAGGAACTGAACAGAAAAACCGCCATGCTTACGGATTCCACCATCCGCCGTATGACCCGCCTTGCCATGGAGCACGACGCCATCAATCTTTCACAGGGGTTCCCGGATTTTAACCCGCCGGAGTGCATTATGAACCGCCTTGCGGAGATCGCCACCAAGGGCCCCCACCAGTATACCCCCACATGGGGCGCGTACAACTACCGCGCCGCGCTGGCAAAAAAGGTGGGCCGCTGCATGGGCATTCAGCTGGATCCCGATAAAAACATCCTTGCCACCGTTGGCAGCACCGAAGCCATGATGGCCACCATGATGGCGATCACCAACCCCGGCGATAAGATCGTGATCTTCTCCCCTTATTTCGAGAATTACGCGGCGCAGAGCGTGTTCAACTCCATTGAGCCGGTTTTCGTACCCCTGAACCCGCCCGCCTTCACCTTTGACGGCGCCGTGCTGGAGGCCGCCATGAGCGACCCCAAAACCAAATGCCTGCTGCTGTGCAACCCCTCCAACCCCAGCGGCCGCGTGTTTACCAAAGACGAGCTGCAGTTTATTGCGGATCTCGCCATCAAGTACGACGTGATCGTGATCACGGACGAGGTATACGAGCACATCATCTTCGAGCCCCACGTGCACACCTATATCGCCGCCCTGCCCGGCATGTGGGAGCGCACCATCTGCTGCTCTTCCCTCTCTAAAACCTATTCCATCACCGGCTGGCGGCTGGGCTACATCGCCTGCAACGAAACGCTGATGAACGAGTGCAAAAAGGTGCACGATTTTCTTACCGTGTGCGCCCCCTCGCCCCTGCAGGAGGCGGTGATCCCGGGGCTGGAACTGCCCGAGAGCTATTATAAAGAGTTCGCCGCCGAATACACCCATAAGAAGGATATTCTGGTGAACGGCCTCAACGAGATCGGCATCCGCTTCTCCGAGCCGCAGGGCTCCTACTTTATGATGATCGACATCACCGACTTTGCCCACGGCAGAGACGACGTCACCTTCTGCGAAGACCTTTGCACCAAGGTGGGCGTGGCCGCCGTACCCGGCTCCTCCTTCTTCAATGAGGACGTGCGCCACCTTGCCCGCGTGCACTTCTCCAAAAAGGACGAAACCCTGTACGAAGCCCTCAACCGCCTCGAAAAGATCCGCGATATGTATTGAGATATACAATCTCTTTCTCCGCTCCCACCCGGGGGCGGAGATTTTTTTCATTCGGACTGCGGAAGGTTGTGCGGAAGGGGGAGGAATTGCAGTTTGTCGCTGGGTTCGCTGCGCTCACGGGAGGGTGCACCTTCGGTGCGGGAGAGTGCGCCTTACGGCGCGGGAGGGTGTGCCTGCGGCACGGGAGATGCGCCTTACGGCGCGGGAAAGATTCATTTTCCCTTGTAATTACCCCGCGAGCGTGAGCGAGCACACTCCCACGAGCGCAAGCGAGTAACCTCCCGTGAGCGAAGCGAACACCCTCCCGCGAACGTAGTGAGCACCCTCCCGTTCGCGAAGCGAACTCGAGCGTCAGCGCGCTGAATTATAATTTGAAATTCCAAAAAAAATTTCTAAAATCGGCTGTTTTGGGGCGCGAAAAAAAATTTTTTCCTGTACAATAGGGGCCGTAAAGAAAAAACCGCCCTGTTTGGGCGGTACGGGAGGAGAATTTTTTGAATCAGACGCAAAACAAAACGGACGCGAAAAACGCGCAGGGGAAGCAGGCGGCGCTGCCTTACACGGCGTTTACGGATCAGCCGGAGCGGCTCTATTGCCCGGGGTACGACTGCACGGACAGGGGCGTGCGCGCCGATAACGGCACGCTGGTTTGTATGCACCCGATCATGCCCGTGGGGGCGCTGCGCAACGGGGACGACGACACCGTGCGCATGGAGATCGCCTTTAACGCGGACGGGCACTGGGAGACCCACGCCTTCCCCCGCCAGAAGCTGGCCAGCGCCGCCGGTATATTGGAGCTGGCGGATCTGGGCGTGGCGGTGACCAACGAAAACGCAAGGGCGCTCTCCGCCTATCTCACCAAGCTGTTTCACCTGAACGATACCGTTCTGCCCACCCGCACGAGCCTGAACCGCTTCGGCTGGCTCTCCCCTTACAGCGACGAATTCGCCCCCTATTGCGCGGATATCGTAATGGACCCGGACCCTGCCTACCGTGAGCGGGCGCGGGCGGTGCGCATACAGGGCAGCGAAAAGGATTGGGCCGCCGCCGTGCGGCCTGTGGCGGAAAAAAACCTGATCGCCCGGCTGGCGCTGGACGCCTCCTTTGCCTCGGTATTGCTGCCGATACTGCAGCTGCAGCCCTTTTTCGTGCATATCTGGGGCCGCACGGGGCTGGGCAAAACGGTGCTGCTGCAACCCCCCGCCAGCGTATGGGGCGATCCCCGCCCGGGCAGGATGCTGGGCACCTTTAACGCCACCGCCGTGGGTCTGGAGAGCACGGCAGCCTTTCTGCACCATCTGCCGGTGTGTATCGACGAGCTACAGATACTGAACGCCATGGGGCGTGAGAACTTTCAGCAGACCATCTACCAGCTCTGCTCCGGCACCGGCCGCATCCGGGGCGCGAAGGACGGGGGCTTCCGCAAACAGAACACCTGGTGCAACGTGTTCATCACCACGGGAGAACGGCCCTTAAACAGCGAATTTTCCGGCGGCGGCGCGCTGAACCGGAGCATCGAATTGGAACTCACCGAGCCCGTTACGGAGGATTTTGCGGCCCTTGTGGGGGCGATACAGCGGCATTACGGCGCAGCGGGCTGGTATTACGTGGACCTTGTAAAAAGCAAACGGAAATACGTGCAGGAATTCTACGACCGCCACCTGCGGGGGCTGATCGCCGAGGGCGTTACCGGCAAACAGGCCAGCGCCATGGCCGCGCTGCTTACGGCGGACGATTTCAGCGGCCCCGGTCTGATGGACCCCGCCAACACACGGCCGCCCATCAGTTATAAAACAGCGGCAAGCCTGCTGCTGAAAGAAGCCGACGTGTGCCGGGAAGCCCAGGCCGTGAATTACCTGTTCGATATGATCGCCGCCAACCCCGCCAAATTTCCCAAAACCACCGGCGTGTACGAACCCAACGAAGTGTGGGGCAAACCCATGGGCGATAAGGTGGCCGTGATCGGCAGCATCTTCGATAAAATCATGCGCGACGGCGGCTACGACCCCAAAGCCGTATTATCCCACGCGGCAAGAGAGGGGTTGCTGGAAACGGGATCCAACGACCATTACAAAAAGAATATCCGTATCGGGAAGCAAGTGGTAAGATGCGTTGTTATGAAGAATCCGACGGATACAAGCGCGGCGACGCCTGAAAATGTTACAATGTTATGAATGTTACACCCAAAATCAACATACAGTAAAATCCCTTATTAACATATATATAGGAAAAAACCATAACATTCATAACATTTTACGATTTTTGTTGTAATATCAACGAAAACAGCCCTTCCAAAATCATAACATTTTCATAACATTTCATAACAATTCATAACACAAAGGTATCAAATAACAAACCCCAGGAACTCTTCCACGGAAAACAAGGGGGCGGTCATGCCCGCCCCTACAGAAGGGGACTATTATCAATCGTCCGCCGGGGGTGGGCAGGCAGACATGGGGACGGCTTCTGTGTCTTCGCCCACCACATAAAAGCCCGAAATTTGCAGCCAACACGAAGGCATAGAACCGTCCCCTGTATCAGCCCCCAAACGGCACCGAAACCTTTTTGCGGAAAACAAAGGGGCGGTCATGCCCGCCCCTACAGATACAAAACCCCGGGGCGCGGATGCGCTCCGGGGGTGGGGTTGACGGAGATCAATATTTGCTGCGCACGGTATATGCGGTGTGCAGGATCTCGTGGGCTTTGTGAGAGAGGGGTTCGCCCAGATACTCGGCGTAGATCTGCTTGATATCGGGGTTTTCGTGGCTCTTTCTTACGGGCAGGTTCCGGTCGTCCTGATACAGGGCGGCGGCGCGGATGGCGCGCACGTCCGTGAAATTGCGCACGTTGGCGGGTACGATGGGCTGGCCGCCGCCGTTGACGCAGCCGCCGGGGCACGCCATGACCTCAACGAAATCGTAATCCTTTTCGCCGTTCTTGATCATGGTGAGCAGCTTCTTGGCGTTGGCGGTGCCGGAGCATACGGCCACGCGGATCTCGTTGCCCGCGATGTTGTAGGTGGCTTCCTTGATGCCCTCGGTGCCGCGCACCTCGTTGAACTCCAGCTTTTCAAGGGTTTCGCCGGTAAGGGTCTCGTAGGCGGTTCTGAGGGCCGCTTCCATTACGCCGCCGGTTGCGCCGAAGATGGTGCCAGCGCCTGAGCCGAGGCCGAAGGGCGCGTCGTATTCGCCGTCGGGCAGGTCGTTGAACAGGATGCCGGCCTTTTTGATCATACGGGCAAGCTCGCGCACGGTGAGAACCGCGTCGATATCCGGCAGGCCCTTTACGGCGGTGTGATCCAGCCGCTCCGCCTCAAACTTTTTGGCGGTGCAGGGCATAACGGAAACCACGTAGATATCTTTGGGATCGATGCCCATCTTTTCGGCGTAGTAGGTTTTGGCCACCGCGCCGAACATCCCCTGCGGGGATTTGCAGGAAGACAGGTTCGGGATGAACTCGGGGAAATAGGTCTCGCAGAACTTGATCCAGCCCGGGGAGCAGGAGGTGATCTGCGGAAGGTGATCTTTGTTCACGTATCTCTGAATGAACTCGTTGGCCTCTTCCATAATGGTAAGGTCCGCAGAGAAGTTGGTATCGAACACCTTATCAAAGCCCAGGGCTCTGAGGGCGGAAACCAGCTTGCCGGTTACAATGGTGCCGATGGGCAGGCCGAATTCCTCGCCGAGGCCCACGCGTACGCTGGGGGCCGTTTGCACAACCACGTGCTTGGCGGGGTCGTTGATGGCGGCGAACACCTTTTCGGTATCGTCGCGCTCGCTGAGAGCGCCGGTGGGGCAGGCCACGATGCACTGGCCGCAGCTGATGCAGCCCGCGTCCACAAGGGGCTTTTCCATTACGCAGCCGATGTGGGTATCAAAGCCGCGGGCGTTGGCGCCGATCACGCCCACACCCTGATTCACGGCGCACACGGCGGAGCAGCGGCGGCACAGGATGCACTTTTCGTTATCGCGGTACATATGTGCGGCGGAGGCGTCGATCTCATAGTGGTTCCGAACGCCTTCAAAGCTCTTTTCGTTTTCGATGCCGTAATCGTGGCACAGCTTCTGCAGCTCGCAGGAACCGGAACGCACGCAGGAAAGGCACTCTTTTTTATGGTTGGAAAGCAGCAGCTCCAGATTGATCTTTCTGGCGGCGATCAGCTTCGGGGTGTTGGTTTTTACTTCCATGCCCTCGCTTACTCTGGCAACGCAGGCCGGCACGGGGCCGCGGGCGCCGGTGGCTTCCACCAGGCAGATACGGCAGGCGCCGATCTCGTTTACGTCTCTCAGGTAGCACAGGGTGGGGATATCCACGCCGGCCTTGCGGGCGGCGTCAAGAATGGTAGTGCCCGCGGGCACGGTAACGGGAATCCCGTTGATTTTTACGTTAACATCAGCCATGATCCCATTCCTCCTTATTTCTTACTGATAGCTTTCTTCTTGCAGTTGCCCATGCAAACGCCGCACTTAACGCACTTTTCGGGGTCGATCACATAAGAAGGCAGCTTATGGCCGGGGGCGACGTAGTCGGTTTTGCTGATGGCGCCGGCCGGGCAGTTTCTGGCGCAGATGCCGCAGCCGATGCAGGCGTCGCGGTCAATGGTGAAGGTGAGCAGATCTTTGCACACGCCGGCGGGGCACTTCTTATCGCGCACGTGAGCGATATACTCGTCCTTGAAGCGCAGATAGGTGGAAAGCACGGGGTTGGGCGCGGTCTGGCCCAGAGCGCACAGAGAGTTGTTCTTGATGTAGTAGCACAGCTCTTCCATACGGTCCAGATCTTCCATGGTGCCCTTGCCGGAGGTGATCTTTTCAAGGATCTCGTACAGGCGCTTGGTGCCCACGCGGCAGGGGGTGCACTTGCCGCAGGATTCGTCTACCGTAAAGCCGAGGAAGAACTTGGCGATATCCACCATGCAGTTATCCTCGTCCATGATGATGAGTCCGCCGGAGCCAACGATGGAGCCGATGGCCGCAAGGCTTTCGTAATCGATGGGGGTATCGAGGAATTCCGCCGGGATGCAGCCGCCGGAGGGGCCGCCGGTTTGCGCGGCTTTGAACTTTTTGCCGTTGGGTACGCCGCCGCCGATGTCTTCTACGATCTCGCGCAGGGTGGTGCCCATGGGGATCTCCACAAGGCCGGTGTGCTTGATCTTGCCGCCCAGGGCGAACACCTTGGTGCCCTTGCTGGTTTCGGTGCCCATGGAGTTGAAGAACTCGGCGCCCTTGAGGATGATCTGGGGGATGTTGGCGTAGGTTTCTACGTTGTTGTTATTGGTGGGCTTGCCGAACAGACCTTTTTCCGCCGGGAAGGGAGGACGGGTTCTGGGCTCGCCGCGGTTGCCCTCGATGGAGGTCATAAGAGCGGTCTCTTCGCCGCATACGAACGCGCCCGCGCCCAGGCGGATGTGCAGATCGAAGTTGAAGCCGGTGCCGAAGATATCTTCGCCCAGAAGGCCGTATTCACGGGCGTCTTTGATGGCTTTCTGCAGACGCTGCACGGCGATGGGATACTCCGCGCGCACGTAAACGTAACCTTCGCTGGCGCCGATGGCGTAGCCGCAGATGGCCATGGCTTCCACGATGCAGTGGGGGTCGCCTTCCAGAATGGAGCGGTCCATGAACGCGCCGGGGTCGCCCTCGTCCGCATTGCAGACCACGTATTTCTGATCGGCCTTATACTGAGAAGCAAAGAACCACTTCTTGCCGGTGGAGAAACCGGCGCCGCCGCGGCCGCGCAGACCGGAATCGGTAACCACTTTGATGACCTCTTCGGGGGTCATTTCGGTAAGCACCTTGCCCAGAGCGGCGTAGCCGTCCATGGCGATATATTCATCGATGCTTTCGGGGTTGATCACGCCGCAGTTACGCAGCGCAACGCGCTTTTGCTTGGCATAGAAAACCGTATCGTTCAGGCTGACGTTGCCGTTTTCGATTTTGGCGTCCTCCGCCACGTCGGTGTAAGCAAGGCGCTCCACCACACGGCCCTTGAGCAGATGCTCGCTTACGATCTCCGCCACGTCGCCTTCCGTTACGCGGGAGTAGAAGGTGCCGTCGGGATAGACGATCACCACGGGGCCCAGCTCGCACAAACCGAAGCAGCCGGTTCTTACGATCTTTACTTCCTCTTCCAAGCCGTTCGCGGCGAGCTGCTTCTCAAACTCGGGGATCAGCTTTTTGCTGCCCGAAGAAGTACAGCCGGTACCGCCGCAAATAAGTACCTGTGAACGAACCATAAATATACCTCCTGATCAGTTAAATGTTCTTAATTACGTAATCCTCAACCACTTTGCCGCCTTTGAGGTGTTTTTCAACAACTTCCTTCGCCTTTTCGGCGGTCATCTTAACGTAGGTGACCTTTTCTTTGCCGGCCTCGTATACTTCAACTACGGGCTCGAACTGGCAGATGCCGATGCAGCCGGTCTGGGTTACGGTGACCTTATCGGAGAGGTTCTGTTTGTTGACCTCTTCCACAAAGGTGTTGAGCACGGGTCTTGCGCCTGCCGCGATACCGCAGGTGGCCATACCCACAACAACGCGCACGTCGCCGCTGCCTTCACGCATAACGACCTTGTTCTGCATCTTCTCTCTGATTGCCTGAAGCTCTGCTAATGATTTCATCTGTTTGTTCCTTTCTTGGTTTTGTTATGATGTATATAAATAATAATAACCGAATTGGATATTCTTATTTACGCGGTTTCGTACTGTTCCCGCAGATAATCGGTGATCCAGGCGATCACCTCGGGGATATTCAGGGGAACGTCTCCCAGCACGGCCTTCAATTCGTTTGTATCAAGGCGCACCTCTTTGCCGGGCATGGTGTGGGTGTAAACCCAGCGGATATCGGGATCCGCCTGGATCAGCGTGACCACGCTGGAGATCACGTCGCCGAGGGGCGTAAAATCCAGATGGTTTTTCATAAAGGTGGCGGCGGTCACGGTGCCGTGGTCTTTTGGGTGCGCGGCCTGATCGCGGGATTCGATATGGAACGTGCCGCCGGTTTGTTCGCTTGCCAGCTTGAACAGCGGTATGCCCAGCCCCACCTTGCGGGTGGTGCGGGTGGTGGTAAAGGGATCTGTGACCGAAGCCAGAAATTCCGGCGTCATGCCGCAGCCGTTATCGGAGATGCGGATCTCGAGCTGATCCTCCGTTTCCGTGAGCGCGATCTCTACGGTATCGGCCCCGGCCTTGACGGAGTTTTTTGCGATATCGAGAATATTCAAAGACAGTTCTTTCATGTTTCTCCTCGCAAGAGCCGGAAGATTTCCCGCCGAACGAGATCGGAGGAATAGGGCTCGTCCGCGATTTCGAAGTACGCGGCCTTATCGCGGATGCTCCAAAGGTTGTGGGCGTCGGAAGACACCACGATCCGCTTTTCTTTCAGCAGGGGGTACTTAGCGAAGTATTCCGCCTGTTTTTCGCTGTTGTAAAACTCGGCGCAGGTTACCCCCTTGATGGGCGGAAAATCGCCCAGCGTGGCGATAATGCCGTTTGCCTCCCTGTCTACATGGGCGGGATAGCACACGCCGCCGAACTGCGCCGCAACGGCGGGGGCCTGCTCGATGGAGATATCGGAGGCGGGATGCAGATACCATTCTTCTGCGCCGATGGGTTCGTCGTTTTCGTCCATGATCAGCTGCTCGCCGAAGATCTCGGTATTGTTGGGGATCTTCATCCGGTGGGCGGAAACGTATTCGTCGAAGGCCATGGCACCCTCCAGCGTTTCAAACAGGCACACCGCGTGAATATCCTCGGCGGTGGTAAGCTCCATGCCCGCAATGGGGATGATGCCGTTTGCCTTTGCCGCCTTATAGAACGCGGGGCAGTTTTTGCAGGAGTTGTGGTCCGTAAGCGCCATCACGTTCAGCCCCGCAAGCACGCCCATACCGGCGATGTTGTTGGGGGTCATATCGTCGTCCGCGCAGGGGGAAAGGCAGGAATGGATATGAAAATCGTAGTAATATGCGGTCATATCACGCTGTGCACCAGCACCGCGGTCTCATAGGCGGGCAGATCGGTTGAGAGGATATTCACACCTCTGGCTTCGGCGCAGTCGATCACCGGCTGCTCCAGCGTTACGCCTTCCGCCAGCACCACCGCGCTCACGTCCGCAAGGCTGCCCACGGCCACGGTGTTTACGTTGGTCATAATGGTGATCCAAACGTTGCCGGCCTGCGCGCGGCCCATGACCCAGCTGAGCAGATCGCCCACGTAGCAGCCCGATACTTCCCTTTCGGGATCCGCGAGCACCACGGGGGTAAAGTGGCAGCGGGAAATCAGATCTTGAACAGTCAAATGCAGCACCTCCAAAGGTGGATGATAAGGGTTTGGATGGATGAATGATGAATAATGAATAGAACCAACCCTTCATCGTTCATCTTTCATCTGTTATATTTCGTCTTCTTTCATTGAATCGGCGTAGGTATTCTGCTGCTTTTGCTGCTGCAGGACCACGCAGCAGCGGCCGTCGGCGGCGCGGCCGCGCACAACGTCTTCCGCAAAGGCGCGGCAGGTGGGAGAACCGCAGGCGCCGCAGTCGATGCCCGGCAGGGTCTGCCTGAGCTGCTGGATCTCCGCCATCATGCGCATGCTCTGGCCCATGGAATCCGAAAGCCGGGTGATGGGCTTATATTCCGGAAGGCCGTCCGTAATGAACTCGGGGGGCACGTAGGCCTCTTCCCCCGAGAGGAAATTGCGGGATACCGGCAGGTACCGCCGCACGGTTTGCAGACGGGTTTTGGCGATGAAGGGGGTTTCGATGGTCATCACGCCCCCCACGCACCCGCCGATGCAGGCGTTGAGCTCCACAAATTCAAGCTGCGGGATATTTCCGTTCTCGATGGATTCCAGCACCTGAATGCAGTTTTCGATGCCGTCCGCCGAGAGGTAAGAATCGTTGAGAAGCGCCGTGGCTTCGCCGCCGGAACTGGCCCACCCGATGCCGATCATGCCGGCCTCGGAATTTACCGTGGGGGGGTTGCCCCGCTTCATGGCGGAGAGCAGCATAAAATAGATATCGCTGAGGCTGATCACCACGTCCACGTTGCTTTTGAAGCCGCCGTAGCCGTTGCGGATATAGCTCACCTTGGCGGCGCAGGGCGTGATAAAGAACACGCCGATCTCTTTGGGTTTTAATTCCGGATGCTCCCGCTCCGCCTTTTCGCGGGCCTTGATGGCGGCGATCTCCATGGGGGGCATAATGGGAAGCACGTTATCTTTCAGATACGGAAAGCGCAGCGATATCAGGCGCGAGATCACCGGGCAGGCGGAGGAGATCACCGGCTTTTTGATGTGGTCGGTTTTCAGGTACATCCGCGTGTAGGCCGTTACCATTTCCGCGGCCTTGGCCACCTCGTAAATTTCGTCGAACCCGATGCTTTTCAGACCCTCGAGCACCTCGTCGATATCCTCAAGCCCGTTGAACTGGCCGAACAGCGCGGGGGCGGGCAGCGCCACCTTCCATTTATAGTGCATATAATGCTCAAGCTTTGAGCACATGGCTTTTTTCGCCTTATGGGGGCAAACGCGGATGCACTCGCCGCAATCGATACAACGCTCGGTATCGATGTTTGCCTTGCCGTTCAAAATACGGATCGCTTCGGTGGGACAGCGCCGGATACAGGTGGTGCAGCCGGTACACTTCTCTTCGTCCAGTACCACCGAATGACGATAGGAATTCATTTGCTCACCAGCCTAAAAATTGATCGTCATTGTGATTTTCGTGCCCACGCCAACCGTGGTATCGATGCGCATATCGTCGGTATAGCGTTTCATATTGGGGAGGCCCATGCCCGCGCCGAAGCCCAGCGAACGGACGCTGTCGGTGGCGGTGGAATACCCCTCCTGCATGGCGAGAGCCACGTCTTTGATGCCGGGGCCGCGGTCGTCCAGCGTGATCACGATTTTATCTTCGTACACGTCCACGTCGGCAACGCCGCCGTCCGCATGGATCACCATATTGATCTCGCCCTCGTACATGGCGATGGATACCCGGCGGATCACCTCGGGGGGAAGCCCCAGCTCGCGCAGGTTCTTTTTGACCTGTACGCTGGCCTGCCCGGCGGATACGAAGTTTTCGCCGTCTACGTTATAGTGAAAGTTCAGATGCTCACTCATGCACGGCACCGTTAAGCCCGTTGAGATACAGTGTGCCGCAGGCTTCGTACATGCGCTTGGGGGAAGCAAGCAGAACGATTGAGCTTTCCTTTGCTATTTCTATCATTTCGGGGGTGGGCCGCTTTGAGCGCACAAACACCACGCACACCATATCCATCATCTGCGCGGTGCGGATCACCTGCGAATTCACCAGGCCCGTAAGCAGCACGGCCTGATCTTTTACGTACGCAAGCACGTCGCTCATCATATCGCTGCCGCAGGCGGAATGCACGTCCACGTCGAGCTGGTCCTCAAGGCAGAGGACCTCGGCGTCAAGGAGTTGCTGAATCTCTCTGATTTTCATCGGCTTCTGTTCCTCGGGCGATTATTCGTATTTGGCTACGATATCCTTGATCATATCGGGGGTAAGGCGGCCGTAAACGTCGTCGTTCACCATCATAACCGGCGCAAGGCCGCAGGCGCCCACGCAGCGGCAGGCTTCAAGGCTGAATTTGGCGTCGTCCGTGCACTCGCCGGCTTCGATCTTCAGCTCTTCGCAGAGCTTATCAAGCACCTGCTGGCTGCCCTTAACGTAGCATGCCGTGCCCAGGCACACGGAAATGTTATATTTGCCCTTGGGGCTCAGCGCGAACTGGGCGTAGAAGGTGGCAACGCCGTATACCTTTTCTACCGGCACGCCGAGGCCTTCGGCGATCTTGCACTGCACGGCATAGGGCAGATACCCGTAGATCTCCTGCGCTTCCTGCATCACGCTCATCAGCATGTTGGGGTCGCCCGCAGCCGCGGCAATGGCCGCGTCCAGCTTCGCTGCCTGCTCGGGCGTATCGTTAAACGGAAGCTTACTTAATTTTTTTACCATTTTGTATATTCCTCCATAAAATAATCATAATAATATAGACACAAAAAAAGTATCATTGTTAATAATATCACAAAGTTCGGCGTTCGTAAATAGGAAAATGAAAGAAATTGAAAGAAAAGAGCCGCAACAAAGCGACTCTCCGGTTTTATTTTATGATTTCGCCCATGGCGTTAGCACCTGCTAACACGGCGTTGGATTCGTCGGTATCGATGTGCATGGCCAGCGCATAACTGTCGCTCACGCGCACAACAACGTCGCCGAAGATCAGGCTGCGGTCGGGGGAATCGATTTTAACGCTCACCACCTGCTTATCTTCCACACCGTAAACGGCCGCGTCGGCGGGGGTCATGTGGATGTGGCGCTTGGCAATGATCACGCCCTCGCTGATCTCGATCTCGCCGCAGGGGCCTACGATCTTGCAGCCCGCGCTGCCGGCCAGATCGCCGGATTCACGCACCGGGCAGGTAACGCCGATGGAACGGGCGTCTGAAGCGGAGAGCTCAACCTGGGTCTGCTTTCTTTCCGGCCCGAGGATGGACACCGCCGGGAAGCTGGATTTGGGCCCGATCACCTGCACGCGCTCGTGGCAGGCAAACTGCCCGGGCTGAGAGAGGTCTTTTTTCTTGGTCAGCTGATAGCCTTCGCCGAACAGAACGGCAAGGTCTTCTTTCGATACGTGCACGTGACGCGCGCTGGTTTCCACCAGAATTTTTTCACTCATAATATAAATCCTCCGTAGATACAATGATTACCGCGCAGTATTATACACCATTTTTCCCCTTTTTACAATAGA
>CAMOVW010000066.1 GCA_946627725.1 uncultured Clostridia bacterium
GGGGCCGCATCGTCGCCCTCGTGCACACCATCTTCTACTTCTTCCGCAACCTGTTCAAGAAGTAATCAGATCCCCCATAGAACAACGCAGGAGCGCGCCCGCGGGCGCGCTCCCTTTTCACCGGTACAGAGATCCGTTTTGTTTTTTTGGTGTTAAAGCATTTGCAGCCGTTCGGCATCTTCCTCCAGATTTGTTCTCCGAAAGCCGTTGCTCCGATCAAAGAACCATGCCGTTGCGTTATCGCGGCATTTGAACAGGTACCGCCGCCCGTCCACAAAGCAGACGGCAGCGTTGTCTTCACAGGCAATGGCGCTGTAGGATGCGCCGTACACAGCCTCGTTGAAGGTTTGCCAGCTCTCGCTTTCGTAGTGCGGGCAAAAGCAATAGGGCAAAATGCCGATGCCGTCGGTGAGTTCCTTTTCGTCGTACAGGGCGCAGTTGTCGTAGCCCTGTGCAAACCAACACATGGCCCCCGCGCTGCCGCCGGTGAGTACCGTTCCGCGGCGATAGGCCTGTTTCATGTATATGTCCGCGCCGGTTTTGCGCCAGATATGGGTCAGATATTTCAGATTTCCCCCCGGGGCGCGGATGATATCGGCGGAACCGATCTTCTGCGCGATCTCCTCTTCGGTCAGGCGGGCGTCGGTGAGAAGCAGGGTGTCTACCTCGCATCCGGCTTTAAAATACCGGCTCAGGGTATCCCGGTTCACATTGTCAAACGCCGAAGTGGGCGTCAGCAAAAACCGGGGATGGGCTTTCCCGGTCAACTCCATTGTGTGCAGTATCAGGCTGTAATCCTCCCGCACCTCGTCAAATCCGCCGCCCACGGCAACGATTTTACCCATATCAGGCACCCCTTTTTACAGCGTCGGCCGCAAACGTAAAAGCGTATATACGCCGCTGCGTATACGTGCGTTGTTGCGGCCGCTTCATATTTCGTTTTTATTTTAGCTTATCTTTCTGCCGGGTGCAAGTATAAAAAGCGTTTCCTCCGCCGAAAACTTGCTTGACACCGTAATCCGCGTCTTATATAATTATATCATTATATTATCCGGATAGGGGAGAATTCCGTTTTGCGTATCAGTAAAATCGTTGTAACCGGCGGGCCCTGCGGGGGTAAATCCACCGCTGTTTCCTGGATCAGAAAAGCTTTTACGGAAAGGGGATACCACGTGCTTTTTATTCCGGAAACGGCTACGGAGCTGTTTACCGGCGGCGTGCCGCTGATCTCACACGGTACCAATATGAGCTTTCAGATGTGTAATTTCAGCCTGCAGCTGCAAAAAGAGGCCGCTTTTACCCGGGCAGCCATGGGGTTGGAGGCCGAAAAGGTGCTGATCGTGTGCGACCGCGGCGTGCTGGATAACAAAGCCTATATGTCGCCCGATGATTTTGCACGGATGCTGGATTCCTTCGGCAAAACGGAAGCGGAGTTGTGTTCTTCTTACGGCGCGGTTTTCCATCTTGTTTCCGCCGCCAAGGGGGCCGTATCCTTCTATACCACCGAAAACAACAACGTGCGCACCGAAACGCCGGAACAGGCCGCCGCGCTGGACGACCGTATGATCGCCGCATGGGCAGGCCATCCCTATTTTCGCCAGATCGATAACAGTACCGGGTTTGAAGAAAAAATGGCCCGCCTGATCCGGGAAATACAGTGTTATCTCGATGCTGCGGAAAACACCTGAAACCATGGAAGCCGTTTTCAGATACGGCTTCTTATTATTTAGCTTAATTTTTATATATTAAAAGTTATTATGTATATTTCTCTTGTTTTTTAATCATACATATTATATCATTCTATAGAAACGATTCTATTCTACCGGAACCGTTTGTGTTGGCGCATCTTTTTTGACGCCCGTCACAAAACCAAGAAAAAGGAGTGAAAACATGAAGAAATCATTGAAGCGTGCGCTCTCATTGATTTTAACGGCTGCAATGCTGCTTACCGTTATGCTTCCCGCATTTGCGGCAGGCGGCAGCGCTGCTGACAACAAGGTTCGTTTTCATATCGAACAAACCGAAAACGGACCGGATGCTCTGCATGCGGGCAAGGCGGATTCCGCCGGCCTGAATCAGATGCTGCCCACCGGCGACGTCCGTGTGTCGATCGTGCTTTCCGATAAAGCCACCCTCGAAAACGGCTTTTCCGCAAAAGGCATCGCCTCCGATAAACAGGCGGGCGCCTATCGCAGCCGTCTGCTGAATAAGCAGAACGCGCTGGCCGAACAGATCTCAAAAGAGATCCTCGGCGGCAAAAAGCTGGACGTTAAGTGGAACCTGACCCTTGCGGCGAACATCATTTCCGCTGTGGTGCCTTCCGTGGCCATCGGCAGAATTGAAAAGCTTGCCGGCGTAGAGAAGGTTGTTCTTGAGCGGCAGTATGAACCCGCGGTTGCTTCCGTAGGTGAAACCGCCGATCCGAATATGGCCACCGCTACCAAGATGACCGGCGCTCCCCAGGCCTGGGCAAACGGCTACACCGGCCTTGGCAGCAAGGTTGCCGTTATCGATACCGGTATCGATACCGACCATAAGTCTTTTGACGAAAGCGCTTTCCTCGCTTCCGTAGAGGCCTCTGAAAAAGAAGCCGATCTGCTTACCGCAGAGGAAGTTGCCGCGGTATACGGCGATCTGAATATCGCCGGCGCTTTGCCCGGCGTGGACGAAGACGCTTATATTTCCGCCAAGATCCCCTTTGCCGTGAACTATGTGGACGGCGATCTTGACGTGACCCACGATAACGATGAAGAGAGCGAGCACGGTTCTCACGTGGCCGGTATTGCCGCCGCGAACCGCCTGATCGCCACCGAAGACGGTTTCGACAGCGCGCTGAACACCGTTAAAACCCAGGGCGCGGCCCCGGATGCGCAGATCCTTGTGATGAAGGTGTTCGGTAAGGGCGGCGGCGCTTACGATTCGGACTATATGGCCGCCATCGAAGACGCCGTTATGCTGGGCGCGGACGCCATCAACCTGTCCCTCGGCAGCTCCAACCCCGGTTATGCCACCGACGACACCTATCAGGAGATCCTTGATAACTTCCAAAAGTACGACGCGGTCGTCAGCATTTCCGCCGGCAACGCAGGCGCATGGGCGGATTCCTCTACCTACGGCGTTACGTGGGCGGAGGACGTCAGCTTTGATACCGTAGGCAGCCCCGGTTCCTTTGCAAACGCCTTTACCGTGGCAAGCGTGGATAACGACGGCAATACCGGCAATTATTTCTATGCCGCGGGCGTTACGAGTTATCCCTTCTTCTATACCGAAAACCTCGATTACGGCAATGCGCCCTTCACTACCCTTGCGGGTGAGAAGGAATTTGTTTATATCGATTCCGTAGGTACCGAAGAAGAATTTGCCGCTGTAAAAGACGTGCTCAAGGGCAAGATCGCCATCTGCAACCGCGGCGAAACCAGCTTCTTCGAGAAGGCCAACGCCGCCATGGCAAACGGCGCCATCGGCGTTATCATTGCAAATAACCAGCCCGGCACCATCGGCATGAACCTTACCGGCTATACGTATAATGCGCCTGTTGTAAGCATTACACAGATAGACGGCAGGCTCATCAAAGGTTATTTTTCCGAACCCGTAACGGATGATGAAGACAATGTTCTTTACTATACCGGTACCCTTACCATCGGCGACGACGTGCTTGTAAACGAGACCGATATCGGTTTCCACACCATGAGCGATTTCTCCAGCTTCGGCGTGCCCGGCGATCTGAGTCTGAAGCCCGAAATCACAGCGCCCGGCGGAAACATCTACTCCGTGAACGGCCTTGTGCCCGGCGGTGAGGCTTATGAAAACATGAGCGGTACCTCCATGGCCGCGCCGCAGATCGCAGGCCTTACCGCGCTGGTAGCCCAGTACATCCGCGAAAACGGTCTGGAAGAAAAAACCGGCCTTTCCGTACGTCAGCTTACGCAGAGCCTGCTGATGAGTACCGCTGAACCCCTTACGGACGTCTACGGCTACTATTATTCCGTATTCCAGCAGGGCGCAGGCCTTGCCAACGCCGATTCTGCCATCAACGCGAAATCCTATATCCTGATGGATGAAATGTGGGATTACGCAGCCGACGGTAAGGTAAAGGCGGAGCTGGGCGACGATCCCGAACGTACCGGCGAATACGAAGTGAGCTTCTCTATCAACAACTTCTCTGGCGAAGACGTTGAATATGAGCTGGCCGCCGATTTCTTTACCCAGTATATGGGCGCGCCCGCGCAGGGCTATCCCGACGTCCGTGATATCTCCACCGATTTTATCGGCGCCGACGTGCGCTGGACCGTGAACGGCAAAGAGCTTGACGCCGCTGCCGCCGCGCAGTACGATTTCAACGACGACGCCGCCGCCAACACCGCGGACGTCCGCTTCCTGCTGGATTTTATCACCGGCAACGAAGCAGAGCTCCTTTCCAATGCAGAATATGCCGATTTCGATAAAGACGGCGACGTTGATACCTACGACGCTTATCAGATCCTGAAGGAACTGAACAGCGCAGTTGTAAACGCTCCCGCGGGCGGTAAGACCGAGATCACCGCAAAAATCGTTCTGGACGAAACCCTTGCCGAAGCTTACGATGTAAACGGCAATTACGTTGAAGGTTACCTTTACGCGTCCGAAGTCAGCACCGAAGACGGCGCTATGGGCGTGGTTCACTCCATCCCCGTGCTGGGCTTCTACGGCAGCTGGACGGAAGCTTCCATGACCGATATCGGCTCCGCGCTGGAGTACGATTACGATATAGCGGACAGGCTTCCCTACGTTATGGATAACGCCACGATGGCCGCATACTCTCAGGCTGCGGAAACCGGCGATTCCTTCAATCCCAGCGTTCAGGGCTTCTATGTGAAGTACCCGGGCGACAGCAAAGCCTATTACTTCGGCGGCAACCCTGTGGTTTACGAGGATACATACCTTCCCGAACGCAACTCCATCAACGCGGCTGCTTCTCTCGATTACATCAGAAGCACGTTGATCCGCAACGCTGCGGATTCCCGCTTCTTTGTAACGGATGCGGAAGGCAATGTTGTTTACGAGCTGCAGGGCGGCCAGGTTGCCAGCGCTTTCTATTACGCGAATCAGGGCGATTGGTTCTATACCAGCAATACCGTTAAAACGAACTATAAGCCCGCCGATTTTGCGGAGGGCGACGCGCTTACCTTTAACATTTCCTATGCGCCCGAATACTATGTGGGCGAAGACGGCGAGATCGATTGGAACGCTCTGGGCGACGGCGCCACCACCTCCATTTCCGCCGTGATCGATAACACCGCTCCCGAACTGAAGGACGCCTTCATGGAAGGCTACGATCCCGATACCGCCATGTGGGACGCCTTTACCGTTACCGCAAAGGATAACCGTTATATCGCCGCTGTGGCCGTATTTAACGATTGGGGCGAGCCGCTTGCCGTGATCCCCGCAGATCCCGAAGCGAAAGAGGGCGAAGAAACCACCCTTACCTTCTACGGCAACGAGCTTTACGACAACAGCTGGTTCGGCGTGGACCGCCTTCTGGTTCAGGTTTACGACTATGCCGGCAACTATACCAATTATAAAATCAATTTTGACGCGGAAGATCTTGCTTCCGACGTAATAGTGAATATGCCGGAAACCGCCGGCGTGCTTCTGAACACCACCGCCAGACTGCAGGCAGAGGTTTATCCCTGGGGCGTGGACGAGAGCCTTGTTTGGACCTCCAGCGACGAGAGCATTGCCACCGTGGATGAAAACGGCGTTGTTACCGGCGTTGCAGTGGGCGAGTGCGTGATCACCGCCACCTCCGCCATCGCGCCTTTCGCAAAAGCGGAATGCCTTGTTACCGTTACACAGATCGAAAAGACGCTGAACGGCGTTGTTTGGGATGAAGAAGGCCGTCAGTGGTTCTCCGAAATCGACGTTGCCAAGCTGCCCGAATACACCAAGCTCACAGAAAGCCATATCGGCGATACCATCACCGCCGTTTCTTACGGCCCCGAAGGCTATCTGTTTGCTGCCAACGACAAGGGCGAGCTCTATATCGTTGACGGCGAAACCTTTGAGCTGGTACAGGATCTGGGGAATCTCGGTGTTGAGCTTTCCGATATCGCAGCCTCCAAATATGTGGGCGACGGTATTCTGATGGCTGTTTGCGATACGCAGGTCCTTTTGATCGATCTCTATACCGGCGAAGTCGGGGCGTTCGATTATGCCGATGACCTCGGTGGAAATATCTTTGTGGGTATCGCCGCCTTCGAGAGCTTTATCCACCCCACCTACAATGCGGGCGTGGACGCTTATTTCCTGCTGGATGACGCCGGCAACGTTTATGAGGACGGCTACATTGTGATTGAAGATAACGATGAGATTCCGGACGGTACCTACGATTTCGGCCTTGAAAAGGTCAGCGAGTTTGGCTTCTCTACCGACAGCTACCATTATAATTCCCTGTATTTCGACGGCACAAGCCTGTATTGGGCGCGCTTTAACGATGATTCCGCCGATCTGATCTGCGAATACGACGTCTTCGATCTCGACGTCGTTGCAAATCTCGGTTCCTTTGCCGAGGACGTATGGCCCGCAGCCGCTCTGTTTGAACTGGATGTGAATCCCATTGATTTCAACTTTGAGGAAGAGGAATCCGCAGGCAGCGCAAAGTTTGCTTCCTCCGCTGTGAAAGACGCCGCGGTCGCCTTTACCGCCGCCGCGCCCGTTCTTCCCGCCGGTTCTCTGAACACGGCTCCCGATACGGATCCCGTTGCCGACGATCCCTCTGATGTAAACGTCTTTGCGCAGACCGTGGAACTCACCGCGGATAAAGCTGCTTCCAACGGTCTGTTTACGGTGAAATACGACGCAGAGAACTTTGCGCTGGAGAGCGTAAGATCCGCCACCGCTTATTACTCTGTAAACGACGACGCGGAAAACGGCGTTGTTACCTTTGCTTATGTAACCAAGGACGGCGCCGCCTTTGCCGAAGGCGATACCGTTGCCACCCTTAACTTTGTAACCCTCGGTACGGACGACGGCGTTTACACCGTAACCACCAAAGAGATCAATAACGAGCATCCGGAAAACGCTTCCGAAACCGTTACCGCAACCTCCGGGCATTCCTTTGCGGAGCCCGCATGGACATGGACCGCCACCGAAACGGGCTATACCGCAACCTACAGCATCATCTGCAATGCGCACAAAGATTGCGAAGAAAACGTTGTGATTGAAGCTTCCGTTGAAGTATTCGAGAGCGCGGAAGCCACCTGCACCGAGGGCGTAGGCAAACGCTATGTAGCCACCGTGGAGCTGGATGGCGAAACCCTTACGGACGTGCTTGAGGAGTATACCGAACAGCCGCTTGGCCACAATATGGCCGAAGTGGAAGCGGCAGATCCCACCTGCACCGAGGACGGTATCATTGCCTGCTTCTACTGCGACCGCTGCGAAACCTACTTTGCCGATGAAGAGGGCAGCGAGCCCCTTACCGAAGAAGACGTGATCCTTCCCGCCCCGGGCCACGATATCGAATTTGTTGAGGCGTATATCCCCTGCATCAGCGAAGGCTTTGCCGAGCACTACGAGTGCACCGTTTGCGGCGCTCTGTTTGCGGATGAAAACGGCGAAACCGAGGTCGATGCCGAGAGTCTGATCACCGAAGCTACCGGCCACAGCTGGGATGAGGGCGTTCTGATCAAAGAACCCACCTGCACCTCCGGCGGCGTGCTTCTGTTCACCTGCGAAAACAACCCGAACCACACCAGAAGCCAGTATGTACCCGCCTTCGGCCATACCACCGAAAAGACCGAGGCGGCAGATCCCACCTGCATCGAAGACGGCAACGTGGAATATTACACCTGCACCGTTTGCGAAGGCGTGTTTGCGGACGAGATCGGTTCCGAGCCGCTGGAAGACGTTGTGATACCGGCGCTCGGCCACGAGCTTGCGCTTGTTTCTGCTGTTGACGCCACCTGCACCGAAGACGGCAACGTGGAATATTATGCGTGCGCCGTTTGCGAAAAGTTCTTTGCGGATGAAAACGGCGAAACCGAGCTTGCCGACGTTGTGATCCCTGCCGAGGGCCATACCCTTGTTAAGACCGACGCCAAAGCGCCCACCTGCGTAAACGACGGCAACATGGAATTCTATACCTGTTCCGTATGCGGCAAGAGATTTGCTGACGCCAAGGGCGTTACCGAACTGAAGGACGTTGTGATCCCGGCCGAAGGCCATGAATGGGATAACGGCACCGTTGTAAAGGCCCCCACCTGCACCGAAAAGGGCCTGATGATGTTCGCTTGTGAAAAGGATCCCACACATATCGCTTATGTTGCCACGCCTGCCGACGGCCACAAGCTTGAAAAGGCAGAAGCGAAAGACGCCGCCTGCACCGAAGACGGCAACGTGGCATACTACGTATGCACCGTTTGCGGCGAGACCTTTGCGGATGAAAACGGCGAAACCCCGCTTGCGGATACCGTTGTTCCCGCCACTGGACACACCCTTGTAAAGACCGACGCGAAGCCCGCCACCTGTACCGAAGACGGCAACGTGGAATATTACACCTGCTCCGCTTGCGGCAAGATCTTTGCGGACGCCGATGGCAAGAACGAGCTTACCGATACCGTTGTTCCCGCTGCGCACACTCTTGAAAAGGTAGAGGCAAAGGCCGCTACCGCCGAAGCGGAAGGCAATATCGAATACTATCGCTGCACCGAATGCGGCAAGTATTTCGCCGACGCCGAGGGCAAGCAGGAGCTTGCGCCCGAGGACGTTGTAACCGCAAAGCTGACCTTTATGCTCGGCGACGTTGATCAGGATGGCAAGATCACCTCTGAAGACGCCCGTCTGGCGCTGCGCGCTTCCGTACATCTGGAGAATTACGCTTCCGATTCCGTGGAATTCCATGCGGCCGACGTTGACTTCGACGGCGAAATCACCGCAAACGACGCCAGAAAGATCCTGCGCGCCGTGGTTGAATTGGAAGATCCCGCAACGTGGGTACCCCAGTCGGAAGAACCCGGTGAAGAGCCCTCTTCCGATCCCACGGAAGAACCCTCTTCCGATCCTGCAGAGGAACCCTCTTCCACCCCCGTGGAAGAGCCCTCTTCCGATCCTGCAGAAGAACCCTCCTCCACCCCCACGGAAGAGCCCTCTTCCGCAGTTGAAGAGCCTTCAAGCGTGAATCCGTAAAAAAATGCGGTAAAAAATAACGGCCTGAAGCCGTAAAGTCTGTTTTCCCTCCCGTATCTACCCGGTCCGGGAGGGTTTTTTGTAAAACGAGAAGTAAGAAAATCGTATGAAAAAGCTGTTTGTATTTTTGAAAAAAGAACCCATGCTGCCGGTTGCTGTGGCTGCCGCGGCCGTTTCTTTGCTGATCACGCCGCCCACAAAGGCGCTGCTTGCAGAGATCGATTGGCGTACCCTGGGCACGCTGTTTATGATGCTCACGGTGCTCGAGGGCTTCAAACAGGAGAATATCTTCCGCCCGCTGCTGCGTCTGACGGGGCGGATCCGTTCCATGGCGGGATTGTCTCTGTTTCTGGTGTTCGGTGTGTTCTTTTCTTCCATGTTCGTTACAAACGACGTATCGCTGATCGTGTTTGTGCCCCTTACCATTCTGCTGCTGCGGGCGGCGGATCAAGAGAAATACATTCTTCCGGTGATCTCCATGGAAAATATCGCCGCGGTGCGGGGGTCGCTGCTCACCCCCTTCGGCAGCCCGCAGAATCTGTTTATTTACGGGCAATCCGGCATGTCGGCATGGCAGTTCGTTCGCTTTATGTTCCCGATCTGGATCATCTCCGGCGCGCTGCTGGTTTGCTTTGTGCTGGCGCTGTACCGTAAAAACGTGAAAATGCGTACCGGGCTGGGGAAAACCGACGTGGCAGGGGAGTGGCTCCCCGCGCGGCGGGGCAGGCGCATCGTGTATCTGTGCCTGTTTCTGCTGGTGCTGGGTGTGATCGTAAGCCGTACGCAGTATTGGTATATCGCCGTTGCCGTTGTGGTACTCGGCGTACTGTTTACGGACCGCACCCTGCTGAAAAAAACGGATTACGTGCTGCTGGTCACCTTCTTCTGCTTCTTTGTGTTCTCCTCCTCCGTGGCCGCGAACCCCGCCGTGGCGGCGTTTTTGGAGAAGATCGTGGCGGGGCACGAGTATATCGGCAGCATCCTGCTCAGCCAGGTGATCTCTAACGTGCCGGCCTCTATCGTGCTGTATCCCTTCTCAAAAAACATGGGCGCGCTGCTCTACGGGCTGGACAGCGCCGGTCTTGTATCGCTGATCGGTTCCCTTGCCTCGGTAATCAATTACCGCATTTACGTGCGGGAATACCCCGGCCGGGGCGGCATATTCATCAAAGTTTTCACCCTGATCAGCCTCGCCTTTTTCGCTCTTGTAGCTTTGCCGGGCTATTTTATCAGTAAAAACGGAATTGGATAAGAGGGGAATGACGAATTACAGTTTCCCTTCTCAATCAAAAAGCGCGCCGTTTGCCGGTGCGCTTCGGGGGATTCAGTTTTCGGCAATCAGCCGGCGCAGGATCTCTTCGTCCGCGGGGCAGAAATCGTATTGCGGGATCTCGCCGGGGGTGATCCATTTCAGGTCCGCATGCTCCAGAAGCTGCGGCGTGCCGCTTGCAATGGCGGCGTTGAACAGGGTAAGATGCACCGTGATATCCGGGTAAACGTGAGTCAGGTTCATGTATTCATCCCGTACCGTTACGGTCACGTCTAATTCTTCGCGGCATTCCCGTACCAGCGCCTGCGCTTTGGTTTCGCCCGGTTCTACCTTTCCGCCCACAAATTCCCATAACAGTCCCCGCGCTTTGTGCGCCGGGCGTTGGCAGATCATAAATCTGCCCTTGTCCCAAATCAGCGCGGCTACCACTTCAACCATAAAAACATCTCTCTTTCATTTACAGTATAGCAATTTTCATCCGGAAATGCAAGAGGGAACGATTTCAGAAAGGACTGCCTATGCTTCCGATGATCGCCTTCGACGTGGAAACCCCAAACCACCGTAACGACCGTATCAGCGCTATCGGTATCACCGTGATCGAAAACGGTGAGATCACCCAAAGCCTTGGGGTTCTGATCGATCCGGAAACGGAATTCGACGCTTTCAATATCGCCCTTACCGGTATTTCACCGGAGGCTGTGCGTGGCAAAATGACCTTTCCCCGGCTGTGGGAGCGGATCGGCCCCGCGTTTTCACAAAATCTTCTTTTGGCGCATAACGCACCCTTCGATATGGGCGTGCTTGCCAAATGCCTGCGGCACTATGAGATCGAGGCGCCGGAGTTCCTTCGGTATGCCTGTACCTGCCGTATGGCCCGCAGCTTTTATCCGCATATGCCGCATCACGGCCTTAAGGATATGTGCGAGCTGTTCGGTATCGCGCTGGATCACCACAAAGCCGATTCCGACGCCCGCGCCTGCGCAATGCTGGCGCTGAAATATCAGGAATACGGCAAAGACCTCTCGCCGTTTTACAAAAAGTATGACGTGGCAAAAATGCGTACCGTAGGGCGCGCGCTGTAGACGATTATCAATCGTCCGCTTGATTTATTAATTACACACATTTCCGTGAAGAACCTGATTTTTGAATGCCCCTTTACGGGGCGTGAGAAAATCAAATGATCCTTTGCTGTATAAAAACCGTAAAAAAATCAGCGCCTCTTCCGTTCGGAAGAAGCGCTGTTGTGCTTTTTATGATAAGACCTGTATCTCCGGCTTATTTCTTGGCGGCGATGGCGGCCTGTGCGGCGCTCAGGCGGGCGATCGGTACGCGGAAGGGGGAGCAGGAAACGTAATCAAGGCCGATGGCGTTGCAAAACTCGATGGAGCTGGGGTCGCCGCCGTGCTCACCGCAGATACCGCAGTGAAGGGTGGGACGAACTTCTTTACCGAGTTTAACGGCCATCTTCATCAGCTTGCCAACGCCGGTCTGATCCAGCTTGGCAAAGGGATCGTTCTCAAAGATCTTGGTATCGTAGTAAGCGTCAAGGAACTTGCCGGCGTCGTCACGGCTGAAGCCAAAGGGCATCTGGGTAAGATCGTTGGTGCCGAAGCAGAAGAACTCAGCCTCTTTCGCGATCTCGTCAGCGGTAAGAGCTGCGCGTGGGATTTCGATCATGGTGCCCACTTCATACTTAAGGTCAGCGCCTGCGGCGGCGATCTCGGCGTCTGCGGTATCCACAACGATCTTCTTTACATACTTAAGCTCTTTCACGTCGCAGGCCAGCGGGATCATGATCTCGGGCACAACGTTCCAATCCGGATGCGCCTTCTGTACGTTGATGGCGGCGCGGATCACGGCCTTGGTCTGCATGGCGGCGATTTCGGGATAGGTAACGGCCAGACGGCAGCCACGGTGACCCATCATGGGGTTGAACTCGTGCAGGGAGTTGATGATGGCCTTGATCTCGGCTACGCTCTTGTTCTTGGCGGCGGCCAGCTTCTCGATGTCGGCTTCCTCGGTGGGAACGAACTCGTGAAGCGGAGGATCCAGGAAGCGGATGGTTACGGGGTCGCCTTCCAGCGCTTCGTACAGCTGCTCGAAGTCACCCTGCTGATAGGGCAGGATCTTCTCCAGCGCTTCTTCTCTCTCTTCTTTGGTGTCGGAGCAGATCATCTCGCGGAACGCGGCGATTCTGTCTTCTTCAAAGAACATGTGCTCGGTGCGGCAAAGGCCGATGCCCTCTGCGCCCAGCTCCTTGGCCTTTCTGGCGTCGGCAGGCGTATCGGCGTTGGTACGAACCTTCAGGGTTCTGTACTTGTCTGCCCAGCCCATGATGCGGCCGAACTCGCCCGCGATCTGCGCGTCAACGGTGGGGATGATGCCGTCGTAGATCTTACCGGTGGTGCCGTCGATGGAAAGGAAGTCGCCCTCATGGAATACTTTGCCCGCAAGGGTGAACTGCTTGTTGGCTTCGTCCATAATAATGTCGCCGCAGCCGGATACGCAGCATTCGCCCATGCCGCGGGCCACAACGGCAGCGTGGCTGGTCATACCGCCGCGAACGGTCAGAATGCCCTGCGCGGCCTTCATGCCGGTGATGTCTTCGGGGCTGGTCTCAAGGCGTACAAGAATCACCTTTTCGCCTCTGGCGGCCCATTCCACAGCGTCTTCCGCTGTGAACACAGCCTTACCGCAGGCAGCGCCGGGGGATGCACCGAGACCCTTGCCGATGGCCTCTGCCTTTTTGATGGCAGCGGGATCGAACTGCGGATGCAGAAGGGTGTCAAGGTTTCTGGGATCGATCATCGCAACGGCTTCTTCTTCGGTGCGCATGCCTTCGTCTACCAGATCGCAGGCGATCTTCAGAGCGGCCTGAGCGGTACGCTTACCGTTACGGGTCTGCAGCATGTACAGCTTGCCGTGCTCAACGGTAAACTCCATATCCTGCATATCACGATAATGATCTTCCAGAGTCTTGCAAACATCAACGAACTGCTTGAACGCTTCGGGGAACTTCTGCTCCATCTCGGTGATGTGCATCGGGG
>CAMOVW010000067.1 GCA_946627725.1 uncultured Clostridia bacterium
ACCGAAGGTGCACCCTCCCGTGAGCGCAGCGAACCCAGCGACAAACTGCAATTTCTCCCCCTTTCACATTGACAAATCTGCTTATTTCTGCAATAATAAATATTATTATATCGCGCAAAAATAACTTCGGCGGGAGGGGATCCCGCATATATGCACAAAGGGAGGCTTTTTGAGGAGTGGCCGTATCATATTGCATCCGATGCTTCCAGCCGGTAAACGGTATGGACATCTGCCCCTACTGCGGATACAGCAGCGCGTCGTACCATCCGAAATCCGGTTATCTGCCGGTTGGCGTCCGCCTGAACGGCCGTTACAACGTAGGCATGGTGCTCGGGGAGGGCGGCTTCGGCATCACCTATGCCGGGTTTGACGCCCAGCTCCGGCGCAGGGTAGCGATCAAAGAATTCTTTCCCGCCGGCTGTGTGAACCGCGCCGCGGATAACAGCATGCGCGTTACCTGCTCCGACGCCCGCGATATGCGGCAGATCTTTGAGATCGGCAAACAAAAGGCACTGCAGGAAGCGCAGAGCCTTGCGCAGCTTGACGATATCGGCGATATTGTTCGGGTGCTGGATTTCTTTCCCGAAAACGAAACCGCGTATATCATCATGGAGTTTGTAGAGGGAGAAACGCTGCGGGAATACGCAAACAGCCGCGGCGGCACGCTGCTTTTTGAAGACGCCGTTTCTCTGCTTACGCCTGTGATGCGCGCGCTCAGGGATATCCACGCCCGCGGCTTTATACACAGAGATATCAGCCCCGATAATATTATGATCACCACCGCCCGCAAGCAGGCGAAACTGCTGGATTTCGGCGCGGTAAAATCCCTTGCCGATAACAAGGGCGGCTATACGCAGAACGTGATCGTAAAGCGGGGCTATTCCCCGTTGGAGCTGTATTCCACAGAGGATAAGATCGGGCCGTGGAGCGACGTTTATTCCATGTGCGCCACCATCTTTTTTATTGTAACGGGCGAAAAACTGCGGGAACCCATCGACCGGCTGAAGGATGACAACGCCGTGCAGATACTGCTCAGCCGCGTCAGCGAACAGTATCAGGCCGTATTGATGAAGGGCCTTGCCGTGCAGGCGGAATACCGCTATCAGAACATGGATGAACTGCTGCGGGCGCTGGAAGACGCCGGCAGCGGCGCGCCGGTTAAAACAAAAAATGCCGACGCCACCGCAGTGGGCGGCAAACCGAACGGCCCCGGCGGCGGGCAGAATCCGTTTTTTGTGCCGCCTGCAAAGCAACCCGGGCCGGTTATCGGCAACGAAAACGGAAACGGAAACGGAAACAGCGGCGTCGGCCCCACTTACGCGCCGCCCGGTACAGGCAAAAACAACCTGCCGCTGATATTGGGAATCTGCGGCGCCGTGATCGCGGCAGCGCTGGCCGTGCTGCTGATCGTACTGATCGGCAGAAAAAACAAAAGCAATAAACCAACGGAAGCCGAAGAGCCGGGCACGCAGACCACGCTTCTCACCGCGGAGGAACCTGTAACGGAGAACGCGGAAGACGGCGCCTCCGGCACGGAGAGCGTGACAGTGACCTCCGTTTCCAACGTACCTTCCGGCGCTGCCGCAACCACCGCGCCGGTGAGAACCACGCAGCCCACGTATCCCACCGGGGGCACCGTTCCCACCGCCTATCCGCAGCCCGTAACCGGGGCAACCGCGCCAACCGCGGCGCCCACAGCCCCGGCAACAACCACAACGAGGCCTGTAACTACCACAACCCGCCCCACAACCGCCCCGACCCGGCCGACCACAACCACCACGCGCCCCACAACAACCACCACGCGCCCAACCACTACCACGACTCGGCCCACGACCACCACGACCCGGCCGACCACAACCACAACCGCCGCACCGGTAAAGCAGGTCCCCTCCTCGAAATCGGAAATCATATCTTTCTATAAAGACGCGATCAACCGGATCAGCTTTTACGGCAGCGCCGGGTACACAAAGAAAAAGTGGAACACCTTCGGCGATCTGAACCTGACAGGCAACAGTCTGGCTGACAACATTATAAAGAATGCGGTTATGAATCGTTTCAAAACCGAAGACACGGCAGAGGAGCTTGTGGCGCAAAAAGGAACCGCAACCGCAAGAAACAATATTCCCGGCTGGCCGATCGCAGACAACAGCATTGTAAAAACCGCAAGCCTGCAGGTACAGAACGGCAATTACGTGATCACCCTTGTGATGCAGGACGCCGATACCCCCATGAGCGGAAGCGCGCTGGATCAGGTGGGCGAGATTCTGACCTGGGATGAGATCACCGACGTTCTCGACGGTATTTCGGTGGTTAACGAATACAGCGACGTACATGTGATCTACAAAAACTATACCATCACCGCCACCGTTACGCCGGAGGGCGAGATCCTGAACCTGCGGCACCATTCGGACGTGGACGTTACCATCGGATACGCAAAGATATCCGTTATCAGCCTGAACAACAAGTCCGTTAAACTGACAAAGGACGTGTCCTTCTATCAATTCAATTACTGATTCCGCCAAAACGAAAAACCGTCGGCAGGCGAAAACCGGCAGGGGGCGGATATCGCACAAACACAAAAAAGGGAGCGCATTCGGAAATGGCCGTATCATATTGCATCAAATGCTTTCAGCAGCTGAACGGTATGGACATCTGCCCTTACTGCGGTTACAGTAACGCTTATTATCGCCCCAAGCCCTTCTGGCTGCCGGTGGGCGCGCGCCTCAACGGGCGATACAGCGTCGGCGCGGCGCTGGGTGAGGACGGATCCGCTGTCACCTACGCCGGTTTTGATATGCAGAACCGGCGCAGCGTTATCATACAAGAGTATTTTCCCGCGGGGTGCGCGCAGCGCGCGGCACAAAACAGCCTGAAGGTCGTCGGTTCCCAAAACCCGGAACTGCGGCGCAGATTTGAAGCGGGTAGGCTGCAGGCCCTGCAGACGGCGCAGGCGCTTGCCCGGCTGAACAACGCGGAAGCAATCGCCCGCGCGCTCGATTTCTTTCCCGAAAACGAAACCGCATATCTCATAACGGAGGACGTTGCGGGCGAATCGCTGCGGGCATACGTAAAAAACCGCGGCGGTCGGCTGGCAGAAACCGAAGCCGCGGCCCTGTTTCTGCCGCTGCTGCGCGCTTTGCGGGATATCCACGCCTGCGGCATGCTGCACCGGAACATCACCCCCGAAAACATCGCCGTAACCCCCCGCAGGCAGGCAAAACTGACCGGCTTCGGCGAATGGAGCTCCGCCGCGCCCGATCACGGCTGCGCTTCGCCGGAGCTCGCCGCAGCGCAGGGCGGCGTCGGGCCGTGGAGCGACGTATATTCCGTTTGTGCCGTCCTCTTTTACACGGTTACCGGAACAGATCTGCCGCCGTCCTTCCGCCGGGTGCAGAGCGATACCGCCGCATACACGCTGCAGCGGTACGTGAGCCCGCAGATGCAGGCCGTTCTGCTGAAAGGCCTTGCGGTACAGGCGCAGGCCCGCTGCCGCGATATGAACGAACTGATCTCCGCGCTGGAAAAGGCCGCACCCCATCCCGCCGCACCGTACACGGCGGGTAACGCCGTAAATACCGATCCCTTTGCGGCTGAAGATCCGCAAAACGGCTTCTTCATGCCGCCCACGCAAGCCCCCGCACACGCGGAGGAAGAAAAAACCGTGATATTCCCTACCCCGTCCGCTCCCCCGCAGAAACCGGCCGACGGCTTCTTTACGCCGCCTATGCAGGCCCCAATGGGCGCTGAGAAAGGCACAACGCCGCTCAATCCCCCGCAGACGCCCGGAATCAGCGCGGCAACGCCTCCGGCACGGCCCGCCGAAGAGAAAAAAACGCCTGCAGACGAAGCCGTTTCGCCTCGGAAGCAGAAAGAGCGTCAAGGCAAAAAAAATCTGTGGATGATTTTCGGCGTCGTAAGCGCCGTGCTTGCGGCGGCGCTGGCCGTTGTGCTGGTTATTGTGCTGCTCCAGAAGAAGGATAACAACAGCGACGCTTCCCCCGCCCCCACGGAAACGCAAACCGTACGGGACGAAGACGGTGAAACGGATCATACGACCGCCGACGACAGCGCCGCCCCCCCGGCGACCGAAGCTGCGGATGCAGCCGAAACCCCTGCCGCGCCCGCAGATATAAAAAAGCCCGAAACAAAAGCGGAGATTATCGCCTTTTACAAAACCGCCGTAAACGAAATCTGCGACAACGGCGCCGCAGGCTACACCAAGAAAACGTGGCAGTACGCCGAAAGCTTCAATATTACGGGAAACAGCCTGGTAGACAATGCGATCAAAAACAATATCGGCGATTATTACGTTACAGAAGACAACGCCAAAGAAAAGGTTTACGCCAAGGGCAGCAAAGACGCCGGAAGCAACATCCCCGGCTGGTCGCTGACGGACGAAAACCTTGTAAAGAGCGCCGCGCTGCAGGAAAACAACGGCAATTATGAGATCACCCTTGTAATGGAGGATGAGGATACCCCGCACCAAAACGGCGCCGGATTGCAGCAGATGGGCGAGGTGCTGCTCTGGGAGGATATCGACGATACGCTGAAGGGCATTTCCGCGCTGAAGGAATATTCGGATATCCATATCATTTACAAAAACTACACGGTCACGGCGGTGATCTCGCCGGACGGAAAGCTCTCCGAGCTGCGGCATACCGCCGACGTGGAGATCAAAGTGGGCCATGCAAAGGTCGTTTTCTTATCGATCGACGATAAATCCATGACGATGCAGAAAACCGTTTCGTTTTACGATTTTAAGTACTGAAATTGTTCATTGTTGAACAGCGCCAAATCATAATTCAATCTTTTTATATCCGAAAGGAGACACGTTATGACCAAAAAATTACTCTGCTTCCTTCTTGCGTTCTGCCTGTTTGCGCTTTGCGCGGCGGGGTGCGGGAACAACAAGGCCGGCGCGCCGGAAAGCACGGACCCCGCCCAGGCCGAAAACACCGACGCGGCGCCGACCGAAAGCGAAGCCGAACAGCAGTCCTTCGCCCCGGGCGAAGTAACGGAGGGCGCGCCCGCGCCGGATTTCACCGCCACGCTTACCACCGGCGAAACCTTTACCCTGTCGGACCATAAGGACGAAGTGGTGCTGCTCAACTTCTGGGCCACATGGTGCCAGCCCTGCGTGCGTGAGATGCCCGAGTTTCAGAAGATCGCGGATGAGGGGATCGAAAACTTCACCCTGATCGCCGTAAACTGCAGCGAGTGGAAGGATACCGTAGACGCCTTTTTGCAGGAGAATGGCTTTACCTTCAACGTGGCATACGATGAGAACGGCGAGATCGGCTCGCTTTACCCCACGGACGGCATCCCCTACACCCTGGTCATCAACAAGGGCGTGATCGCAAACATCTTTCTCGGCGTGCCGCTCACCCCGTATGAAACCTACAAGGGCGCGGTGGAAGCCTGCTTTGCCCAATGAGTCGGCGCAATCGGATTCTGGCGTTTGTGCTGCTTGCGGCGGCGGTATGCCTGATCGCGGTGGGGCTGACGCAGGGCGGCTATGCGGACGTGCTTGAAAAGGCCCGCATGATCTGCTTTGAGTGCATCGGCCTTGCCTGACGCCATGAAACAGCGGGAGAACAAAAAAAGACGCCTGCCGAAGCTCTCCGCCCGGCGGTATATACAGCTGATTGCCGCCGTGCTGTATAACTGCAACGTAAAAGGCTTTGCCGAGGGTAAGATCTTCAAGGGCGAAATCAAAGGGATCTGTGTGCCGGGGCTGAATTGCTATTCCTGCCCGGGCGCGGTGGGCGCGTGCCCGCTGGGCAGCCTGCAGGCGGCGCTGGCGGGTTCCCGCTATAAGATCCCCTATTATATGCTGGGCACGCTGCTGCTGTTCGGGCTGCTGTTCGGCAGGCTGATCTGCGGCTTTTTGTGTCCCTTCGGGCTGCTGCAGGAGCTGCTGCACAAAATACCGGGCAAAAAGCTGAAAAAAAGCAGGGTCACCCGTCTGCTCTCAAAACTGAAATACGCGGTATTGGCAGTGTTCGTTGTGCTGATCCCGCTGGTAAAGCTCTCGCCAGGGTTCTGTAAGTATATCTGCCCGGCGGGCACGCTGGAGGGCGGCATTCCGCTGCTGATCAAAAACGAAAACCTGCGGGGCATGATCGGCGCGCTGTTTTCATGGAAGGCGTTTGTTCTGTGCGCGGTGCTGCTGGTATGCGTATTCTGCTATAGGGCCTTCTGCCGGTTCCTGTGCCCGCTGGGTGCGCTGTATTCCTTCTTTCAGCCCGTCTCTTTGTTCGGTATCAAAGTGGATTCACACAAATGCACCGGCTGCGGCGCTTGCACCAAGCCCTGTAAAATGGACGTGAAAAAAGTGTGCGACGGCGAATGCATCCAGTGCGGCGAATGCATCAAACGCTGCCCCGAAGGCGCCATCTCTTACGGCTGCAAATGGAAAACCGACACGGCGAAAAAAGGAAAAAGGAAAAATGAAGAATGAAAAAGGTGCTTTTTCATCGCAAGTAAAGTATATCACAAAAAAGACTGCATTCTCACCCTTAAGTGAGTTTGCAGTCTTCCTTTTTTTCAGGGACTTTTTTTACAACCCCTTTGCGTCTTTGGTTGTCGGTTATTGGCCGTAAAGCGAATCATAAGAAGAAAAGAAGTTTCCGCACGCAAGGCTGGCATAGTCACCGGCAGTGTTAATGATAAACGCACAGTCCACATCGAGGATCTTCGTTTTGAAGTACATACCCTTGCTGCGTCCGTCCATCAGGGAATACTGATGATAATCGTAGTTATTATAATTCTGCCGAACCTCGCCTGCGAATAATCTTGCGATTTCAGTGACCGACAACGACGAACCGGATACGGCTTTAATATATGGGATCGCCGGAGTAAAGCAGGCTGCCATCGCATGCATTAACAATACGTTAAAGCTGTTCTTGCTGCCTCCCGTATAAGACGTGCAGATACCGATCACGTTCCCGTCGTCATCCGCCTGAATTGCCGCGTCCCCGTATTTTTCATTTGTGATGGTGTAAATATCATAACGATTTTGTGTTGTTTCTTTTTTTGTTGACCGTGCAGACATGCCGGATTCTGACAGAGCGGCATCCATTAGATCCTCGTATTTGCTCATTTTCAATTCGCTGCCTGCGCTTTTGGTTTTCGCTTCTTCTGTTTCTTCCGCCTTGCTTGCCGTTTCCGTGCTGACCGTCTCATCGGTTGTCGAGGACGGTGTTTGCGTATTATCGGAAACATTGTTTTTGTTCTCTTTGCAGCCTGCGAACGCGAAAACAACGGCAGCCGCAAGCAGTATGGCGATCAGTTTTTTTATTTTGAACTCCCCTTTCATTTTTTGTTCAAAACATTTGTTTAAATAAGTATTGCTGGGCGCTGGTTTGGAAATCGTCGGTTGATCTGATCGTATCATCCTCAACGTGATTTCCTTTTTCATCGAACGGGAATATGCAATAAACTGACTTTTGGTACTTGGTATAATACGGAAGATCGGGGACAAGGATCAGATCACCGGCAACCACCACAAGATAACAGTTATTTAAATCGTATTTGTCCTCATATTGTTTTATCAGAGAATCTTCAATTTCAACCGTTTTTTCGCTCTCGTTTTCGGTAAGCGTCAAAACGGTGATTTCATAATTCCTGATGCAATTTTCAATCGCCTCTCCGAACGTCATCGTAAATTCGTTGAGTTTCAGGGGATGCGTCATGAGCATTTCAATCAGCGTGTCGTCGTCGATCCTCTTTGCGGCAGGCATCAGCTCAATCTCCGTCAGCGTTTTGCTGAGCAGAACATCGAAGCTGTCGTAATCCTCGCAGCGATGCAGCACCGTACGATCCATCATCCAGTACTGCGTATTGATAACCGAGAGACCGAAGTCCTCCCATACGATCGATTCCGGGGCGGTCCCGTTTGAGGCGCTGTAATTGAACATGAAGGACGCGTCCGACGTGTCCTGTGTTCCGATCGTGTCAAAAACATATTTATTATTAACTAAAAGCACTACACCGTCCGCATCTTTCAAATAAAGCAATACCTCCGCCTCATTTCTCGGATGCTCCAAAGTGTAAAGTTTGAGTTTTTCCTCATCGTAGAAGAAGGAATTCCACCCATCGTCTCCAAACGATAAGTAGACGTTCAAATCATCCGATTTCCATATTCCTTTTACCGTCCGGATCAGTTCTTCCGTTTCCTTATCCAACTTGTTTACGTTATTGTTTTTGTTTTCTTTGCAGCCTGCGAACGCGAAAACGACTGCAGCCGCAAGCAGTATGGCGATCAGTTTTTTCATTTTGAACTCTCCTTTTCCGAAAGGCAGGATACGGTTCCTTGTCTTAACTGAAAAAGACGGGGAACCGGCATCCGTCTTTTCTTCTGGACAAAGGGTATATTTTAAATCTTGTGCCATATTCCGCAACCTCCTTTTTTAATATCATATTATACATTTTGTGGATTGTCAATATGATATGTGGATTTTTCAGATATTCTGGCTCATTTCCATCTACAATGAACAAAAAAAGGAGGAATTGCATGAATTTCGGATCAAAAATCAAAGAATTGCTTGACGAAAGAAACATGACGCAGAAGCAACTCGCAGAGGAATTGAACATCGGCGTTACAACTTTGGGGAATTATATTCGTGGAATTCGGGAACCGGATTACAATATCCTCTGTAAAATTGCACTTTATTTCGGAGTTTCCACAGATATGCTGCTCGGTCTGCCACCCGCCCAAAGATCCTCCTCGCAGGAGACTGCGATTCTTGAACGTTTTCAACTTCTGACTGCACGCGATCGTGCATTGCTTTTGGATATTGCGGATTGCATGCTGAGAAATGAAAAATGAAAAAAATCCTGTACTTCACGTGAGGTACAGGAGTTTTTTGTGGGGGAGAGCAAATTATAATTTGACGAGAAGTATTGAGCGTTGAGCGTTGAGCAGTTGGTTTGCAAAAAAGGCGCCCGGACATGGGGACGGCTTCTATGTCTTTAAAGTTTGCAAAGATCGGCAAGTTGGAATAACAAAAAGACATAGAACCGTCCCCGTGTCTGGAATTTGCCCGCAAATCTCATTGCGGAAGGCGAAGAAATTAGCTTTTGTCGGTATGAAAAAGTGGCCCTATCCGCACCGACCGTCAGACAAGGGGACGGTTCTATGTCTTCGTGTCGGCTGCAAACTTCGGGCTTTTACGTGATGGGCGAAGACATAGAAGCCGTCCCCATGTCTGCCTGCCTGATTGCTCGCCAAACTGCAATTTGTATTGCTACACGAAAATCCGTGATGCTCCTTTTGCATCGGTTTAAAACCCGCAATACGCAAGGATATTGTACGGGAAATTCATAAAATAGGGATAATACTCCACCGCACGGGGGATCCCCTGATCTTTCGTATAGTAATCTTCATCCTGATAACTGATATCAAGCATTTTGTTTTCCGTAAATACGTATTTTGCAGGATCGCCGGTTTCGTCTGAAATAAACGCACATTCCAGACGAACCTTTTGGGGCGTATAGATGCGCTCAAACGATTCTCTGTCTAACAGGCCCTGCGTATAACCCATGCTGTTGTCGTCAAAGGACATACCCATAAGGTTAAACATGCGGATCAGGCGGGGATCGTCCGGCGAAATCCCGGTTTTTTCACCGTTTGCGCCGTAATAGATCACGGAGGTATAATCCCGCTTAAAATGCGCCACGGCACCTTCGCCGGTCAGCCTATCGCAGGGGATCTCTTCTGCCGCAGGGGCACAGCGGGGGGCTGTTTCTGTTTCCGCCTGCGGGGCCGGCGGCTGCGGCTTTAGCTTCGGCAGCCCCAGAAGAAAAGCGCACAGCATAGAGATAAACAGAAAAAGTAATGTTGCTGTTTTCATCTGAATCCTCCTTTTATTCATACGTCTGTGTGCTTACGGCTTCGCCTTTGCCATTGGTCACACGTTCCAGAATGCCTCTGATCTCGCCGCACTGTTCTTCGGTAAGGCTGCATTCCCCGCCGGCTTCTCTGCCGAACAGCTCCGAAGCGCCCATGGCGCGGACGCTCGCGTTCAGCAGGCTGACCCGATAAACGCCGCCGTCCTCCAACGTCACGGTAAAATCATCCTCGTATTCCCTTTCCGGCGAACCCTCGTACCGCAGATTGCCCAAAAGATTAAACAGGGCGCAGCTGTCGCCGTACATAAAGCTGTATTCGACCCCATCCTTGCGCAGTTTTGTTACGGTGTTGCCGCAGGTGGCGTAAACGGGGTTCTCACGTATATTGTTCCCCTCCGCGTAGCGCACGGCGGCGTCTTCGTTCCGCACGTGCCAGGTGCTGACCCGGACAGAGGCGGCGTCCACCCAGCCCATTTCGGCAAGGTTATCCAGCGTATTCTGCGGGATCTCCTTCTGCCCGCCGGATTTAACGATAAAGTAACAGCCGGTACGGCCGGGATAGGATTCCAGAATGCCGTCGTGCAGAAGAAGGATGCCGTCACCGGTTTGGAGCTTCGCGGCCTGTTTTTCGGCTGCGCCGCGCACAAAGGTGAGTTCGATGGGGCTGCCGGATTCGTCGATCCAGAACGCGATCCCCTTTTCCGTTTTCAGCAGCGCGCCGCGGCTCCAGCTTTTGCCGCGGAACAGACCGAACGCCAGCCCGCCCGCAAGAATCAGCGCGATACATATCGGCAGCATTACTTTTATGATCTTTTTCATTTTTTCTCCTTTTGCCGTAAAATTACGGCACATCCGCGGGGATAAATACTTTAAGCTCCGCCCGGGCGGCGTCCGGGGCGGCGGCTCGGTCGATCTCAATCAGCAGCAGCGCACCGGCGGCAGAGGATTCAGGCGCGCGGTCAACGCGGACGGTTGTCTGCAGCGTCTCCCCCGCCGAATACAGTTCGATATTCGCCCCGCGGGCGGTTTCTTCGTCCATGCCCGGTAAATAAACGATAAGCAGCAGTTTATTTTCATAGATATCAGCTTGCGGCGCGAAACCGTCAAGGGCAGAAAATATGGGATCGGCAAGCAGCTCCTCACGGGTGCGGTACAGCTGCGCCGTGGGGGTATCCCCTGCGCCGGACACAGAAGCCGCAGGCAGATTTTCGGCGGACAGGATCTTGCAGGTATAGGCCTCCTGCGGCAGGGGCGGTACCGCATCCGCCTGTGTAGCCTCGGAGCGACTCGCGGCGGTCGCTTTTTCACTCACAGCGGTCGCGTCTTCTGCCGCAGCGGAGACATCGGCCGAAGCGGTGGTATCGGCCGAAGTGATGGTATCGGTTGAAGCAGTAGTATCGGCTGAAGCAGTGGTATCGGCTGAAGCAGTGATATCGGCTGAAGCAGTGATATCGGCTGAAGCAGTGGTATCGGCTGAAGCTTCTTCGGTTCCGGCGGCGGTGGTATCATCGGACGCCGCATAGGTTATTACATGCGTATCTTTCATTTCTTTTGGCAGAAAGCGGCTGCGTACCGCTAAAACCGACGGCACAACGGCCAGCAGCGCAAGAACAGTAAAAACAACTTGTTTCTTTCTTCGCTTCGTTCGGCGTTTTTCAGCTTCCGCCCGCAGATAAACTTCCGATAAGAATTCCGCATCGTTTTTCACGGCGCTTCTCCCCCTTCCTCCAGAATCGCCCGCAGCCGCGTTTTTGCGCGGTACAGCAGGTTATCCACCTGTTTGCTGCTTTTGCCCAACACGGCGGCGATCTGTTTATAATTCAGTTCGTCAAAATAATACAGCGTTACCGCCCGCCGCATATCCTCCGGCAGCGTTTCCATCGCCCGGTACAGCGCGGCGTATTTTTCACGCTGCTCCGCCGCATCCTGCGGCAGATACAGAAAGGCGATCTCTTCTTCCGCCGCTTCCAGAGGCACGGTTTTCGCGCGCTTCGCCCGCCGCAGCCAATCCACGGCGCGGCTTCTGCCCACGGTATAGAGATAGCTTTTCAGCGGCGAAGTAAAGCGGTACCTGCCGGGATGGGCCAGAAGATAAGCGAAGCAATCGATGGCGATATCCTCCGCCGTATGTACGTCGTGAACGTAAGAGTTCACGAAGCGGATCAACCCCGGGCGGTACTCCTCCACCAGCGACGCGAAAGCGGCCTTGTCACCGTTCAAAAAAGCGCGGTAACGGTTTTCAGCGGTCTGCATGGGTTCCTCCGAAAAGATCTTTTCGTATATAATACGAACGAAATACGGTAATTCCTCACCACTATAGCATATTTTTTTATTTATTACAACCCGGCGCGGTACAGCCCCTCGGAAATGGCGCGGAACACCGGCGCGCAGTCCTCCGCGGCGGAGGAGCCGTCCTCGTTGAATACGACCACGCTGTACCGGGGCGCTTCAAAGGGGATATAGCCGCAGAACCAGGTGCAGAGGCGCTCTTCGCCCGCGTCGTTATAATCGCCGGTTTGGGCGGTGGCGGTTTTCCCGGCGGAGGAAACCAGCGGGCTCGCGCCGTTTTTGCCGGTGCCCTGCAGCATGTTCTGCCGCAGGCATTTGCCGATGGCGGCGCAGGTTTCCGCGGAGGCAGCAAAAGCGGAGGTCTCGTTTTTATAATAGGCGTACTCGCTTTTTGCGCCGTCCACCAGCGCAAGGGTCACGTAGGGTGTATGGTAGGTTCCGCCGTTGGCGACGGCGGCGAAGGCGGCGGCAAGCTGCAGGGGCGAGGCCAGCAGATCCCCCTGCCCGAAGCTGAAATTGGCCAGCGCACCCGGGTTCATAAGGCTCTCTTCCGTTGGCAGAACCCCCGCTGCGCCGGAGATATCGCCGGTGAGCCGCACGGACTTGCCGAAGCCGAATTTTTGGGCGGTATCTCTGATCGCCGCGCCGCCCACGGTTTGGCCGAGGCTGATAAAATAGCTGTTGCAGGACCGTTCTATGGCGCCGGGAAGGCCGATGCTGCCGTGGGATATGCCCTGATAGCAGCGAAAGGTAAGCCCCGCCACGTCCACCGCGCCTTCGCATTCATAGGCTTCTGGGCAGGCAAAGCCGTTCTCCATTGCGGCCGCCGCCACAAAGGGCTTGAATACCGACCCCACCGGGTACGCAGCCAGCGCCCGGTTCAGAAAAGGCAGATCCGGATCTTGCAGAGAGGCGGCCAGATCGTGTACGTCGTACGCGGGGACGCTTGCCATGGCGATGATCTCTCCGGTATCCGCCGCCAGAACAACCGCCGCGCCCTTTCTGATACCGGAGGCCGTAAGCGCGTCCTCGGCAATACGCTGGGCGCGGGCGTCCACCGTGAGCACGATCCCCGCGCCGGAATCGTAATTTTCGTTTTCAATGCGCAAGCCTTCACCGGCGATGGCGTCGCCCTGCCCGTTTGCGGTGTAAAGCACGCCGATGCTGCCGCCGGCGTCCCGCAGAAGCTTATCGAAGGATTTTTCGATACCGCACACGCCGCGGCCCTCGGCGTCCGTATAG
>CAMOVW010000068.1 GCA_946627725.1 uncultured Clostridia bacterium
GGCTGGCACGTGGAATTCCGCTGCGCCGATCATACGCTTTACGTTACAAAGCTTACCGGCTCCGGCGGCGGGGAGGTCGTCTGAAATTAAAGTATTAGCACTCTCAATAATAAAGTGCTAATATTTACAAATCAGAAACAAAACGGCAACATGGATATAACAATCTTGTAGTATAATAACATTGGGACGGGACGGCAGAGTACCTGCCGGGCGCCGTCGGAGCGCGCTTCATTTTCTCACGGCGCGAATATTACAAAAAGAAAGAGGTTGTAATCATGTTTGAACTGATCCCGTTTGCAAGAAAAAATACGGAATATGAATTCCATCCCTTCAGAGAGCTTGAAAATTTTCAAAGAAACTTCTTTGGTACGTCAAATGCCTTTTCTTCCAATAATCCCCTTGCCCTGCGCACGGATATTGAAGAGACGGACGAGGCGTATGTACTCCGCGCAGATCTGCCCGGCGTCGGCAAAGAAGATATCGACCTGCAGATCGAAGACGATATCCTTACCGTAAAGGCGGAGCGCCGCGCGGCGTATCAGAACGAGGACGAGAAAAAGCGCTTTGTGCGCATCGAGCGCGGCTGGGGCGTTTACACCCGCAGCTTCGACGTATCCGAGGTGGATACGGACGCCATCGGCGCAAAATTCGAGAACGGCGTACTCACCCTCACCCTGCCGAAGAAGCAGCCCCCGAAGCCGGAGGCGAAAAAGGTGCCCATCGAATAAAATCGCATTTAAGGCTGCCTTAAGTTCCCGTTTTAGGAAACTTTAAGCTTCTTCCGTTATACTGAGGCTGTAAACGGAAGCATCGCCTGCGGTGAGCGGAGTGACAGTACCCGCCGTGGACGAGGACGAAAGATACGAATATACAGAATTTATCCCACCGGATCCCCGGTGGGGTATTTTTTTGGATTCAGATCCTTGTTCCCTTCCTTTGATTATGCTATGATGTAGCTGAAACACTATAAAAAAGGCGGGTTCGTTGTGAAAATCACTTCTCTTGTGGAAAACACTGCGGTTTTCGGCTGCCGGGCGAAACACGGGCTGGCGCTGTATATCGAAACGGAAAAGCACCGGCTGCTGTTCGATCTTGGGCCGGACGGCACGCTGTTTGAAAACGCGAAAACGCTGGGGGTGGATTTGGCCGCGGTGGATACCGTGATCCTTTCCCACGGGCATTTCGATCACGGCGGCGCGTTGGGGCGGTTTCTGGAGCTGAACGGCAAGGCAATGGTTTATGTGCAGGCCGGGGCGTTCGAGCCCCATTTTACACGGGTGGGGCTAGTAAAGATCCCCATCGGGCTGGATCCCGCTCTTGCGGCGCATCCCCGCGTGATCGCCGTAAAGGGCGATCTGCGCATCGACGACGAGCTTTATCTGTTCACCGTACCGGAACAGACGCTGCTGCATTCCCCGATGAACGACGTGCTTCTGCGCGAGGGCGGGCGGGATGATTTTCTGCACGAGCAGAATCTGATCGTCAGCGAAAAGGCCGACGTGCTGGTGATGGGCTGCGGCCATGCGGGCGTGGCGAACATCCTTGAAAAAGCAAAGCCGTTCGCGCCGTCGGTGTGTGTGGGCGGGTTCCATCTGTACGATCCCGTTCTGCGCCGCACCGCGCCCAAGTCCCTGCTGGAGGGGATCGCCTCCCGGCTGAACGCCTGTCCGGATACGGTGTTTTATACCTGTCACTGTACCGGGCAAAAGGCTTACCGTTTCCTATGCGCGCACACGCCCGGTCTTCGGTACCTTGCTTGCGGACAGCAACTGACGATCCCGGAAAGTTAAGGGCTTTTAAGGTGGGGTGCGTTGAAAAACAAGACAAAACGTGGGTGGTTTATTCAAAAACAGGTTGACTTTTATTATATTTTCATATATAATAAAAAATGTAGAAGAATATCACAGATTTTGTGAATTTTTTACAAAAAGTGTTCCGGGAGGTTATATGTATGAGAAAAAGAGTTCTGTCTTTACTGCTTACGGTGCTGCTTGCGCTCACTGTAATGGCGCCGCTTGCCGCCGTGGCAAACGCCGCCGATCTGCCCACACTGCGCCTTCTGTATTTTACCGACGACGGCGTAGCCAATTATTTGCAATATACGGATCTTTCGAATCTCGGTAACGGCGATAAGCTGAAAGCCAGCGTAGACGCCAGCCAGAAAACCATGATCCTTACCATGAATCAGTACCAGACGGATCGATTCGCCATTTACGTGAACATGCCGAGCTCCAGCTGGGATCTGATGGTGCACGTGATGGGCAAAAACGACCTGATGGTGCGCTATAACGAGCTTACCAAAAGCTACATGGCTCTGGGCACCAATGGCTCCATGACCGTTTACACATTGGAGAGCGGTTCCTCTCTGAACGTTACCGGCGATTTCGGTAAAACCGGCGCGGCGGCGCTGACTTACGATTACTACGGCCTTTATGCCGGCGACGGCATTTATGCCGGTTCTTTGGGTTCCGGCGGCGTAACTATGGGGCTGAACCTGAATTTCAATCTGAAACTTACCTCTTACTGCACAAAGGCCGTTTATCCCTTCGGCGTGAGCGGCTCCGGAAAGAACACAACGCTGAACAATGTATCTTACGCGTACAACTTCAATTCCAATTATTCCGCCGCCAGACCCGAAAACATGCCCATTATTCTGGACGGCACTACCTATTTCTATACCAACTATGCTACCACGGGACTTTCGGGTATGACTGCCCATGCGTATCACTCGATCAAATATGCGGATACCTTCCGCGGCCTTGTGCATATCGAAACCACAAACGGCTACTACTACGGCGGTCCCTATTCTCAGGAAGCGAATACGGCGGTTCTCGCGCAGCGGCATCTTGCTGTATTCGATAACCGGCAGGAATACCATGCCGTTGCCAAAAACTGCGGCCTTACCCTGACCCGCATAGAGCCTGCAACCCTGAAGAGCGTGTTCAATTTCCCCATCGCTTACGGTTATGTGCTGCCCGCAACGGCCGGCGGCACGGGCTTTGAGGCCAAAATCAAATGGACGGTGGGCGACGATACCACCGACGTGACCGGCAAAAAGGTGGAATACGGCAAATCGTATAAGGCCACCATCACCGTTGTGCCCTGGGGCTTCCATTACTTCCCCTCCAACGACGATATGTGGAATGCCGCCGCCTCGCACAGCCTGATTCCTCAGAAGGCCGCCTCCTTCGGGTTTACAAAGAACGAACCCTATGCCGACAGCTTCTTCTTCCGCTACAATCCCGTTTACCGCCCGAACACCCAGATCACGAAGCAGCCTGTGGATTTCAACGGTATCGGCATTTCCACCAGAGCCACCTTCAGCGTGGATACCAACGATACCGCAGCCACCTATCAGTGGCAGATCGCGAACAGCGCCTCCGGCCCCTGGACGGATGTGAAGGACTATACCAACATGAGCGCTACCCCCGTTACCGGCGCAAAAACCAAGAATCTGAACTACGATTTCGGTTATTATAACAGCTCCGCCGGGGTGGATTTCCGCGCGAACCTGAAATATCTGCGCTGCAAGATCACCGGCACCGTGGACGGCGCAAGCGGCGTTCTGTATTCCAACGTTGTAAAATACGAATACACGCAGACAAATATCAAAAAGATCGTTATCGTCTGGCTCGACGAGCCCGTCGGCGGTGCGGCTCTGGATACCAGCGCTTCTTCCTCCACCACCGGTATTACGGTGAATAAAGTGTATTATACCGAAAACAGCTCCGCTGTTACATCGGTGGAAGAGGGCGATATCGTATACGTCACGGTCGATTTCACCGTAGACAGTAAATACGCCGTCGATCCCAAAACCACCGTTGCGGAATGGAACGGCCAGACCTGCCGGAAAGCGTACTCCGGAGATACACAGTATCTTCTGCAGATCGGCGCAAACGCCTATCGGTGCGAGTTCAGATTCGTTGTGCCGAGGATCATCAGAGAGCTCACGATCAAAAACGTGCGCCAGCCCTATCAGTATATGGGCTTCGTCAACGAGCTGCCGAACGTTGCGCCCCTGGAAACCTCTCACTGTTACACGGGCTTCCGTCACGGCTGGTACGACGATATCCGCGGCTCCACCGGCAAAACGCCGGTAACGGGCGAAACCTTCTACATGTATCTGCAGTTGGGCGCGGACGAGGGCTACCGCTTCAACGGAGATCTGGATGATATCACCGTGGACCTGCTCGGCCTTGCGGGCGAGGATCTGTACCCCGAGATCGTGTATCTTGAAGAACTCCGCTCCCGCGACTGGAAAAACGATACGCTGTGCATGTGGATCGGCTTCGAGTGCACAGAAATGCATATCCACAGAGGCAACTCCATCAGAGATATGGACGTTCCGAAGGCCGGCAAGCCGCTGGATACGGATATCTCGTTTACGAGCGGCAATCTGAAGCTGGAGTTTGTGAAATACGCCGTCAACGGCAAAATGGTTGAAGACTATACAAAAGAATTGCCCAAAGCCGGCGATCAGATCGATATTTACGTGGGCGTGTCGAAATACTTCGACGAAATGATTTACGACAGCAACATCTTCTGCTACTGGTATCAGGACGACGACAACATGAACGCTGTTCGCACGGGGCGCGACTGGAGCCTGCCCTACGGCGAGGATATCTGCGTGTTCCGTTACAAGTATACGATCCCCGAAACAAACGTGGTAACCCTGCTGGCGTTCACCCGCGTAACCCAGCCCTCCAAGGCGCAAAAAACCACCTCTTCCGCGTTGGCTTATAATTTCGATCAGATCAAGCTCCTGGATAACAACGGCGAGTGGTATCTTTACAATCCCTCCGCCGCCACGATCACGGTACAGGGCAGCAGCAATACCTTCCAGCCGGGCAGCGACTATATGCTGCGCTTCCACGTCGCCCTGCGCGACGGATTTACGGGGTCCAAAGATAAGCCCGAATTCGCGTTGTATGATATCTACGGCGGCAAAGTTGATTTCTACGATGCGAAGGTCAGGGTATTGGATGACCGTACGCTCTATGTTGATTTCTATATGCACGCGCTGGATAAGCATCCTTTGCTGCCTGTTACCCTTGTGGATCAGATCACCCTGCTGAACGTGGCCGCGCCCGTTGCGGGCGAAAAGATCACCACGGCCGCCACCGCGCTGGCGGAGCCCGTAAAGATCGCGTTCACAACCGTTTCCCCCACCTGGAAGCACAGGGTGAACGGCGAATGGGTGGACGTTGCCGACGGCGATACTTTTATAGCGGGAGACGAGTACGCGCTGATATTCGCCTATGACGCCAATCCCATCAACAACCTTTATCGCATGAAAGAAAACAAGGATTTGCATCGCATTCTGCTGATGAGCCCGGACGGAAAAGAGCTGAAGCCGGATTCACTTGAGATCAGGCATTATACCGTCGGCCATATCGGCTATGCGGCTACGTGTACCTTCACCGCATCGGACGAGGCGCAGACCGTAATGCTGGGCGACGTGGATAACGATACCAAGATCACCTCCGCCGACGCCCGCCTCGCCCTGCGCCGCGCCGTGAATCTGGAGGCCTACGCCCCCGGCTCCCGCGAGTACGTCGCCTGCGACGTAGACAGAGACGGCAAGATCACCGCGAACGACGCCCGCTCCATCCTGCGCGCCGCCGTCAATCTGGAAGACCCCTCAACCTGGTAAAAAACACAATCAAAGCTGCGCGCCCTCACCGGTGCGCAGTTTCCGGCTATAACCGAAAGGATAGAGAGGAAGTGACCCTGTGAAGAACAGATTTATAAAAACGGTATGTTTACTGTTCGGCGCGGCGCTGTGCCTTGTGATGATCGCCGTGCTGCCCTCGCTGGTCGCCGACGCAGAGTATGAAGACGGCATGGAGTGCCCCGCGTGCGGCAATTATCACTGGGATGAATACGTGATCTGCGAAGAATGCGGTATGTGCGAGGATTGCGCGCCGGATTACACCTGCCCCTATTGCGATGGCTGCAACTGGTGCGCGGAATACTGGTGCGGCAACTGCGACGCCTGCCCCGATTGCGGCGAGATCATCTGCGACAGCTGCGGTGAGGCCTGCTTCAAGTGCGCGGACGACAGTATGTTTTGCAGGAACTGCGAAACCTGCGAAGCCTGTAACGACGGTACCGTATGCCCCTACTGCGGCGAAGCCTGCTATGAGTGCGCCGACGACAGCGAATTCTGCAAAAACTGCGGGGCCTGCCCCGAATGCGGCGAAGCGGTATGCGAATCCTGCGGCGAGGCCTGCTTCAAATGCACGGACGACAGCACCTTCTGCAAGGGCTGCGATACCTGCGCCGCCTGTAACGGCGATACCACCTGCACCTCCTGCGGCGAGGCCTGCTATGAGTGCGCGGACGACAGCCTGTTCTGCAAAAGCTGCATGACCTGCGGCGGCTGCAACGATGAAACCGCATGCACCTCCTGCGGCGAAGCCTGTTTCCTGTGCGCGGACGACAGCTTGTTCTGCAAAAACTGTATGACCTGCGGCAGCTGCAACGACGAAACCGCCTGCACCTCCTGCGGGGAGGCCTGTTTCCTGTGCGCGGATGACAGCGAATTCTGCAAAAACTGCATGACCTGCGGCGCCTGCAACGATCACACGGTGTGCCCCGATTGCGGCGAAGCCTGCTATGAGTGCGCGGACGACAGCTTATTCTGCGTCAACTGCGGCCTGTGCGGCGAATGCAACGGCGGCACGGTCTGCCCCGGCTGCCGCGAGACCTGCGGCGAATGCGAGGCGAAAGACACCTGCCCCAACTGTGAATATTGTTCGGACTGCACCGAGCTGTGCGATGGCTGCGGCGAATACTGTGCGGAATGCTCCGATATGTGCGGCGGATGCGGCTTGTGCGAGGAATGCACCGGCGATTCCATCTGCCCCGGGTGCGGCGAGACCTGCTTTGAGTGCGAAACCAAGCAGCAGTGCCGCAGCTGCGTGCTGTGCGAGGATTGCGTTGACGATATCTGCGACGATTGCTCTGAGCGCTGCACGGAATGCGACGATATGTTCTGCATGAACTGCGGTACCTGTTCGGACTGCAACGGCGGCACCACCTGCCCCGATTGTCTTGAAACCTGCGGTGAGTGCGAAGCCGAAGCCCAGTGCCAGAGCTGCTTCCTTTGTGCCAACTGCACCGTGATCTGCGAGGATTGCGGCGAGGTATGCGCGGATTGCGACGATGGCTTCTGCCTGGAATGCAATACCTGCTCCTCCTGCAACGGCGATACCGCCTGCCCCGAATGCCGCGAGAGCTGCGCAAGCTGCAGCGCAAAGAATCAGTGTCAGGAGTGCTGGCGCTGCGCGGACTGCACCGATATCTGCGAATCCTGCCTTGAGATCTGCAAGGAATGCTCTGACGGCTGGTGCGATAACTGCGATCTCTGCGGTGATTGCAACGGAGATACCGTGTGCCCCGATTGCGGCAATACCTGTCTTGAATGCGGCAACATCGACCAGTGTCTTGAATGTTACCTGTGCGCGGACTGCACCGTGCTGTGCGACGCCTGCGGCCAGATCTGCGAAGAGTGCGCCGAGGGCTGGTGCAATAACTGCGGCTCCTGCTCTGATTGCGCCGAGAATTCCATCTGCCCCGGCTGTGAAGAGACCTGTTTCCTTTGCGGAAACAAAGAACAGTGCGAGGGCTGCTTCACCTGCGAAGAATGCGCCGTTATCTGTACCGAATGCGGCGATTACTGCTCCGAATGCGACGCCGGTTTTAACCTTTCCGCCCGTAAATGCAGCGCCTGCAGCGGGGGCGTTAAAGTGATCTCTCAGCCCGCCGATATCGTGATCCTGCGCGGGCAGAAGGGCACGTTCACCTTCCTTGTGGATGGCAGCGGCGGTTCCTATCAGTGGCAGTATTACGACGGCGGCTGGAAGAATATCTCCGGCGCGAACGCCTCCACGCTGAGTTACCTGACTTATGAGACCATGCAGTTCCGCTGTGTGGCTGCCATAAACGGCGAAACGGTATATTCACGCACAGTTACCTGCACGGTGACGCCCGTCCCCGAGGTGAAGGATCTGCGCGAGATGATCGCCGGGTACCAGACCGATAAATCCGCCGGAATCTCCGCAGGTACGATCTACGATATCAAATACTTCAATAAAGACGGTACGTCTCTCACCCATGTGCCCGCCGCCGATACGGATTATATCATAAAAATATTTGTGCAGTTCTCTGTTGCGGAGGCTGCCGCTCTGCCCGATACGCCCTTCATCACCTGGAACGGCAGAACCGGCAGCAAGGCGGAATACCTCGGTGAGAACCGGTACGCTTTCACATTTGACGTGAGATCCTCCGCATTGGGGTTCCTCTCCCAGCCGAAAGATATGGCCGTTACGGAAGGCGGCACCGCGCAGTTCGTGCTCGGCGCTTATCCGTACAGCGTCACCTACCAGTGGCAGATCTGTAAAAACGGCGCGTGGCAGGATCTTTCCGGCGAACGGTTTAACTATTACATGGTGGAAAACGCCGCGGCTTCCGACGCCGCCCGTTACCGCTGCCGTATCACCTATGGCGGCGCGTCGGTTTATTCGAACGAAGTCACGCTCACCGTGGCGCCTCCCATTCAGATCACGGATCTTACCGCGCCCGAAGCGGGCAAACCCTTCGATACCTCCGCCGTTGCCTCCGAGGGCGTAGTGGCAAGCGTGCTGTATAACGGCAAAGACGCCAAAAACGGCGTTGCGCAGACAAATGAGAGCTATACCGTTGCCGTTGTTGTGCAGCTGCCTTCTTCTAGCAGGCTGTATTCCGCAAAGGAGCTGGTCGCCATGTGGAACGGCGTACGCAGCGTGCACGGTGAAGTAACCGCCCCCGGACGTTTTATCTTCCGCTTTGAATGCGCCACAGGCGCCGCGGGTATGCCCGGCGACGTGGACGGCGATCATAAGATCTCCTCCTCCGACGCCCGCCTTGCGCTGCGCCGCGCCGTGAACCTGGAGACCTACGCCCCCGGCTCCCGCGAGTACATCGCCTGCGACGCAGACCGGGACGGCAAGGTCACCGCGAACGATGCCCGCTCCATCCTGCGCGCCGCCGTCAATCTGGAAGACCCCGCAGCCTGGTAACCATAAAATCACAGGGGTTGTGAAAAACAGCCAAACGAAAAAGACCTCCGAGGCCGTAAATCGGCTTTCGGAGGTTTTTAGTATGGCAAACAATAGTAGAGAATATATAAAAATATATAAAATAATATTGTTTTGTATAAAATTATTGTTTACTTTTTCTTAATGATAATTTATACTATAAGTAAGAAAATAAGTATTTTAGTACAGGAGACAGGATTATGCGCCGTACAAAACGATTTTTTGCATTGGTTCTTTCGCTCGTTATGATTCTATCGAGCGTACCCTTCGTTTCACTCTCGGTTTTTGCCGTGGAATCGGACGACACGGACCTGAACATCGACTTTAATTATGCCGCTGAGCACGGCATCACCACCGCCGCCGACGCCCTCGCGCAGAAGGGCGGCAACAATACGCACACGTTTAACGACGTGGGCGAGGACTACTACAAATCCAACTACAATAAGCTGCGCTGGAAGCACGTCACCTACGATATGGACCCGGGCGTTGTTTACGGATTAAGCGTACCGGGCATAACCGATTACTGCAACGGCCTCACGATCAAGGATAACGACAAGGGGTCGCTGCGGTATCTGCTCACTTCAGAGGCGGAAGACGATAAATATATCGCCCTCTCTTATGACCTGACGCGCTCTTACACGGGCGAGACCGAGTATCGGACGATGACGATCACCACCGATAAGGTGCTCGACCTCAACGGACACAAGATCGATCTGATGTACGGCCGCAACCGCAAGGGCAAGGAATGGTATGAGGAGCACTACAAGCAGAGCGGCGACCCCGCTTACCACAACAGCGTGTTCATCACCATAGACGAGGGCGCCACGCTCACCATCATCGATTCCTCCAAATGGACCGAAAACGGGATCACGAACGAGGGCACGGGCGGCATCCGCTTCCACGGCTACATGGTGAGCCCCCACTACTCCAAGATGAACTATTATACCACCCGGGACCTGTTCCACGTGAATAACGGTAATCTGGTGATCTACGGCGGCACCTTCCAGGCCGGCCGCCAGAAGGACCAGCTTAAATCGAATTTCTCGTGGAGCAAGCTGAAAACCGTGGTGGGGGGCGCCGTTGGCCTCGGCGTGAAGGGGGCTGAATACGCCACCGGCATTTCCGCCGCAAAAGCGAATCTCTCAGACGTGAACGACACGATCATGAAAGAGAAAGCCGCTTCCTCCGAAAATGACGACGGCAAGGATCCCTCCGCCGCCTCCACCAACAAGAAGGACGGCACCGACGCAAAGCCCGAAAAAAAGGCGGATACGCCCGAACAGAAGGCCAACGACGCCACCGGCGCCGGGCGCGATCAGACCATCGGCGAAAAGAAGGATTCGGTGAACAAAGAGACCGCCGACGCCAAGAAGAAGGGCTCAGAGACCGATAAACCCACGGATGAGAAAAACAAATCCAACGCCGACAGCACCGCCAAGCAGAACGGTTCCACCAAGGGCGTTGACTACGCCTCCCGTTTGGCAAATGCAGAAAAGGGCGTGGTGGATTCCATCGTCAACAACAAGGTCACCGATCTTTTCAACGGCGCGCTGGATCTTATTTCCGATATTGGCAGTATGCTCGGCAGCGACGAAAACTCCCGTGTGACGCAGTCCATCATGGGCACGGTGGTCAAGGTGGGCAATCAGGGTACCTTCGTCGCCTACGGCGGCACTTTCAAGGGCTACGGCTCCACCCCCAACACCCGCAACGCGGTGGTGGAGATCGTGCGCACCAACAATAACGACAACCCTCTGGTCAAAAACCGCTATAACGGCGGCCAGGCCTATATCTACGGCGGCACCTTTGAGGGCTACACCGGCGCCAACATCTTTAATATGGTAACGGTGAATTCCGCTGTGAAGCGTTCCTCCCTTGTGGTGGATAAAAACGGCGCGCGGTACGAGCCCAGCTCCACCCTGAAGGATTCCGAAACAAGCGGCCTCGAGCAGGTGTATTTCGAGAATCAGGAGGACGTTGTCAAGAACGACGCCGAACCCATTCTTATCAACACCCGCAACGTGCTTGTGCGCGGCGGCACCTTCCGCTGCTATTATGAGCTGATGAACATGGGCCTTGCGGTGGACGAGGGCTCGGGCGAGAGCAACTTCGTAAAGTTCCCCGGCACGCCCGGCAGTGTGAATCTCGGTATCGAATCCTTCGGCGCGGATTTCATCCGCGACGGCCGCATCCAGATCGTGGATAACTACGGCGTGGGCTCCCTTGTGCTTATGGACGAGGAAAAGGATGAAGAGGGCGCGCACACCGGCGTTTACCACTACCGCCTGTTCTGCTCCGACGAAGAGCTTCGCTATAAGACCTACCTTACGGTTTATCCGAACCCCTCTTACACCAACTCCACCTATTCCATGCACCTCGAGACTTATTACGGCACCGAAGAGCAGAAGGACATCTCGAAGGCGTGGGAGATCAGCAACGACAACCCCCACGACGCGGCCTTCGCCAACGACGAAAAATACTTCGCCTTCCCGGTGGATAACCCCTGGACGACGAACTCCTACTACGTCACGCCGAAGTTAGAGGACGTGGACCCCGAAGGGAACGCCCTCGGCACGAGCGAGGTATGGTATTACACCGATCCCGTGAGCACCACCAACCAGCCGATCCCGAACACCGTTTACGGCGACCATTTCGTTTCCGGCACAGATAAGGACGGCAAATCCGTCACCCTTCGCGCCAGAGATCATCTGGACGATTTAATGGCCGCGGGGATCGATGCGCTCTCGAACCGCTCCAGCAGCTTTGTTTCGCACGACGCTTACCGCATGACGATGCGCTGGTTCCGGTATAAGCTTTACCGCGTGGATCCGCTCACAAAGGCTTCCATCAGCGAGGATACGACCTTCGGCTCCGATAAGCCTTTGGCCGAGGTGGTTTACGGTACCTCCGAAAGCGAGGCGCTGCGCTGCATCCTGAACCTGAAGGAGATCGAAAGCCAGCTCTTGAACCGTACCGGCGGCGTGACCCTGCGCGACGGTACCAAGTGGCAGGGCTACAAGCAGGGCGAGCTTTACCGCATCGTTTTAGACGTGGAGGAATACGTTAACTACGGCTGGCAGTCCGCATCAAAGTCCGAGGGGAAGATGCCCACGGCCAAGGCTTCCACCAGCGTGATGTTCGCCTGCTACGGCCTGAGCGAGAAAAAAGAGGGCGAGAACCACATGATCGAGGACTACACGCCCCTGCAGTGGCTCACCGCCGCGCCGAAGACGGGCGACACGCTGAAGGTGAGCATCCTCAACGGCTTTGCCGGCAAGGTGGACTACGAGCAGAACGCCAACAAGATCTTCGACGTTTACTACCAGTGGTACCTCTGCGACGCAAACGGCAACATTGAGACGGACTCGAGCGGCAAGCTCAAGAACCTGATCGCGGGTACCGACAACGTTTACGTAGGGCAAAAAGGCTGGACGGCGGAGCAGAACCTCGCCGAAAAACGTTACTACACGCCCGATAAATGGTTCGATAACAACGGTAATAAAATAGGCGATTATACCTATATCAACACCGTAAACCCGAACGACCCGAATATTGCAAATCTCGACCCCGCAACCGGCATGCCCAAAAACTACCTTGAGTGGACCGCCGCGCAGCTCCACGCCTACACCAAGGAGATCTGCTCCAGAGACATGACGATGCTGGCTGCCGATAAAACAAAAAAGGTTACGCGGCAGAACAACGACCTCTTCGCCACCAACACGGATTCCATTTACATCCCGAAGTCCCTCTCCGGCAAAACCATCCGCGTGAAGGCAACGGTGGTCAACCTCCGCTGGCTCGCCGCCTACGACCGCCTGCAAACCTTCTGGAGCCACCCGATCACGATCGAGGGCGGCAACGTCACCCTTTCGTATAAGAGCGACAGAGAATTCTACGGGCAGCTCATCGATAAGGTCGTCAAGGCCGGTACCGAGGTCACGCTCCTCAACCCCAATCTTCGCTCCAAAGAGGGCGGGTACGTCTTCACCGGCTGGAAGATCGGCGGCAAGACCTATCAGCCGCTCGCCAAATATACCGTCACCGAGGATACCGTCGCCACCGCAATCTGGGAGAAGGCCAA